>JBBTCG010000236.1:0-6825 GCA_038043305.1 Deltaproteobacteria bacterium | reverse complement strand
GCAACCGGGGGTTGGGGCGTGTGTCGGTCATAGACACACTTACGGATAAGGTTGTAAAGGAGATACCCGTGGGTCTGGGTCCCTATGCCGTTACGCTCTCCCCAAAGGAGGATATTGCCTATGTGACCAATACCTATTCGGATGACATTTATGTTATAGATATGAAGACCAACGCCGTTATCAGGACGATTAAGGTGGAGGAGAAGCCGGCAATGGCCGCATTCACCCCGGACGGCAGGTTCGCCTATGTCACCAACTATCTTGCAGGGAGCATAACCTACATTGATGCCTCGACCCACCTGGCGCTATCCACGCTCAAGTCCGTTGGCGAACATCCATTCGGCATTGTTGCGGCCCCGGACAACAGGTTCGCCTATTTTGCAAATGACCATTCGAGGGTCTCGGTAATTGATATGAGGAATAATAGGATTGTAGACCATATCCCTGTGGGTCATGCCCCGATAGCGGTGGCTGTCTCCCCAGCAGGGGATATTGTATATGTCAATAACAGATTTGGCGATACGGTCTCTGTCATAGACAGCGGGACCCGTAAGGTTGTAAAGGAAATCAAGGTAGGCGAAGAATCCATGCGGATAGCGCTGTCCGGCGACGGCAAATATCTATATGTCGTAAGGGGCGAGTGGAGGGAGGGCGCCCTTGTGATTGTGGATACAGCCGCCAATGAGGTGGTAAAAGAGTTGGAGCTTTGGGGAGCTCCCATCTGGATTGCGGTAGATGACAGGTGACTAAACCACTTATTTTTTTAGAGAGAGTTTGAGAGAACCTTTTTATAAAGGATGTAAGGGCATTCGATATTTCAAGAAAGATGATGGGCAATATGAGTTCTCGTCAGCCCTGCTGTTTATTCCCAATTAAAGTTCGGAGCCTGCCCCCGAATGTTTTAATCGGGGGACCTACCTTTCTTTCAAGAAAGGTAGGTCTTGACATGTCCGTGTCAGTTGTTAGGTCAAGCGCAGCAGACCCAACATATTTTTGAGGGGTGCGCTTTGCTTCACCCATCGGGCTTAGCCCTGCGGTTTTTGTCGGCGATGGACGGGACACCAAAAAAACTGTAAAACTCCCTTACTATTTTACAAATACTCAGGTTTTCTCTAACTCGTTGAAAATGTGGAATACAACGGTCGCCCTGATTATCAGGGCGACCGTTGTTTTTTAGGAAATTAGAGTCCCTAATTTCCCTCGACGCACACGGCTCTATACGAGAAATCTTGACATGTCCGTGTCAAGTTATATAATATCCAATAAAGACGTTCTTGAAGAAATATCCCCTCTTGTCTTGACATCCCGTGTAACGTCCTTCATCCGCAGCCAACCGTAGTTCTTGCATCCTGAATATTCATCCGCGAATAACCTGCGTTGCGGCACATATTCAAAAGGTATTGGTGCGTTCATGGACGAGAATAAAAATGCGACCAACACGAAGGCGCATATCCTCATAGTGGAGGACAGCGCCCTTGAGACCGCGCTTCTCAGAGAACTATTGGAGGGAAGCGGATACAAGGTTACCACTGCCTCAAACGGGCAGGAGGGGTTTGAAGCGGCTCTAAAGGAGACTCCGGCATTAATCATATCCGATGCCGTCATGCCAATGATGGACGGCTTTGAGATGTGCCGGTTAATAAAAAAAGATAAAGGCACGGAGGATATACCCGTCATGCTGCTCATCGCGCTCTCCGGCGCCGAAGATATGCTAAAAGGGCTTTCAGCGGGGGCGGACTACTACTTGCCCAAGCCTTATGACGATGAAGAGATGCTTGTAAAAGTGAGAGCCATAACGATAAACCATGGCCGGCTCGACAACAGGCCCGGCGAAAGATGCGTGGAGATGGACTACAATGGCACGGTGTTTACCATAACCGCTTCGCGTGCGGCCATGCTCAGGTTTATACTCTCAGGCTATGAGCATATGGTCAGTCAGAACAAAACGCTTGAAAAAAAGGTTATTGAACGGACGCGGCTTCTCAAGGAGAGCGAGGAAAGGCTCATGGCCGTCATGGAGTACGCGACAGACGCCATCATAGCCATTGAGCCGGACGATAAGATATATCTTTGGAACAAACAGGCCGAAAGGCTCTTTGGGTACACGTTTGAAGAGGCCGTCGGAAAGAGTGTGCACGACCTTCTATGCCCTGAGCGTTATAAACCCCCGGCCCATGAAGGCTTGAAGGTTTTTTTCGAGACCGGCATGGGCAAGGTCATAGGCAAGACCCTTGAGTTGGAGGCGCTCCGCAGGGACGGCACGGAATTTCCGATAGAGATTTCCATAACGGCTGTAAACATGAACGGGGTATGGAACGCCCTCGGCATCATAAGGGACATAACGGATCGCAAGGCCCAAGAGACTGAGAAAAACCGCACCCTCGATGATCTTGAGCGCATGAACAGGCTTATGGTCGGAAGGGAACTTAAGATGGAGGAGTTGAGAAAGGAAGTGCGCTCCCTCAGGGAAAGAGTTGCGCTGCTTGACCTTGAAAAGACGGCGGACAAAGGATGACCCATTACGAAGGCATTACAGACGATAAAGACGCGATAATTGCCTCGCTAAAGGCCGAGTGCGAAAAGGCAAGGGAGCGCGAGAAGGACTTCAGGGACTCGTCCGCCGCCATGCTCTTTCTCCTTGAAGACCTTAGCGAGACGTCCGCTGAGGTCAAAAAGGCCGAGCTTCAGTGGCAGGCCACCTTTGACGCCGTCATTGATCCGCTCTTCATACACGACGCACGCTTCCATCTCGTGAGGGCAAATGCCGCATATTCGCGTCTTGCGGGACAGAGTGCGGCTGAATTTATCGGCCAACCTTATTACAAGGTATTCCCGCTGATGGCTAAGCCCTTTGACGTCTGCTCCGAGGTAATGAAGAGCGCGGAAAACATTAAACAGGGCGGGGCTGAGAGGACGCTGGATGTCCAAGGCAGGGTTTTCAAGGTCAAGTATTATCCGATAACGGACAAAAGAGGAGGATACCTTTTTTCGCTCAACATCCTTGAGGATATAACCGTTGCGAGGCAGATGCAGGAGCGGCTTAGACGCCAGATGCGTACCACCGCAAGCCTTTTATCAATAGCCGAGGCCGCGGCGCACAAGACGGACGTTGAAAAACTAATGATTGAGGTAACAAAGGCCGTCTCCGCCGCACTCAATGCGCAAGGGTGCCTTGCATATCTTTATGAGAAAAACCTGGACTCATTCAGGCCGGTTGGCGCCCATGCCGTCAAAAAAACGGATCTGCCGGACTTTTTGTCAAGAAACCTGTCTGGACAGGCTGACCCTGTAAAGGCGGCCTTTGACGGCAACGGCGTCGTCATTACCGGCTCAGGCGACGAACGGTTTCCTTGTCCGCCGGGGTTTGTTGCCCATCGCCTTATTCCTCTCAAGAGCAAGACAACGCCTCTTGGGATGCTCATAGCCTGTTACGAGTCAGCCCAGGCTGCAACTGAGGCGGACATGAGCGTGATAAACGGGATAATCGCACAGGTGTCAATGGCCGTTGAGCAGGCCCGGATGTACGCTGACGCGGTTCAGAGGGGCATTGAGCTTGCGAGGAAGATTCAGACCATCTCCACCATGCATGAGATAGACACGAACATGCTCTCAACGCTCGAATCATCCGAGATACTCAACACGGTAACGAGGCTCATATCGCGCCTCGTTTCGTGCGACAGGGCCACGGTTGCAATGGTTGACAGGGAAAGAGGCGGTTTTGTCTATCATGCCGGCTTTGGCATAGACATGCCTTATGGGACATTCGTGCCGTTTGCGGACACCTCGGCCAGCGAGGTGGTTGAAACCGGGATGCCGCAGTTTGAAGAATTCATGCCGGATAAGGCCGGCCTCCTTCGATTGGATAAGATGTTTGCCGACGCAGGGTTTACGTCGCATATAAGGCTTCCGATAGTGATAAAGGCCGAGGTGGCCGCCATATTGAGCGTCGGGGCTAAAAGACGAGGCGCGTTCGGGCCCGATGATTTTTCAGCCCTTGAAACGCTTGCGAGCCAGATAGGGGTCGCGCTTGAAAACGCAAGACTTGTTTCAGACCTCTCCGCGCTCTTTCTTTCCACGATCAAGGCGCTTTCAAAGGCCATAGACGCCAAGAGCACGTGGACAAGCGGCCATTCCGAGCGGGTTACGCACTATGCCATGCTCATAGGAGAACGCATGGGACTGGATGCAAAGGATATGAAGACCCTTGAAACAGCGGGACTCCTCCATGACATAGGAAAGCTCGGCACCTACGAGGAGATATTGAATAAGCCGGGCGCTCTGACGCCGGAGGAGTATGCGGTTATGAAGCAGCATCCCGGCAAGGGGGCCGAGATACTCGCCCCAATCAAACAACTGGCGGATGTCCTTGGCCCAATCAGGCATCATCATGAATATTATGACGGCGCCGGTTACCCTGACGGCCTTAAAGGAGAGGCCATACCGTTCCTTGCAAGGATATTGGGCGTGGCGGACACGATAGACGCAATGGCGGCTGACAGGCCGTACAGGAAGGGCAGGGGCATGGATGTGATTGCAACGGAACTTAAAAGGTGTTCAGGCACACAGTTTGATCCGATCGTGGTGGATGCGTTTTTGAAGGTCATGGAGGCAGGGGATATTACTGAGGCAACGATTGGAGCCTTTTTATCTCATCCTTTGCCTTGATCAACTCCTCCGTCGTTTGCCTGAGTCTCGTTGACAGTATGTCGCAAAATACGCGGTATACCACATAGGCCGCGGTCTCTCTTTCGTTTTCAGGGAGTTGTTCCAGATAGGATATGTCCATCTTGAGGCAGTTTACGGCCGTGGCGGCAATGACCGACGCGCTTCTCGCCTTCGAGTCTATTACGGCCATCTCGCCGAACACGTCGCCGACCCTGTCAAACGTGCCCACCTCAGTGCCCTTCTTGACTATCTTCACCTTGCCTGAGATTAGAAAGTAGAGGAACTTATCGAACTTGTCCTCTTCAAATATCGTCTCCCCTGAGTCGTACTGGGTAATCCTGCACAGCTTGGCCAGCCCCTTGACGTGCCTCTCCTCCATTGATTGGAGTATCGGTAGTTTTCTGAGGCTTTTGACAATTTCCAGATTGTCCTGAAGGTAATCAGACTGTTTCATGTAATTATCCCCTCACTATGTACGGTAATATCTTCTTATCGGATTTTCAGGAAAAAACTTGAGACGATGACGAGATTTTAGGGGAAATGCCGGGATATGTCAAGTCAACCTCGCGCGCTTCACATCTTGACTTTTACGCAGGTCTGGGATAATTTGACTTATCAGGCGCTCTCTCTGTTGTATGAGTCAAGACATCCGTTTTTATATCGAGCATCTTTCATGACGGAAAAACCGCGTTACATCGCCATAGAAGGCCCGATAGGCGTCGGCAAATCGTCCCTTGCGGACCTGCTTGCAAAGGAACTCGCAGGCCATACGCTCATTGAAGAGGCGCTGGCAAACCCGTTTTTGCCTTCCTTCTACGCTGACATGAAGAAGTACGCCTTCCAGACCCAGCTCTTTTTCCTCCTCTCCCGGTATCAGCAGCAAAAGGACATGCTCCAGCAGGAGCTTTTCAACGCAACCGTCGTGAGCGACTACCTCTTTGCCAAGGACAGGATATTCGCGTACCTAAACCTTGACGAAAACGAACTCGGCCTTTACGAGCAGGTGTACCGGCTTCTCGACACGAGGATACCCAAGCCGGACCTCGTCATATACCTTCAGGCCTCGACGCAGGTGCTCCTTGAGCGCATAGGCTTGAGGAACATGGACTACGAAAAACAGATAAAAGAGGAGTACCTTGAAAAACTCGTTGATTCGTACAACAGGTACTT
Source organism: Deltaproteobacteria bacterium (assembly GCA_038043305.1). GTDB lineage: Bacteria > Desulfobacterota > GWC2-55-46 > GWC2-55-46 > GWC2-55-46 > JACRCE01. The sequence continues at coordinate 990 of JBBTCG010000236.1, read as the reverse complement.
CTTTTATTACAACGAAACGCCGCTCCTTGTGGTGAACACCACGGACATAGACTTTGTAAACAACAAGGACGACCTGTCCGGCCTTGTCAGGGAGATACGGACGCTTCGCGGCGGGGCGCAGCATTATTTGCCGATAGCGTCAAAGACGAGATAGGCTATTGACGCGCAATGCTTGCCAGAGGCGGCCTTCCCGTCGGTACGGAAGGCCGTTTGAGTCTTGGAGACGACTATGAAAAAGACGACCGTGCCGGACATTTTAAGGATGAGGGCCGAGGGGAAAAAGATTCCCGTGCTTACGGCCTACGGCTTTCAGATGGCCGTGCTGCTGGATAACGCGGGCATACCGCTCATAATAGTAGGCGATTCGCTCGGCATGGTCGAGGCCGGATACGACACGACCCTGCCGGTTACGATGGATGAGATGGTTTATCACACGCGCTCAGTCGTCAGGGGCGCCGGGGCCGCCCTTGTCGTTGCAGACATGCCATTTGGCTCATATCAGGCGTCACTTGATGAGGCAAGGGCGAACGCCGTTAGGCTTATAAAAGAGGGCGGGGCAGGCGCGGTAAAGCTTGAAGGGGGCATACGAAGCGCTGAGGCCGTGGAGGCAATAGTTCGAATGGACGTTCCGGTCATGGGGCACATCGGCCTTACGCCGCAGTCCGTGCATGCGATGGGCGGGTATAAGGTGCAGGGCAAGGATTCCGCCTCAGCCGCCTCTCTTGCCAATGACGCGCTTGCCATTGAAAAGGCCGGGGCCTTCGCAATGGTGCTTGAGGGGATACCGGCCTCTCTTGCAAAGGAGATAACGGCCTCTCTCAAGATTCCGACCATAGGCATCGGCGCGGGCGTTCACTGCGACGGGCAGGTCCTTGTCGTAAACGACATGCTCGGCATGGACGCTGAAGGGCGCGCCCCTAAGTTCGTAAAACGGTACGCTGATCTAAAGGGCGTTATCACAGCCGCGGTGGGTAAGTACATACAAGAGGT
>JBBTCG010000235.1:0-1154 GCA_038043305.1 Deltaproteobacteria bacterium | reverse complement strand
CGTATACCTCACGGACTTCGAGGAGATGAAGGCTCTAAGACACACCATCAGGCCGACCCTGACGTACAGCTATATACCAGAGGCAATTCAGACCGACCTGCCCAAGTTTGATTCCGTTGACTCGATCGCTCAGTCGAACCTCTTTACTTACGGCCTGAACATGACGCTCACCGGAAAGTTCGGCAAGACCGGAGAGCCGACGCGCTACCATAACTACGCATATCTTGACCTGAGCCAAAGCTACGACATAAACGAAGCCACGCGAAAGCTGCTTGTCGCCGAGGACGAGAGAAGGCCGTTTAAGCCGGTAATCGGAGAGTTGCGCTCTTCCCCTGCCTCTTGGGCATCGCTTACAGCCAAGGGCGTATACGACGTAAACAACAACTGGTTCACGAGTTATGACGCTTCCGCCGACGTTACAGGCTATAAGGGCATGAAGCTCAGCGCCTCGCACAGATTCACCCGCGGACAGACCGGCTACCTTGAGGTCTCAGCCCGCTCGCCGCTTATACATGACGTTGATATTACATATCTTAAACGATTCTCCGTTACTGCGTACAAGACCCTTGAGACCTCTTACGGCCTTAATTACAGGCATCAGTGCTGGAGCTATGCCCTTTCATACACTGAGAGGCCGGAGGAAAAGATAGTATACTTGACCTTCAACCTGCTTGGGCTTGGCAGGGTGGCCGGGGTGCAGGGTAGGGTTGAGCCGAATTAGCCGCGTCCCTTAGAAGGTAAGGGTTTGCTTTTATCCGCGAAAGATAATATAATATTTACAAGGGGGCGACCGGCTTCGACGGGACGGTCCAGTGCTCATGGTTGCATGCCGAGGTCTGTGGTCTCGTTAAACCAGCAGAAAAACATAGTCGGCAACGACTACAACTACGCTCTAGCTGCCTAATAACAGCTAGCGTCCTTGAGCGGGTTTCCTGCGCTTGTTTGAAGGACGACACTCAGCAGGATGGCCTTTGGGCTTTCAGTCCGTAGGTTCAAAGGCGAGATCAACCGGACTTGCCGCAACGCGGATTGCCTGTAGTAAGCGCGGCGGCGAGATCTAAATACAGGCTAAGCATGTAGGAGCTTGAGTTTTGGCGTTTCCGGACGTGGGTTCGATTCCCACCGCCTCCACCAGATTTATGTAATAAAATCAA
>JBBTCG010000234.1:10324-14788 GCA_038043305.1 Deltaproteobacteria bacterium | reverse complement strand
GGGCTTACCTTTCTTTCAAGAAAGGTAAGTTGATTTCCGTCATATTAAAGATTAGAGTTCTTATGAGACTATTGTATGATGTTAAAAGACTGACGGGCGATAAGGAGGACAAAACATGTTTTATCTGATGCACGTTATACACGTACTGACGGTTATCTTATGGATAGGCGGGCTTGCCTTTGTTACGATGATAGTCCTGCCGATGGCGATAAAAACGCCTGACCCGCTTCAAAAGGCGCTTTTATTTCAGCGCGTGGAGCACAGGTTTGCCAATATGGCCCGCGTCTACAACCTGATAACAGGCATTTCGGGATTCGTAATGATGTTTCAGATGGGATGGTGGGAGTTGCTGTTTACGCGCCAGGGCATACCGCTCACCTTCATGACGCTCATTTGGGTCTTCTGGTTCGTGATGCTCTTTGGGCTTGAGCCGTTCGTAATAAAGAAGATGCTTGCAAACATGATGACCCCCGGAAAGAACGTTGACATAGACGCCATATTCATACGAATGAACAGACTGCACTGGTTTATGGTGGCCATATCGCTGGCGGCCTCCGTTGCCGGAGTGCTTACGGCGCACGGGATAAACCTGTTTTAGAAAGTTATCGGTTAAAGGATAATTATTCTTTCACCTTCACCCCGTTAGATAAAATGATTCTCTAACGGGGTGAACCGATAACCGTTCAAGAAAGGCTGGACTTGCAAGGATTTATGTCTTATATTTAAAAATTCCGTCAAGGAAAAAAACCGCCGGGGGACACAATGGAATTGATAAAGCACGTCATTGACATATTCCTGCACCTTGACGTCCACCTGAGCGCGATAACGGCTCAATACGGGATATGGACTTATGCCATCCTCTTTCTGGTAATCTTCTGCGAAACAGGGCTTGTTGTTACGCCTTTTCTGCCCGGGGATTCGCTCCTCTTTGTCATAGGCAATCTTGCGGCGCTTGGCGCCCTTGACCTGCAAACCCTGCTTATACTCCTGATTATCGCCGCGATCCTCGGCGACAGCGTCAACTACGGCATAGGAAACTACATAGGACCCAAGGCGTTCAGCGGGACGTGGAGCCGCATATTCAAAAAAGAATATCTTGAAAAGACCGAGCGGTTCTACGCTAAATATGGCGGAAAAACAATCATATTCGCCAGATTCGTGCCGATAATCAGGACCTTTGCGCCGTTTATCGCGGGCGTTGGAAGCATGTCCTACGCAAGATTCATCATATTTAATATCACGGGCGGCGTCCTGTGGATTGCAAGCTTCACGCTGGCCGGATACTTCTTCGGCAGCATCCCAATAATCAGGAAAAACTTTACCCTTATCATACTATCCATTATAGTCATCTCAATCCTGCCGGGAATAATCGAGTACATGAGGCATAGAAGAAAGGCCGCCTGAAGGTTACGATTGTTCCTTTTTTTGCCAATTGTGGTATAATGACATACAACTTACCACCGAATCACCTCTCAACGACGCAGGCACGGACCCCCGATAGAGACACTCGGGGGTAGGCGGGATGCGCATCATGAGAAATATCGCCTCAGAGGACAAAAGAACAATTGCCGCCGCATTGAACGAAACCGATCTCGCCTCGCTCATCCACATGATGAAGACCGAACGCGGGTGGGACTTTTCCGGCTATAAACCCGCAAGCTTCAAGCGCAGGGTTTTGAAGGTCTTGAACGCGCATCAGGCGTCAAGCCTTGACGAGTACCGCCGTATGCTTGAGCGCGATCCCTCGGAGTACGACAAACTCCTCTCCACGATAACGATACAGGTGAGCGAGTTCTTCAGGGAGCCGGAGGTCTTTACAGCGCTCAAAAAACTGCTGCGGGAGGCTCCTCCAAGCACAGAAAAACTCCGCGTATGGAGTTGCGGCTGCGCTTACGGCGAAGAGCCGTACTCCATCGCCATCATGCTCTCCGAGACGCTCGGCCCCGATGTTATGAGGCGCGCCACGGTATTTGCAACCGACATCTGCCGGGACGCCATAGAGCAGGCCAGACGCGGGGTCTACAGGATGGAACAGCTCCATAACGTTGACACCGACACGTGGAAAAGACACTTCAGGCTTCAGGGCGGACACAATAGAATCGGTTACGATATCCGTAACCACGTGAAGTTCGGCGTCCTTGACATCGTTACCAACCATCCGATACCGAACGTTCACATCCTGTTTTGCAGAAACCTGTTCATATACTTCAACAAGGCGCTGCAGGGGTCGGCCTTTGCCAAATTGGACTATTCTCTCAAAAAAGGCGGACTGCTCGTCATGGGCAGGGCAGAGATAGTGCCTACGGCCTTTGCGGGCCGCTATGAGCGCATAGACGGAAGACTTGGCATCTACCGCAAGATCGCGCAAGATAGGAGTCTCCCCGGCGCGGGGTGAAGGGGGAGTTGAAGCGCCCCCTCACCTCTGTCCTCTCCCCAACGGGGAGAGGATGAAAAAGGAATCTCTTAACTCCCTCTCCCCGTTGGGGATAGGAGATATAAAACAATGAACCGGTCAATCACAAAACTAATATCTAACAGGTCAATGGGCGTAAAGATGTCCATTGCCTTCCTGTCCGTCATCCTCATCCCGATGCTCCTCCTCGCGTACATCTCGAACAGGGTAATCGAGGCGCGTCTTTTGAAGGAGTCGCAGGAAAAGCTCGCCATAGGGCTGAAGGCTGCGCTTACCGAGTATTACGTGCACGGAGACCAGATGCGCTACGGCATGCTCCAGGCCACCTCCATGGAGGAAATAAAATCCGCCGTGGCGAGACGCGACAAGGCATACCTGAAAAAGATGATGCGCAACTGGCACGAAATGCGCCCATACGTGGACATCTGGACCGTCGTTGACAAGGACGGCCGCGTGATCGCCAGATTGAACACGGATATATCGGGGGACAAGGTTGATCTAAACGGGCTTGTACAACGGGCGGTCGCGCTTGGCGAGCCGCAAACCGCGACAGAGGTCATACACCAAGACCTTTTAAGACGCGAAGGCAACGAACTCCGGCAGAAGATGCGCCTGCGCGATGTGCAGGAGGGGAACAAACCGGCCGACGTGCTGGCGCTGATGGTGGTTACGCCGGTGCAAGACGCCGAACGCAGGACCATAGGCGCGATAATCACCGGAGACGCCATAAACAACGACGTCTACATACCCGACACGGTGGCCTACAAACTGCCGGGCATGTTCACCACCATCACATACAAAGGCACGCGCATAGCAACGAACCTGACCGACGGCGCTGGCAGACAGCTTACCGGCACGAACCTGCCCATTGAGGCGCTCAAGCTGATCTCATCCGGCAAATCGGCGTTCATGGAACTCAACATGCCGGATACGACCTTCATCTCCATGTTCGAGCCGATACGGGACGCAAAAGGCGGCATAATAGGCTCCATTGACGTGGGCATGTCAAAGGACAAGCTCTGGGCCATACAGAGGCAGACGCAGACCGTAATCGCGGCCATAACCGTGCTCGGCATCGTCATGAGCCTCATTGCCGCCATGTTCCTGACCAACAGGATTACGCGGCCGCTCAAATCCCTCAAGGAAAAACTCGGCAACTACAAAGATTGGAGCGCGGCGGCAAGGCTTGATGTAAGCGGCGGCAAGGACGCCAAAGACGAGATAGCGTCGCTTGCCGTTACCTTCAACTCGATGCTTGACGAGGTGTTGAAACGCGAGGAGGAGAAGGCCAGCTACTTAAACGAAATCGAGCAGAAGAACAGGGAGTACGCCCAGGTGAACGACGAACTCAAGAAGACCAACGAGGAGCTTGAGGTGGCTTATGAGGAGACGCAGAGCCAGACCGAGGAACTGCACTCCATAAACGAGGAACTGAGGATCTTAAACGAGGACCTTGACAAGCGAAACTCCGAGCTTAAGGCCGCAAACAACGTCATCAAACGCGAGGAGGAGGAACTCAAGAAGACCAAGGACAAGCTGCGGCTCATATACGACGGCATACAGGATCACGTCCTGCTCGTTGACTACGACCGCCGCATCATGGAGGCCAACAGGCACTTCATGCGCGCCTTCGGCGCCGACGAGCAGATGATCCTCGGAAAGGACGTCTGCGCCTTTTTCGGCATGGGCGAACCAAGGGACGGATGCCCTGTAAAGAAGGCGATTGACGCCGCGGTGCCGTTTGAAGTGGAGATTACCGCGCCCAACGGCAAGGTGCTGATGTGGCACACCTTCCCGCTCATCGCCGCAGGCGACGCCCAAAAGATGGCCGTCGTGTACATAAAGGACGTTACCAATGAGCGCATGCTGACGCAAAAACTCATGCAGTCGGACAAGCTCTCATCCCTCGGCGAGCTTGTCTCAGGCGTGGCGCATGAGCTCAATAACCCCCTTACCGGCATCATGTGTTTTACCGAACTGATGATGATGGAAGCCGGCGAAGGAACCCAGATACGCGACAGGCTTTCCAAGGTCTATGACGCCTCCCACAG
>JBBTCG010000234.1:0-10224 GCA_038043305.1 Deltaproteobacteria bacterium | reverse complement strand
GGGCATGACCAGCGAGGTGGCCTCCAGGATATTCGACCCGTTCTTTACCACCAAGCCGGTCGGCAGGGGCACTGGACTGGGACTGTCCATCTCATACGGCATAATAAACGAGCATGGCGGAAACATCCGCGTTGCTTCCACCCTTGAAGCCGGCACCACGTTCATCATCGAACTGCCGATCACCGAAAACACGACGGGCGGCGGCGAGGCGGACAAGACAAAACCATCATCCGACACAGCGCGTCAAACGGAAGTCGGCGACAGGGCGCTAAAGGCGCTCATACTTGACGATGAAGAAATAATACTCGACCTCCTGAACGACACCCTCAAGCGAGCAGGGTTCGTCGTAGACAGATTCTCAAGCGGCGAGGACGCGCTGACAAGGCTTGCCACGGTCAACTATGATATAATCATCAGCGACATCAAGATGCCGGGCATGGACGGCAAACGGTTCTACCATGAGGCCCGAAGGACAAAGCCTGAACTGCTCAACCGTTTCATCTTCATCACCGGCGACGGCGTAAACAAGGATACTCAGGAGTTTCTCAAGGGCACGCAAAACGCCTTTCTCAAAAAGCCGTTTACCATAGACCAACTGACCGAGACTGTAGAAAAACTTATCAACCAAACGGGGGACAAAGATGCATAGACATGTTTATGCCGCGATCGCCGCACTGGCGGCGCTGTTTTTTCTGTTTACGGCCCAACTCCACGCCACTGGGCCAAAAGATGCGCCGAGCGTTACCGCAGCGGAGCTTAAGGCTAAATTCGACAAGGGCGCGGTAATAATCCTCGACGTCCGCGCAAGCGGCTCATACAACAAGAGCAAGGTCAAGATAAAGGGCGCGATACGCATCGCCCCGGAAGAGCTGGCGGACAGATTGGCCGAGATCCCGATGGGACGCGAGATAGTAACGTACTGCACGTGACCAAGCTCGACCTCGAGCGCCGGTGCGGCGCTCTTCCTGATGAACAACGGCTTTCAGCGGGTAAGCTATTTACAGGACGGTTTTGACGCATGGGTCGGAGCCGGCTATCCGGTGGAACCTAAACTACCGTGAACGTGACCGTGTAACGGCGTGAGCCGTGCCCCCTCTTCCCAGCCCTCTCACCGCAGGGGAGAGGGGGTTCCTTTCACGGCACACGCCTTTACACTGTTACTGTCTTTTACGACTTACGCCTTTCACGGTCACGGTTCACGGTCACGGCCTTTACACGGTCTTTATGGAACATCTCAACATCGTAAATCTACCGGTCCTGCTCGTGGACGACGAGCCGCAGATACTTTCATCCTTCAGCATAATGCTCAAGGGCGCAGGCATCCGCGAGGTCTTGACCGCCTCGGACAGCCGCCTCGTAATGCCTCTTTTGGCGGAGCGCGAGGTCAGCGTCATCGTAATGGACATCTCCATGCCGCACCTCAAGGGCACCAGTTTACTGCCTGAAATAAATCAGGCCTACCCGCACATACCGGTAATAATGATGACCGCGCTCAACGAGCTTGACATTGCCGTGTCGTGCATGAAGATGGGCGCTTTCGACTACCTTGTAAAACCCGTTGAACTAAGCAGGTTCGAGACGAGCATAAAACGGGCGCTTGAGATGCGCGCCCTCAAAAGCGAGGTGTCGTCGCTTAAAAAAACTCTGCTCCACGGCAGGATCGAAAACGAGGAGGCGTTTTCCTCCATCGTTACCGTTAGCAAGACGATGCGCGCCATATTCCAATACATAGAGGTCATAGCCGCCACTGACCAGCCCGTTCTGATAACCGGCGAGACCGGCGCTGGAAAGGAACTCATCGCCAAGGCGGTGCACCGGTTGAGCGGCAAGCCGGGCGAGTTCGTTGCCGTCAACCTTGCAGGGCTTGACGACACGATGTTCTCGGACACGCTCTTCGGCCACAAAAAAGGCGCATACACCGGCGCGGACGAAGCCAGGGACGGCTTCATAGCAAAGGCCGCGCGCGGTACCCTCTTCCTTGACGAGATAGGCGACACCAACGAATCGTCGCAGGTCAAGCTCCTGAGGCTCCTGCAGGAACACCAGTATTATCCCCTTGGGTCCGACGCGCCGAAACGAAGCGAGGTGCGCGTCGTGGTGGCCACGAACAAGGATCTGCAAAGGCTCATCCGCGAAGGCCGTTTTCGCATGGATCTTTATTATCGGCTTAGGGCGCACCAGATACACATACCGCCGCTCCGGGAACGGAGAGCGGACATCCCGACGCTCCTCAAACACTTCATCGCAAAGGCGTCGGTCGCGATGAGCAGGAAAACGCCCTCATATCCTCAAGAATTGGACACGCTCATGTCAACCTACCATTTCCCGGGCAACGTTCGCGAACTCGAATCAATGGTCTTTGACGCCGTCGCGAGACACAAGGGAGGCGTGCTGTCCATGGACAGCTTTAAGCAGATCATAAATCTGGAGAGAGGCGCATCTGGAGGCAGGGCAACGGATACCCAAGCCGTACCCGGCGGCATTGATGCGCTCTCCCTTGACGCGGGACACATCCCTACGCTGAAAAAAGCACAGGAACTACTGATTGCAAGGGCAATGGAATCGGCTCACGGCAACCAGGGTATCGCGGCAACGATACTCGGCATAACCCGACAAGCGCTGAATAAAAGGCTCTCCAAGGCGCATATAAAAGCGTAATCCCCCCCCCCGCAATTTTTGTCGTTTATGCAACATTGCTTGCATGACGCGAAACCATCATTTCCGCTGTTTTTCCTCGTATTTCAACGTTGTCAGACAAAATCCCTCGCACCATCCTCGCGTTAACAGGATAACAGAATCTTAAATTACTTATAATTTCAAAAGAAACCGACTTGGCACGTATCGTGCAATACAATCATATCAAGACGGTTATCACTACCGTTAAATACAGCGCATCACGGAGGTGGAATATGAACGGCGCTAACGACATACTCGTAGTTGACGACGATTCGATGTCAAGGGACTTTTGTGGCATGTTGCTTTCTGAAAACGGCTATTCCGTTGACACGGCCTCAAACGGCGCCGAGGCCGTCGAAAAACTCAGGACCGCAAGGTATAATCTTGTCATAACCGACATCAATATGCCGGGACTCACCGGCGTGGAGCTTTACAACGTCGCGGTTTGGGAACATGCGTATCTGAGAAGGCGCTTTCTATTTATGACGGCCTGCCTTGATGACGCGCTCGCCTCATACGTCTCATTCCTGGACCTGCATTGCCTATCCAAACCGTTCGGCATAAACGACCTCTTGAACTCAGCGGATGGAATCGCATCGCGGCCTCTTGAGCCGGAAGATGACAAACGGCAGGAGACCCGGTTCAGCTTGCCGCGTGGGCTCGGCCTTGAGATTAACAGAGGCTCCGGCGCAACGTCGCTCATCAGGACAAGCGACATATCGCGCACCGGTCTCCGGCTCAATCACAGCGGGAGGCCGTTTGCGGCCGATGAGGGCGTAAGCGTATCCCTCAAGATGAACAGACGCACTCTGGAACGCGAGGCGCACATAATCCGGTCAATGCCGATTGACGAATATACATGCGCCACGGCGTTGCAGTTTGACATGGCGGTTTGCGCGCTGGATCTAAGAGCCATAATGCCCATGTTGCCGATTGATTAAAGGCCGTGATGCGTGACCGTGAAAGGTAAGGCTAGTAGCGTTGTGTTCCTTACTCAGACCCATGCAACTTTCCTTGCTGCATGGAAAATAATCACACCAGCCCAATCACCTTGATTTATAAGAGTTTTTCTAAAGATTAGGGTTTTTTTGCCTAAAATCAGGTTGCACCTGTTCTATTTTTTGCCTACATAAACATTAATGATTTCACATAGTTCATTATGGCACAGACGATGCAATACACAAAAATATGACCAACAACGGCTCATCTCACATACTGGTGGTTGACGACGACGCGATAACTCGCAAATTCTGCACGGAGATACTCGTGGACGCGGGGTACGCCGTGATTAGCGCTCAAAACGGCGCTCAGGCCATTGGCATGTTGCGCTCCTCGTCCTTTCATCTCGTCATATCGGACATCAACATGCCCGTGCTCAACGGGATTGAATTTTATAACGCCGCAATATGGGATAATTCGCTCCTAATGGACAGATTCCTTTTTATGACGGCAAATCTGAGCGACACGCTCAAGTCATACATCGCCGAGTGGGGGCTTAAATGCCTTTGCAAGCCGTTCAAGATAAGCGAATTCATAGACTGCGCCGGTTCCATAATCTCAAGCGCTGAGGCGCGGAAGACCACTGAGAGGCGCGGGCCGGAACAAAGACAGTCCTTGCGGTTCGCCCTTATGAAAAGATGCGCCGTTCGCGCGGCGTCCGGCACAGGAGGGGCCATTGACTTCAGCGCCATGACTCAGGACATCTCATCCGGCGGCCTCCGGCTTGTAAACCGCGCCGACGCCCGTCTCACGGCAACGTTGCAAAGCTGGGATGACCGGTCAACCGTACAAGTGGAGATAAACGGAACCAAACTCATCTGGGCAGCGCAAATAATCTGGTCGCAAGAAACCGGTGCGGGAACGGATATGGGTCTCAAGTTTCAAGAGCCGGTAAGCGCGATGGACGTTCGCGGCATCATGCCTTTAAGGCCGCTCCATGCCAGGCAGGAAGCAAGAGCGCCGGGACGAGCGCACGGGAATTGAGAATATCATAAAAGGAGGCGCGCATGGGCACGCTTGACAACGAAAAACAGACAACGGCGTTGGGAAGCATGGGAGACCTTTTTCATCGCGGAAAGGACACTTCTGAATACGGCGCAAAAGCCGCCGACAAGCGGCCGATGCCGTATTTCAAGGAAGGTTCGATAGGACATGGCGGACTCGAACCGAGCGAACATGAACGCGAGGCTCCCTCTGCCGACTCCGTAAGGGTCTATTTCAACGCCATAAGAAGATTGAAGCTAATTAACGCCGAGGAGGAAAAGAAACTCGCCGGAAGGATCGCCAAGGGCGACTCTTTGGCAAGGCAAAGGATGATTGAGGCCAACCTCCGTCTTGTAGTAAGCATAGCCAAACGATACATGAACAGAGGGCTTCCCCTTCAAGACCTCATTGAAGAGGGCAATATCGGGCTCATCAAGGCGGTTGAGCGTTTCAAGGTATCCAAGGGCTGCAAGTTCTCGACTTACGCGACGTACTGGATAAAACAGTCGGTCGAGCGGGCAATAGTGAACCAGTCGGGCATCGTAAGGCTGCCGATACACGTAACGGCCGACATGGGCAGGATTGCGAGGGCCTCAAGGACGCTGACGCTTAACCTAAAAAGAGAACCTGACGCCAGCGAGCTTTCCAAGGCAACCGGCCTTTCCGGCAGGTACGTCAAGAAGCTCTCATCCATAAGCAGGAAGAATTGTTCGTCGCTTGACGCCGGCATGAGCCAAGGTGATGAGTTTGAACAGCCGCTCCTTGAGCGCCTTGAGGACGACAAGGCCGCTTCCCCTCCGGTCGTCATCGGCGCGGCAATGGAGCACAGCGCTCTCCGTAAGCTGCTCTGCATGTTGGAAGGAAGCGAGAGCGAGATATTAAAACTCAGGTTCGGGCTTGAAGACGATGAACCGAGGACGCTGGAGGCCATAGGCAGGACCTTCGGCGTAACGAGGGAGCGCGTAAGACAGATCGAGGTAGTCGCGCTCGATAAACTCAGACGGTACATGACCGAGAGGCAGTGAAGTAACCCTCTCCCCAAGGGGGAGAGGGCAGGGTGAGGGGGAGAGTGGCGATTAAAACCCCCTCACCTCAATCCTCTCCCCTTCGGGGAGAGGAAGCTAAACCTTATAGTTGTATTTGACGACGGCCGCAAATACCTGATAGCGTGGCATCCATGAAATGGTTCTCCTTTTCGCTATCCAAAAAGGTGCTCCTCGCGCATCTCGCGGTGCTCTTGCCGATACTCGTCATATTCCTGATAAGCTACACCGCCAACAAATCGCACATCGAGCGGCTGGTTCTCGAGAACCTCGGTACGCTGACGTTGGAGCGGGAAGGCGAGATACGCCTTTTCATGGAGGCCAACAAGAGACGGGTTCGGGACTTTGCAACCGACGGCTTCATAAGGGATTCTCTGGACAGGATACGTTCAGGCGCTCAGGAGACCGACCAACTCAGCGAATACCTGAAAAAGAACAAACACCCGCTGGACAAAAACATCGCCGCCATAACGATAGTCTCTCTCAACGGCAGGGTTAGCGCCTCAACTGACCCAGCAAGGAACGGTCTGGACGTATCAAAGGAGCCGTTCTTCACCGGCGCCGGAAACGGGGCAATGGTTTCTGAGCAAACCATTGGAGTGCCGGAGATACTCTTCGCCGCCATGCTTTACAACAGAAGCACAGGCGCCCCCATAGGGGTAATCGTCAACTCGTTCTATCTACTGGAACTGGACAGGATACTTGCCGATGGACTGGACAGGCCGCAGACTGAAAAAAAAGACGCTTACGACGGTAAGAGCATGGAGGTCTACATGGTCAACGGGAAAAAACTCATGCTCACTCAGTCGCGTTTTATAAGCGATTCAATACTCAAGACAAAGGTTGACACGGAGCCTGTAAGACGGTGCCTTGAACAAGGGACCCCGACGGCCGGATACTACCTTGACTACAGGGGCGTCGAGGTAGCTGGGGCCTCGATATGCCTCAAATCAATGAACTGGGTGATGCTGGCCGAGGTGGACAAGAACGATGCCCTTGCCCCGGTATTCGCAATAAAGAGGTATGCGGTTGTCGCCGTGGTACTCACCGTTGCCGTGCTCTTGCTCTTGTACCTTTTTTCGTCAAACGTCGTGATAAAAAGGATCAACGCCCTGTCAACCGCGGCAAGGGCAATGGCAGGCGAAAATTATGCCGTGCGAATACCGGTAAAAAACGATGACGAGCTTGGCCGTCTATCGGAGTCGTTCAATGCGATGGCCGCAGGCATCGCCGAAAGGAACCGTATAAAACACATCATGGACGAGGCACAACAAAGGCTCACGGCCATCATAGACGCCACGCCTGACTTCGTGGCAACGGCCTCGCCGGACGGGCGAATACTCTATATGAACGAGGCGGCAAGGAGGATGACCGGCCTTAAGGACGAGGACGACATATCGAACCTTCGCATCCGGGGCGTCCACCCCGAATGGGCCGCTGATATCGTGCTTGACAAGGGTCTTCCCACGGCCGCAGAATACGGCATCTGGCAGGGAGAGACCGCGATCATGGCGCGGGACGGACGATTGACGCCGACCTCGCAGGTCATAATAGCGCACAAGGACGCCTCCGGGAACCTGCTGTACTATTCCACAATAGCCCGCGACATAAGCGAAAGGAAACGCGCCGAGGAGGAAGTCAGGCAGTTCAACGTCGAGCTTGAGGGCCGCGTCGCCGAACGCACGGCGGCGCTTGAGGCGGTCAACATGGAGCTTGAGGCGTTCAGCTATTCGGTCGCGCATGACCTCCGCGCGCCGCTCAGGATAATAGACGGGTTCAGCGCCGCCATAGTTGAGGACTCCGGCAACGCGCTTGACAACGCATCGCTTGAACATCTGAGGCGCGTGAGAGCGGCAAGCTCGCGCATGGCGCAGCTCATAGACGACCTCTTAGAGCTCTCGCAGGTAACGCGCGCGCAGATGAACATGGCTGAGGTAGACTTGAGCGCGGTCGCGCGCGGCATAGCCGAGGAACTCAAAAAGTCGCAGCCAGAGCGTACAGCGTCATTCATCATAGAGGACAACCTCTTGGCAAGGGCGGACGCGAGGCTTTTAAGGATTATCCTTGAGAACCTCATGGGCAACGCATGGAAGTTCACCGGCAAAAAGGAGACGTCCGTCATACAATTCGGCTCAGCGGGCATCGAGGCCAACAGGCGTGTCTACTTCGTGAAGGACAACGGCGCCGGATTCGACATGCGCTACGCCGAGAGGCTCTTCGGCGCATTCCAGCGCCTGCACGCCGACGCGGAGTTTGCCGGCACGGGCGTCGGGCTTGCCACGGTTGAAAGGATTATAAAACGCCACAACGGGCGAGTATGGGCTGAGGCCGCCGTGGATAACGGCGCGACGATTTACTTTACGCTGTAGAGGCGGTTATCGGTGGACGGTTATCGGGTATCGGTTTAAGGATAATTATTTCACTTATAACCGATAACTGATAACATTGGTTGAACATGACCGGCAACTGAGGCCAACTCCCCGGAGTCCTAATGAAACCGCGCATCAAGGTATTAATCGCCGACGATTCCGAGGACGACGCCTCCCTCATCATGCGGGAGTTGGGGCGCGCATTCGACGTCAAGTCCGCGCGCGTTGACACCGAATCCGCTCTAATGGCCGCCCTTTCCGATACATGGGACATAATCATCACGGACTACGCCATGCCGCGCCTCAACGGCATAGAGGCCATCAAGCGCATACGCGCCGAACATATAGAAACGCCCGTTATCATCGTATCCGGCGTCATAGGCGAGGCGCGCGCCGTGCAGGCTATAAAGTCCGGCGCAAACGACTATATCCTCAAGGACAACCTTAAAAGGCTCGTGCCGACCGTGGAGCGCGAACTGAAAGAGTCCGAGGTGCGTCTTGCGCGTTCGCAGGCCGAAGGCGCTCTCAAGGTCTCTGAGGAGAGATTCAGGAATCTCATGGAAAGCATGCCCATCGGCATTGCCGTCCTCGACAAGAACCATATCGTGCTCGACGCGAACGTCTCTCTCGCGGCGATGCTTGGCTACGGCTCGAAGCCGGAGTTGATGAACTCCTCGCTCCTTGCCCACTACGTAAACGATTATGACAGGTTAAGGAGCGCCGCTGCCATGACGAGACTTCCGGTCCTTGGCTTTGAGACCCGGCTTAAAAGCAGGGACGGGGCCGTGTTCTGGGCGCATATAACGACGGCGGTGCATGACACCGGCGCATATATAATCAACGTCATACAGGACATCACCGCAAGGAAGAACGCCGAGGCCGCGCTCCTTGAAAGCGAGGAGCGTTTCAGGCAGATTTTCGAGCAGAACGCGGACGCGCAGATACTGCTTGAACCGGCCACGTGCGCCGTGGTAGACGTAAATCAGGCGGCCACGGCCCTATACGGGTACACGAGGCAAGAGTTCATGGCCTCAAGCGCAACGCTCCTTATAACCGGCGCCGAGTGCGCTGAGTTCAAGATACGCATCCGCACCCTTGCGATCGGCAAGGCATTCAACATGGAGCGCGTTGACAGCGCCAAAAAAGACGGGACAAAACTCATCATCTCAATTGCCGGCCAGCGCATACGGCTCAAGAGGCAGGGCGTAATCTACTGCACGGTGCGCGACATCTCGGAAAAGATAAGGCTTGAGGAGGAGACCGCGCTCATGCAGACGAAACTCATCCACGCCAACAAGATGACGGCGCTCGGAACTCTGGCCTCCGGCATAGCCCATGAGATAAACAATCCGAATAACTTCATCCTCTTCAACTCCGAACTTCTTGCCGGCTTCTGGCGGGGCGCCGAAGGCATCCTTAACCAGTATCAGCTCGCTCACGGAGATTTTCAGCTCGGCGGGCTTGCCTTTTCCGACGCGCGCATATCCGTGCCCGGTCTCATCAACGACATAGGTGAAGGCGCGCGCAGGGTAAAACGCATCGTGGACGAACTCAAGGACTTCGCAAGAACCGATAAGTGCGATCTGAATGAGCCGCTTGACGTAAACAAGGCCGTCGTCTCCTCCGTGGCCATACTCAAGCGCCAGATAGAGCAGCATACCGATAACTTTCGCGTCTCTCTCCGCGATAATCTGCCTGTTGCGCGCGGCAGCGGCCAGAGGATTGAACAGGTGCTCATAAACCTCATCATGAACGCGCTTGACGCCATTCAGGGACGCGGCAGAGGCGTAACGGTATCAACCGCCAGCGATGACGGCGGGGCGCAAATACTCGTTCGCGTAACGGATGAGGGACAAGGCATTCCAGCCGATATCCTGCCGCGCATAACCGAGCCGTTTTTTACCACAAAGTCCGGCACAGGCGGCACTGGCCTCGGACTGTCCATATCCTACTCCATAATAAAGGAACACGGCGGCACAATCGAGTTCGACTCGAAAGAGGGAGTAGGCACTACGGTTACCCTGAGACTGCCCGTGTACCAAAAAGACGGTGATGCGTGATAATACCTTGAACCGTAGAAGTCCCCCTGATAAAGTCTCCCTGATAAGGGGGATTTAGGGGGTTGGGGGTTGAGTCTTTCACGGTCACGGTTC
>JBBTCG010000233.1:0-12344 GCA_038043305.1 Deltaproteobacteria bacterium | reverse complement strand
ACGGCAGGGCCAAGGTCGAGCTTGCGCTTGCCAAGGGCAAGACCTTTTACGACAAACGCGAGTCAATAAAGAAAAAGGACGTACAGCGCGAGATGTCCAAGGCGATAAAGGCAAGGAATAAATAGATGTCATTCCCGAGGCATTAATCGGGAATCCAGATATGATCGTCTCCTATGTCAGATACATCAAACGACAAAGACACTGGATTCCCGCTGAAAGATTGCGGGAATGACAAAAAAGGGATAAATCTCCGCGCTCATATGCGCCGCTTGCAGCCCGCTGTTTTTGGGCTATACTCTACTCGGCGGCGCGGGGGACATGATATGACACCACGGAAGATAAAAGAAGGCGTTTTCTGGGTCGGGGCGGTAGACTGGTCAAGACGGCTGTTTGATTCGCTGATACCGTTGCCTGACGGGACAAGCTACAACGCCTATCTCGTGAAGGGAACGGAAAAGACGGCGCTCATTGACTCTGTTGATCCTTCCATGACGCCGGTCTTCATGAAGCATCTTGAGGACGTCCCTGTGCTTGATTATGTAATCTCTCAGCACGCGGAGCAGGACCATTCCGGCGCGATACCGGCCGTGCTTGAGAAGTATCCGTCCGCAAAGCTCTTAGCCTCTCAAAAGGCAAAGCCCCTGCTTTCAAGCCACTTAAAGATACCTGAAGACCGCATACAGGCGGTGGGCGACGGGGAGAGGCTCTCCCTTGGCGCAAAGACCCTTGAGTTCATCCATACGCCGTGGGTGCATTGGCCTGAGACCATGTCAACGTATCTTGTTGAGGATAAGATACTGTTCACCTGCGACCTTTTCGGTTCGCACCTTGCCGTATCGGCGTTGGGCGAGCCTGACTTCTCAAAGGTCTGCGAGGCGGCCAAGCGGTACTACGCGGAGGTGATGATGCCGTTTCGCGGCCAGATACGAAAACATATTGACAGGTTTGCAGGATACGACGTCAAGATTATCGCGCCGAGCCACGGGCCTGTGCACTTCGACACCGAGTGCATCATCGCGAGCCACAGGGAATGGATAGCTGACAAGTGCGCCAATTCGGTTGTCATTGCATACGCCTCCATGCATGGGTCAACGGAGGCGATGGCGATGCGTCTTACCGAGGCGCTGGCTGCAAGGGGGGTCAAGGTTGAACTATTCAATCTCGCCGTAGCGGATACGGGCAAGTTCGCCATGTCGCTCGTTGACGCGGCTTCTCTCGTCATCGGCTCTCCCATAGTCCTTACCGGCGCTCACCCTCTCGTCATGGGCGCCGCATTCATGGCAAACGCATTAAAGCCAAAGGTCTCAAACGCCTGCGTCATCGGCTCTTATGGCTGGGGCGGTAAGATGATCGAACAGATAACCGCGACGCTCTCAGGCTTAAACCTCGATTGGCTCGCTCCCGTTCTCATAAAAGGCAAGCCAACGGAGGCTGATTATAAGGCCATTGATGAAGTTGCCGTTGAAATAGAGGCAAGACATAAGCGGGCGGGGATAATATGATTGCAACTTGAATCTCCGTATTGCCGGATGCGAGGCAACGGATTGATTTTGTCGCCGGGAGATAAAAATAATTGCAAGCGTAAGACTTATGTGTCGGCGCCTCCGTCCACAAGCCTGATTAAATCCCATCTGGGCAGCTCCATCTGACTCAACTCTATTATCTCCTTTTTCAAGGTTCAGCATGAGTACGCAAGGCTTGTAAAGGAGGCGGGAAGCGAATTTGCAATCCTGCTCGACGCATCTGAAGACGAGCTTATCCGGCTGGCCGGAGAGAAAACGGCGCAGGGCATAATCAGGACAAGATGCGGCCAACTCAGCATAGCCCCGTGCTTTGACGGCGAATTCGGAAAGATACGGCTCTTTGACAAAGCCCAAGCTCCAACGCCAACCACAGAGCCAACCGGCGCGCGGCAGGAAAGGTTGTTTTAAGGATTCGTCCTCGCGGGACACGGCAGCCGAAACCCTTGTGCGCCTTTTCCGCTTGACTATGGCAAGCGAGTTACTATAATTAAAACCATACGGTTCAATCAGGTTTTGGTGAACTATGCGTTTATGGTGAAGGTTAGGCTTATGACGATTGCGTTCAAAAAATTAATGTTATGTTTTCTGTTGGCGGCATTTATATCCTCCTGCGCTTTAATGCAGGACAAAGCCCCACCAGATCAGCAACCCAAAGCCCCCCCAGTTCATAAACCCACCGTAAAGCCGCAACCGAAACCTGTTGATACGGAAGCCCAGCAATCCTACTACGATTTAGGTCTTCAGCACTATTTGAAAGAAGACTACACCGAAGCCAAGAAGGCTTTTCAGCAGGTCGTACAGATAGGACCCGGCACCACGTTGGGGCTGAAGGCGCAGGAAAATCTCAAAACGATAGAACAGATACTGAAGACACTTCGCGAGATTGAATCCAAATGAGCGAACCTGTCAAGGATGCCGATGAGGCTCGGAGCGACGTCGCCGCCTCAACAACGGAGCAGCCTGTGAAGAGTGATAAATCGGCGTCTTCGCAGACCAACAATCATCGGCGCTCCTTCCTTCCCATGCTGTATAACGGCATCACCTCACTCAGCGTGCGTTACAAAATCGCAGGTACTCTCATCGTTATTTTAAGCCTGGCCGTCGCCTCCCTTGCCGCCGTCACCTTTTCCCGCCAAAAAGAAGTCCTACAGCATGAATTGAGGAGCCGCGCCGAGATACTTGCCCAGCAGCTCGCAATTGTCGGTAAAGACGGCTTGTTGACGAAACAGGAACTACCGGTTCTTTCCACCATCATGGATATCCAGAAGAGGGAGGATGTCGTGTATGCCATGATCATAGACGACAAGGGCAGGATATTCGCTCACAGCGAACTGTCAAAGAAAGGGTCTGTCCCTGCCGACAAAGCGGATACATTAGCCGCGCAGGCCAACGACCTTTTTGTTCAAGAGACGGTTTTCAAAGACGCTGCCGTTCTCGATGCCACGCTCCCTATTATCCTGAAAGCGAAAAAGCTGAAGATAGGCGCCGCGCGAATAGGACTTTCACAAAGAGCACTGAACGAGGCGATTCGCAAGCAGAAGATCGCCTTTTTATGGATAGGCATAGCGTTTGTCGTGTCCGGGTTCTTGATCTCTTACACCCTCGCCGGTATCATTACCAAACCTATAGATTCGCTGGTCAACGCCATCCATATCGCAGCCAAGGGAGACTTGAGCATCCAGGCCCCAATCCATTATCAGGACGAAATCGGAAAACTGACGGGTGTCTTCAATCAGATGATCCTCAGCCTTCGTGAAAAATTCCACATGGAAAAGTACCTCTCCGGGGCAACGGTGCAGAACATAAAAAAGCATCGGGACAGCGGCTCGCTGAATCTGGGGGGTGAACGGAAATATATTACCGCCATGTTTTCCGACGTTCGCGGATTTACTTCCATGTCCGAAAAGATGAGTCCGGAGCAAGTGGTCGGTCTTTTAAATATTTATCTGAATTTGCAGGCGATAGTCATACATCAGCGGGGAGGAAGCATTGACAAATTTGTGGGCGATGAAGTCATGGCCATCTTTGAAGGCCGAGGGAGCGAGAGCAATGCGGTGCGGGCGGCGCTGGATATCCAGCGGTACTGCAAGGCAATGAATGCAATGCGGAGCGAGTCGGGCGAACTACAGATGTTCGTCGGGATCGGCTTAAACAGCGGCGAGGCCGTCTGCGGCAATATGGGGTCCGAAGATTACATGGATTATACCGTGATCGGCGACAATATTAATATCGCGGCAAGACTTTGCGGTCTTGCCCAGCCCGGACAGGTATTGATCAGCAAAACCATAGCCAACGAAATCAGCGATCACGCCGCATGTAAAGAACTGCCTCCGGTCATGGTAAAGGGGAAAGACCAGCAGATGCAAATATATGAAGTGGCGGGTATCAAAGGCGTTGACAGGCAATACCTGAGGCGAATGACGGATGCGCCGATGTCCTATCGTCTTGAAGGGTTTTCGGACGAACATAGAGCCGCCGTGGTCAAAAATATCAGCCCTTCCGGTTGTCTCGTTGAGTCGTCATCTCACATCGGTATCGGTTCCATATTGAGCATGGAGATGAACCACCACACGCTGGGCGGTCTCAATGCCCGCGCCATCGTGAAACATACAAGAAAACACGGTTCTGCGTCTCATATCGGAATGTATTTTGAAGATATGCCGGAAGAAGCGAAGCAACGTATCACTCACTGGATCTACGGGGTGGAATCGAAGATTGTAGAAGGCCCATCGGCATAGAAAACCGGCTCATCGTGAGATAGAGGCGAGGCTGATGCCGTCAGGAGTTTCCTCCTGACGGCATCAGCCTCGCAAGGTGGCAAGAGGAAACTCCTACACCACGACAACCTTCATCTCCTTCCTTTGCGTACATCCCTAACAGCCTTGCGTATCTCAACTGGGGCGGCCCCTTTGGATTTAAGTTTTTTCCCGACCCCGTTCCAGAGGTTATCTACATAGGAACCGATCAAGCCGCTCTCCCTGAGAAGGCCGATTAGCTCCGCCTCCTTTATCTTCATCTTCCTTGCCTGAGTACCGCCTCTGACGTGGTCGAATCCAACGAGGTGCAAGACGCCGTGTATGACAAGACGCGCCAACTCCTCGTCAAGGCCGCATCCGGCCTCCTCGGCCTGGGCGCACGCCCTGTCAATCGAGATGACCACATCTCCAAGCAGTACCTCATCGGCGATGCAAAAACTCAAAACGTCGGTGGGTTTGTCCTTGCCACGGTATCTTTTGTTGAGCGCCCTGATGCCGTCGTCGTCAATCAGACACAGGCTCAACTCCTTACCAGTCAGACTCAGCGCCGTCAGCGTTGCAAGCGCCATCTTCTTTACCCTTGCAATCATGGCGCGCCCGGTCTTCCCATCGGATATATCGCTGATGAGCACCTTCAACTCATGCCTCCGTAGGCGCGGTTTTTTTGCGCTTGGCCTCCGCCTTTTCGTAAGCCCTTATGACCTCCTGCACAAGCGGATGCCTCACAACGTCAATCTCGGAGAAAGGCGCGAAGGCTATACCCTCGGACGCTTGCAGAATCTTTTGCGCCTCCACGAGGCCGGATGGTCTTGCAAGCGGCAGGTCGATCTGCGTTATATCGCCGGTAACGACGGCCTTTGAGCCGAAACCAAGGCGCGTCAAAAACATCTTCATCTGTTCGTTAGTGGTGTTTTGCGCCTCGTCCAATATGATGAAGGAGTCGTTGAGCGTCCTGCCGCGCATGAACGCAAGCGGGGCAACCTCTATCGTCCCGCGCTCCATGAGTTTTTGTACGCGCTCGAAGTCCATCATGTCGTGAAGCGCGTCGTAGAGCGGCCTGAGATACGGGTCAACCTTTGCGACGATGTCGCCGGGAAGAAAGCCGAGCTTTTCCCCTGCCTCGACGGCCGGACGCGTGAGGATTATCCTGTCCACCTGTTTGTTCATCAGTGCCGCGATCGCCATCGCCATCGCAAGGTAGGTCTTTCCCGTGCCTGCCGGGCCTATGCCGAAAACTACGTCGTACTTGCGTATGGCGTCAATGTATCTCTTCTGAGCTCTGCTCTTGGGGGCTATTGTTTTCTTGCGGAAAGAGACGTAGACCGTGTCCATGAACACGTCGGCAATGGAGAGTTCGTTGTCTGAAGCAAGCATCCTTATGGCGTAGTCGAGGTCATTGGGATAAAACTGATAGCCGACGGAAAGGAGTTTATATAGTTCTTTGAGAAGGCGCTCCGCTAAATCGGCCTTATCGGCCTCGCCCTGTATGGTGGCCTGCGCGCCCCTCGTATCTATCTCGACGCCAAGCTTTTTTTCAATCCTGCGGACGTTGTCACCGGTCTCGCCGAAAAGGCGCGCCGCCAATCCGTTGTCCTCAAAGGTTATCTGGCGTTTTGACCTGTTGTTTTTTTCCAAAACGAAACCCCTGTGAATAAATCATATCACAACCGGCATTCCGCGCAAGGCTAAAGCCCTAACCCCCTAAATCCCCCTTATCAGGGGGACTTTCACGGTCACGCGTCACGGTCTTCAAGATAATGCAGCGTCTTTTTTGCGACTATCTCGGAGCGCCTTACGCTGTCGCTTATGCCGATGCCGTGGTATGCGTTGCCGGTTAAAAAAAGACCGGGGTGCGCGCCGCAGGACTCCTCGATGCGCTTGACGCGCTCTTCATGGCCTATCGTGTATTGAGGCATGGAATTGCGCCATCTGAATATGCGGCATAGGACTGGAGCGGCCTCTATGCCCATGATTGATCTAAGCTCCTCAAGCACGGCCTTCTCCATATCAGCGTCGCTCAGGTCAAGCAGCCCAAGGTTTTGCGCCCCGCCGATAAAACATCTTATAAGCACGCCGTCATCAGGGGCGCGATGAGCGAACTTGATTGAAGTCCAAGAGGCCGCCATTATCCGCCTCTTTTCCGCCCTTGGCACGACAAAGCCGAAACCGTTCATCGGGTGCCTTGTATCGATATCGGCCTTCTTAAACCCAAGGGAGACCGTTGCCGTTGAGGCGTAAGGTATCTCCCTCAGATTCGCGGCAAGACCGGCGTCCAGCGCCTCAAGCAGATTTGCCGCGGCGTACGCGGGGGACGCGATAATCACGGCGTCGGCCACAATCGAAGGCGCACCCTCAATAAGAAGTTCATACCCGCCGTCCTTTTCAATAATCGCTTTTACCTGAACCTCAGTCCTTATTGACGCAACCCCGCTCGCCATAAGCCGCTCTTTGAGCGTTGAGACGAGCGCGCCAAGGCCGTCTTTGAGCGTCATGAACATGGTTATGCGCGGCCACTGCCCTCCGGTTGTCGTCCGGCGCATCTGCCCCATCCTCTTTATCATGCCGCGAATGAGGCTCCCGTGCTCCTGTTCCATCTGAACGAACTTAGGGAAGCTGCTCTTTACGCTCATCGTCTCAGGGTCTGCGGCATGGACCCCGGCCACAAGCGGCTCGGCTATCTTGTCAAGCGCCTCGTTTCCGAGCCTCCTGCGCACGAATGCGGCAAGCGATTCATCCCCGATACTCCTGCGCCTTGGGATAAAAAGCTCCATGCCCATGCGAATTTTACCCGGTATGGATATAAGCGAGGAGAAGGCAAACGGCAGTATCCGCGTCGGGACCATGAGGATGACGCCTTCAGGCAGCTCATGCAGCCGTCCGTTTGACAGGACAAAGGTCTTGCGATTGGTTTCGTTGGTGGGAAGGAGTTGGCCTTCAAGCCCGATGCGCTTGCAAAGCTCCATTGCCCACGGCTTTTCAGAAAGAAAGCAGTCAGGCCCGCCTTCTATCAAATACCCGTTATGGCGCTCGGTGCGGATGTTGCCGCCGATGGAGGAATTTTTTTCAAGGATGACTACTTCAAGGTCAAGACCGGCCTCCCAGTGGTGAGCGCCGTGCTCAATCAGGCTGTACGCGGCGCTCAAGCCCGCGATGCCCGCGCCTATGATGACGACTCGTTTCATGCTCAACCGCCATAGGCATATTCCCTGCCGTCGGTGTGCTTTGCTATCATCTCTGCCAGCGCCTGCATCAGTTTTTCGTTGGCGTTCATTGAGGCCGTCCTTGCGAAAAGCAGACCCTTTGACTCGGCGCATCCCTTGAACAGTATGTCTATGTCGTAGAGCGTTTCCACGTGGTCTGCGGCGAATCCAAGCGGCACGATGATGACCCCCTTTTTACCCGTCCTGCGCGCGCTCTCGATGGCCTCTTCAGTGGAAGGCCCCATCCAATCACGCGGCCCCGCGCCTTTGCTCTGATAGGCCGTCTTGTAATCAACGCCTGTTTTCTCGACGACGCGGTCAACGGTCTGGTGAACCTGCATCTCGTAAGGGTCTCCCTCAAGCATGGTCATAGGGATGCTATGCGAGCTGAAGATGACGAGCGCGTCCTTCTTGTTTTCAAAACGCTTGAGTTCTATCTCAAGATTCTCGATGAGCGCCTTTATGAAGAGCGGCTTCAAGTGCCAGTTCTTGATGAACTCGACCTTCATGCCTTTGCCAAGCTCTTTGACTGCGGCGGCAACGTCGTCGTCATATCCGCCGCTCGTGGCAAGCGTTGTGAAGGGCGACATGATAACGGCCAGCGCGCGCTCAACCCCGTCGGAGGCCATCTCGCGGAGCGTGTCTTTTATAAGCGGATGCCAAAAGCGCATCCCGACGTAGCCCTTGTAGTCAATGCCCCACTGGCTCTTGAGCGTCGCCCGTATGGCGTCGGCCTGAGCGCGGGTTATGTCCAGCAGAGGCGAGCGGCCTCCGATGAGCTTGTACCTTTCCCGTATCTTTTCTATCACCTCAGCGGAAAGCGGCCTGTCCTTGAAGATGTTTTTCAAAAAAGGTTCGCAGTTCTCAACCGAGTCGGCCCCGCCGAATGCAAGAAGCACGAATGCGGTTTTTTTAGTCTTGATAGCCATTGTATCTCCTATTGATTTATCAAGGCGCCGAAAACTCAAAATTTGTTCAGGCGTTCAAATAAGTTCCAGATGCAAGGCGTCTCGGGTTCAGGAATGAGGCGCACGGAGCCTGCCCCCGAATGTTTCTATCGGGGGTTGTGCGCCGCAGTGACGAACGACGAAGACAACGCCGCAGATGGGACTTTTTCAGCAGCCTGAACGCAGCTTCATCTCGCACTCAACTCATGCACACAGTCAACCACGGCGCGAACGCTGTCAACCGGCGTGCCGAGTATGATGCCGTGCCCAAGGTTGAAGATGTGCCCCGGCCTGTTGTCGGCCATGTCGAGTATCTCCTTTACGCGCCGCTTGATCTCCTTGACCGGCGCAAAGAGAACGGCTGGATCAAGGTTGCCCTGAATCCCGCGCTCGTAACCGATGGTCTTCCACGCCTCGTCAAGACGAACGCGCCAGTCCACGCCGGTAACGTCTCCGCCCGCCTCTTTCACTATGTCAAGATAGGTTCCGGTATTGGTGCTGAAGTTGATGAACGGCACGCCTTTGTTGACCGACTCGATTACCTTCTTCGTGTACGGAAGGGCAAACCTCCTGTAGTCCTCAGGCCCAAGGCATCCGGCCCAGCTGTCAAAGAGCTGCACAGTCTCGGCCCCGGCCTCTATCTGGGCGTTAAGATAGGCGATGACGACGTCCGTTATCTTGTTCATCAGGGCGTCCCACGCCGTCGGGTCCGAATACATGAGCGACTTTGTATGCACGTAGTTCCGCGACCCTTCGCCCTCTATTATATAACTCGCAAGCGTGAACGGCGCGCCGGAAAAGCCGATGAGCGGAATACGTCCCGCAAGTTCGGCCTTGACCATCTTTATGGCCTTGAGAAGATACGGCACGTCTTCAAGGGGGTTTATCACACGTATCGCGGCGATATCCTTTGCCGAGCGCACAGGGTTTTTTATAACCGGCCCTTCATTCTTTGCGAACTCAAGCTGTATGCCCATGCCAGGAAGCGGCAAGAGTATGTCCGCGAATATTATGGCCGCGTCAAGCTCGAACGCCTTGACCGGCTGGAGCGTAACCTCGCAGGCAATCTCAGGGGTGCGGCACATCTCAAGGAACGAGCGCTTCTCCCTGATGGCCATGTACTCCTTCATGTAGCGGCCTGCCTGCCGCATAAGCCAAACCGGGGTATGTTTTACCGGCTGTAAGCGGCAAGCCTTGAGGAACGTATCGTTTGCCATGAAGATACCTCTTTCATTATCGGCCGCCTCTAAAAATTGCTATTTTTTCCGATCTCTGCGTCAGGGCTAAAATAAAAATGCTCACATATTAGCATATATGCTGCGCTTTTTATTTTCGCCCTTCCTTGACCTCGGAAAAAATTTCTAATTTTTAGAGGCAGCCTATTTTCACTGACGCCGTTGGCGCCGAATTATTTATTATAATGACTATCAACCGCCTTTTCAATGTATTTACTCCTTCACGTACCCAAAGAGCAGCGCGCCTGCGGCAAGGAACAGGACGTTCGGAAACAGCGCGGCAACGAGCGGAGGCACTACCCCTGCGACGCCGAGCGACTTGGATATTGCGAACACCACCCAGTAGCCGAAGGCTATCACCATGCTCATCCCGATGCCAACGGCGTAGCCGGCCGTCCGTCCGGTCCTCAACAGGGCAAAAGATATGCCGATAAGCGCCATTATGAAGTTGACGAGCGGGAAACTCGCCTTGGCGTAGAGCTCCATCTTGTATCTTGTCGCGTTGTAGCCGTCGGCGACGAGTCCATCAACGTATCTTTTGAGCGCGAAAAAACTCATGTTCTTGTGCATGTTTTCGGCCCCGGCAAGCGATTCCGGAGGGACTATCCCGTTTATCGGCAGGTCCAACGCCTCTTTAACAACGGCTGATCCCTTTGCGGGAAACCGCCATTGCTCGGCCTTATCCGCAACCCATGCGTTGCCTTGCCATGCGGCAGAACGCGCATTTATCCGGCCTTTAACGGTAAATGGCCTTTCTATCTCATAAAGGGTTATGCCGTGGACTTCGTTTTTCTTCATGTCGAACTGGCGGATGTTCAATATCCCTTCCTGCGTCCTGAGCCACATCCCGGTGGAACTTAGCGTCCGGCCTTGCGCGCCCGACCATCCGGCCTTTAGATTATCGGCGGCCCTCATGGCCGATGGGGTTACGTATTCGTTCATCACAAGCACGCCTATGCTGATAACCGCGCCTGCAGCAAGGAGCGGCAAGAGCACGCGGCCAAGCCTGATCCCTCCGGCCTTCATTGCGGTTATTTCGTTGTTGCGCTTGAACTGACCGAGAGAAATGAGCGTAGAGACTAAGACCGCGATCGGCGCGGTCTGAGACAGGATGAACGGAACCTTATACATAAAAAAGGCCGCTGCGCTCGCGGCCGACACCCCGCGCTTCATAATGGCGTTCATGTTCTCGAACACGTCCACCATCAAAAATAAAAGCACGAAGGCCAGCGAGGCAAGGACAAAGAGCCTTACGAATTCAGAGAGTATGTAGCGTTCGAGTATCTTCATTGAACTCAGCCGGACTTACCCTTTCCTGCCCTCAGCCTTGCCGCCAGACCGGCTATTGCCGCAAAGGCCGACCTGTCCCTGGCGGCCTGATAAAATATATAGGCCCCTATGCAGGCGAATATGATGTCAGACCCCCAAACGGCAAGATATGGGTTCAAGCGCCCGTTCTCGCCGAGCGCCTCAAGCGCCGTTGACGTAACGTAATAAGCCAGCGCCACTCCAAGGGCGACGCTGAAACCGGCGCTGGGCGCCTGACGCGCCCTTTGTATGCCGAGAGGCACGCCGAGCAGTGCAAAGACGATGACCGATGCCGGAAGGGCGAACCTCTTATGCAGGTCAATAAGGTATGGGGCCGCTCTCTCGCCCTTTGCGGAAACGGCCTTTGCCTTGTCCCACAATTCCCCGGAGTAAAGCTCCCGGTTTGATCTGTTCGCGCTCCTCGCGTCGCCTATGGAGCCGAGGTCGAGCGTGTAAACCGAGAAGTCAATGATGTTATACTCCCCCTTGAGCGCGCCCTGCCTGTGGATCGTGCCGTCAAAGAGTTTGAAGTAGATGGCCGCGTCGTCGTTTGAAACGGCAAGCGCCCCTTTTCCGGCAAAAAAGATATTTGCGGAGCCGGACGCCGCCTCCTGAACTATGAATATGCCTTCCATCTCGCCCGTATCCTGAGACACCCGGTCAACGTAGAGGGTAAACCCCTTGAAGCGGTCATAGAAGGTCTTCTCCTCGATACTTGACACGAGGGCGTTCCTTGAAGCCTCGAAAAGGAGTTTTTTGAGATTGTTGTTGCCCCAGGGGAAAAGGATAAGGGTCGCGGCGGCGGCCAAGGCAACGGCGATGGACGCGGCAAATGCCACGGGCTTCAAAAGCGTAAAAAGACTCAGTCCCGACGCCTTCATTGCCGTTAGTTCGCTGTCTGAACTCAACCGCCCGAAGGCCGCAAGCACCGCAATGAGAAAGGATATCGGTATCGTGTATATAAGGAACGACGGCATGACGGACAGGACGAATTGCAGGAGATACGCCACGCCCACGCCCTGAACCACGGCCAGCTCTATGAGCTTCATCACCTTGCTGAGGAGCGCCGTGGCGGTAAGTATTGATATGCTCAGGATGAACGGAACGGCTATCTCAAGAAAGATGTACCTGTCTAATACCTTTGGCCTCATAACCAAGCAATGTTACTATAAAGCATGGCGGTCAACAACCGGATTGTTTATACGGGTGTTTTTCAGGAAGCGGCGGGAGGATAAGACAGACGGCGGCATGACGAACCTCAGATCGCTATCTCCAAATCAATCTTGTCATAATTTACTTCCGGTATGATGCGTTCTCTATCCGCCTCGCGGCCCTCTTTTCCTCCGGGCCGCCCACAGGGCAAACCCTGACGCAA
>JBBTCG010000232.1:0-2028 GCA_038043305.1 Deltaproteobacteria bacterium | reverse complement strand
TGTCTTTAAGGAAGCGTGTCCGTCTCAAAACCTTGCGGCGCAGTACGGGCAGACTATCCATTCCTGCCGACGCGGCTTTTTGCAAGACGGGCAGTCCTTACTGATTAGATGCCCGCAATGAGGACACGGCCCCACGCTCGTGCTTACCGGCTTGAGGCAGGCAAGGCATACGCCCTCCTTTGACTGCGCCTCGGCCTTGGAAAGATATATCACCCTTGCAAGCTCCTCAAGGGTCGTAACCCCAGAGGACACTTTTCTCAGGCCGTCTATGTGCAGCGGGGTCATGCCGCCCTCGACGGCGGCCGTAAATATCTGGTTTTCCGGCGCGTCAGCGGCTATAAGCCCCTTTATCTTATTGTTCACGACCATTACCTCGAATATGCCTGTCCTGCCGGAATACCCGCTCCCGTTGCAGGCCGTGCATCCTGCGCCCTTGAAAAGCTGCCGCTTGCCGTCTGAAGATACGCCGAGCTTATTGAACTCCTCGGCGGTGGGCGTATACGGTTGACGGCAATTTTGACAGATCTTCCTTACGAGCCTCAGGGCGACTATCCCGTTAAGGGACGTAGCTATCATGTACGGGGCTATATTCATGTTCTTGAGGCGCGTAACCGATGAGACCGCGTCGTTGGTGTGGAGCGTTGAAAAGACGAGGTGCCCGGTCATTGACGCCTGAAGCGCTATCGTGGCGGTCTCCGTGTCGCGCATCTCGCCCACGAGTATAACGTCCGGGTCCTGTCTCAAGACCGAGCGCAGCGTGTATGAAAAGGTAAGCCCCGTCTTTTCATTGACCGCAACCTGACTTACACCCTTGAACTCGTACTCTATCGGGTCTTCTATAGTAATGACGTTGATGACGTCGCTCTTTATATGGCCTATCATGGCGTAAAGGGACGAGGTCTTTCCGCACCCGGTCGGGCCTGTTACCATGACCACTCCCTGCGGCCTTACGATGATGTCAAGGAGGCGGGCATGGTCTTCCTTGGTTAAGCCGATGTTGTTCAAGTCAATAAGCGCGCCTTTGGCGTCAAGGAGGCGCATAACCACGGTCTCGCCGTACTGGGTGGGAAGCGTTGACACCCGGATGTCTATATTCCTGTCTCCGAGCCTGACCTTGAACCTGCCGTCCTGGCTCACCCTGCGCTCGGTTATATCGAGCTTGGCCATCAGCTTTATGCGCGAGACGATAGGCCCCTGCACCCACTTGGGGAACTGCATCGTCTCCCTCATAAGGCCGTCAACGCGAATCCTGAACTTTACGCTCTTCTCCTGCGGCTCGATGTGCAGGTCGCTTGCCCTGTTGTCAACCCCGTGGATGATGATGGAATCCACCATCTTTATTATCGGCGGGGCGCTGGACTTCTTCACCTGCTCGCCGATGTCCCTGTCAAAGTCCACCTCGTGGATTATCTCAACGAGTTTGTCCTTTTTGAGATCCACCATCAGATCGTCTATCGGCTCGTTGAGGTGATAGTACCGGCTGATGGCGGCGGCAACGTCGGTGTGCGTGGCTACGCAGGGCTGTATCTGATGACCGGTTGAAAACCTCAGGTCGTCAAGCGCAAGGAGGTTTAGCGGGTCGGTCATCGCGCACTTCAAGACCTTGCCTTCGATGTACATCGGCAGCAGGAGGTACTGTCTCGCAAGTTTTTCACTTACGAGTTTTAGCGCCTCCGGGTCAACGGCCTCCGTTGCCATGTCCACGAAAGGTATGGAAAGCTGAAAGGAAAGGGTCTGGGCAATGTCTATCTCGGAGGCAAAGCCCTTTTTAACGAGGATGACGCCAAGCCTAACGCCCTTGTTCTGCGCGGCCTCGGCAAGCGACGCATCAAGCTCCTCCTGCGTGATGAGACCTGATTCAACGAGAAGTTCGCCAAGTTTCTTGACCGCCATTAACGCCTCCGTGTGGGACATCCGGCTCAAGGTTGCCTCTAAAAATTAGATAGTTTTTCCGAGTTTGAGGAAGGGCTAAAATAAAAAGCGCAGCATATACGCTAATATGTGAGCATTTTTATTTTCGCCCTGACA
>JBBTCG010000231.1:0-11764 GCA_038043305.1 Deltaproteobacteria bacterium | reverse complement strand
AAGATAAGAATCTTTTACGGTCACGGACAACGGTCACGGCCTTTAGACGGTTCACGGTATTTCACGCATCACTCAAAAGACAGGAGAAGGATATGCCCGCCAGGGA
The DNA here is from genome assembly GCA_038043305.1 of Deltaproteobacteria bacterium. Lineage (GTDB taxonomy): Bacteria > Desulfobacterota > GWC2-55-46 > GWC2-55-46 > GWC2-55-46 > JACRCE01. Next base: position 11,658 of record JBBTCG010000231.1, on the reverse strand, counting down.
TGAACGCGCAACCTATCTTACGTGCCCGATGTGCGACGTAGACGTTCCGATGTCCGGCGATGAAAAGGTGGGCGAGCAGGTATTCTGTCCGTACTGCCAGACGCCGCTCAAGATCAAGAAAAACAAGGTTGACGATTCGCTCTTTCTTGAAGAGGATTTTTGAGACTTGATTATATTTCCGTCTTCCCAAAGGGGAGACGGAAGACTATATAGGGACAGCTGTCCCTATTTTCTACAGAGGGTGAGCGATTGATTCAGGGACGTATCTATGGTAGATTTAGCGGTCAGTTGAAAACACGGCATAAAGGCATGGCAATAACATGAAGATACTTGTTACCGGCGGCGCAGGGTTTATCGGCTCTCATCTCGTTTCGGCGCTCCTTGCCTCCGGCGAGAGCGTGGCGGTTATAGACGAGTTTAACGATTTTTACGATCCAAGGATAAAGAGGGAGAACGTAAGGCCGCATCTTGACAACCCGAACTTTACCCTTCATGAATTGGACATACGCGACAAGGCCGCGCTTGCCGGGGTTGTAAAAAAGGAGTCCCCTGACGTTGTATGCCACCTTGCCGCGAGGGCTGGCGTCAGGCCGTCAATTGACGATCCGCTCCTTTACGAGTCGGTCAACTGCGCGGGCACACTCAATCTCCTTGAGGCCGTGAAGGGCATGAGGCTTAAAAACTTCGTCTTTGCGTCGTCTTCCTCGGTCTACGGGATAAACAGCAAGGTTCCTTTTTCAGAGGACGACCCCATCACATCCACCATATCTCCTTATGCCGCGACCAAAAGGGCGGGGGAGTTGTACTGTTTTTCCTATTCGCACCTCTATTCGCTTCCGGTTACGTGCCTCAGATTCTTTACCGTCTATGGAGAGCGCGGCAGGCCGGACATGGCCGTCGCCAAGTTCACGCGCCTTATCTGGGAAGGAAGACCAATCGAGGTTTACGGCGACGGGAGCGCGAAAAGGGATTTTACCTACGTCTCAGACATCATAAACGGCCTTGTCAACGCCATACGCACCCCGTCTCGTTTTGAGATAGTAAACCTCGGCGGCTCAAGCACCGTTGAGCTTAGGAAGGTCATAGGCATTATCGAGCGGTGCCTCGGCAGGAAGGCCGACATCAAATATAGCGGATGCGCGCCCGGGGACGTGCCCATAACGTTCGCGGACGTTACAAAGGCGGCGTCCCTTCTCGGCTTCGCGCCCAAGGTGAGGATTGACGAGGGCGTCGAGCGTTACGTAAAATGGTTTCTCGGCAACGCGGTGCGCGGATGATGAAGAGGACAGTGATAAAGGACATTAAAGAGCGGGATCATGTGGCGGGGCTGTACCTCGTTGCCCGTAAGGATATGGGTCTGAGTAAGACCGGCAAGGCATACGTGAATCTCAGGCTCATGGACTCCAGCGGCTCCGTCGAGGGGCGGATATGGGACAACGCCGAGGAGCTTGCAAGGGGTTTTCTCAAGGACGACGTCGTGTCAATAAAGGGCTATGCCGTGGCCTATCAGGGCGGCATTCAGCTTAACGTAAACTCGGTAAGCGTTGCGCCGGAAGGCTCATACTCGGCGCGGGAGTTTTTGCCCGCCTCAGCAAGGGCGCCGGAGGAGATGATGGCCGCGCTCGACGTTATTATTTCAGGCGTCAGGAACCCTCACATACGCGCGCTTCTTGAGGCGATATTCACGGATGCACAGGTGCGCGCGCGTTTTCAGACCGCGCCCGCCGCAAAGGTCATGCACCATCCGTACCTCGGCGGCCTATTGGAGCACGTCCTGTCCGTCTGCGGTCTTAGCCGCAAGGTATCTGAGCATTACGGCAAGGGCGTTGACGTTGACCTGCTCATCGCCGGGGCAATGCTGCATGACATCGGCAAGATATATGAGCTGTCATACTCCAAGTCGTTTGATTATACCGACGAGGGCAGGCTCCTCGGACACATCACGCTTGGCATAGCGCTCATTGACGACAAGGTAAAGGGCATCAAGAAGTTTGACCCGGAGCTTCTCATGCTCATAAAGCACATGATACTCAGCCACCACGGGCATCTTGAATTCGGATCGCCAAAGCGTCCAAAGACGATGGAGGCGTTGATACTGTATTACCTTGACGATCTTGACGCAAAGGTCAACGCCATAGATTCCCTGAAGCGCGACGGAGCCGAAGCCGAGAATAGATGGACAGGGTATCAGAGGATATTTGAAAGATACATGTACCTTGGAGCGCGGGAGGCGGCGCCTAATTTCGAGGCCGGCTCCGCCGATCAAGAAGATGCCCCTCCGCAAAAGGATACGCTGCCGCTGTTCAAGTGAGCGGCCTGTTGCCAAGCGAGACATAACATCCCATGCCAAAGTCATGGCGCACAATAAGCATATCAACCTTGCTAGCATGGCTCTTGAAGGTCATGATGCTTGCCCTTGTGCCTTATGAGCTTTACATGGGAGAGTACCTGTTCGCCGTCGGCTCAATAGCCGCCGTCGGCATTTCGCTCCTGCCCGCCATCATAGAGAGAAACTCGCGTTTCAGCCTGCCCTTTGAGCTGGACCTCCTTATCACGCTCTCTCTTTTTTTGCATACATTCCTTGGCGAGGGCTTAAACTTTTACAAAAGGTTTGCGATATGGGACAAGCTCTTGCACCTGTACGGCGGCTCAGTGGTTGCGATACTCGGCTTTCTTACCGTCTACGCGCTCCATTACACGCGCAAGGTGCGTCTGTCAATCCCGCTCATAGGGATTTTTACGGTCATATTCACGCTTGCCGTGGGAGCGATGTGGGAGATTGGAGAATTTACCGTTGACAACGTCTTTAACATACGTACTCAGGACGACCTGCCGGACACGATGTGGGACCTGATTGACGACCTTATCGGCGGCGTCGTTGCAGCCGTGTTCGGCATGATCTACGTGCGGTATTCAAAGCCTGAGACAAGGACGAGATTGGCAAGGCCGCTTGGCGACGTGTTCGGCCTTGGCTCACGGATAGACAGGATGCGGGAGCGGCTTGAGCTTCAGGCCGCAAGAAAGCGCGGCAATTCAAAGGATGATAAGGATGCGGTATGACGCGAAGCCGACAAGAGTCCTTAGTCCCTATTCCAGTCCAAGCCTCTTCATGGCGCCAGCCTCCGTGTTCAGCGGCGCGGAGAGTCTTTTCAGATTCTCAACTATCTCTTTTTTGGCTTTGCCCTTGGCAAGTCTTGGAAAGTATGTGTTGAACCTGTCAAGCGGTATTACGCTGATTCCTGTTATGGCCTTGCCTGTAAATTCAAGCGCCAATATCACGCTTGAATCCGTGCCGTGGTCCTTCTGGTCAAAGAGAAAGTTGCCGAGGCTGTAGGCGATTGGCCTGCCCTTGTAAAGCTCAATGCCCTGCATCACATGCGGATGATGGCCTATGACCGCTCCAGCGCCCCAGCCGATGATGTTTCTGGCGAGGTCCCTCTGCCATTTTTCAGGCGTGTCCTTGTATTCGAAGCCCCAGTGAAGAGATACGATTACAACGTCGGCCTTTCCCTTTAGCGCGGTTATGTCTTTTTTGATGTAGTCTGAACGGATAGGGGCGATGCCGCCGCGCTTTGCGGTTGCGTAGATGTCCGATGAATGGCCCATGCCGTAGCCGAGGAAGGCGATGTTGACGCCTGCGATTGTAATGATGACCGCCTCTCGCGCCTGTGTCAACCCCTTCCCTGCGCCTAAGAAAAGGATGTCCGCGCCATTGAGCGCATCTCCGGTCTTTTTAATCGCGCTCTCGCCGTAGTCAAGGGCATGGTTGTTTGCAAGGGAGAGGAGGTCGAATCCCGCCCGTTTGAGAGCCGCGGCCGAGTCGAGAGGCGCAAGAAAGTTGTAGGGTTTTCCGGGAAAGCGCAACTTGTCCTCCTTGTCGCCAAGTATGCTTTCAAGGTTGCCGAAGACTATGTCGGCCTCATGAAGCGTTGCGCTTACCGCGCTGAACGGGTAATCGGGTCCGCGTTTTTTTACGGAGTTGCCTATGCCGCGCCCAAGAGAGACGTCCCCAACCGCGTAGAGAAGAACGCGATTTGACTCATCGGCGCGCGAGACGGCGCACATTGCGAATATAAGCAGGAGCAACAAGGGGGAAAGCGTGGGAGCGGTTATATGTAAAAACCGTGAACCGTGACCGTGAACCGTGACCGTAAAGGCAACCCATCTTAGGTTGCGGCTTTTAAGACTGCAAGGTTGCAACCTTGCCCTACGTCTTTCACGGTCACGGTCACGGTTCACGGTCTTTAAGGCGGTTACTTCTTTTCAGTCTTGAGTATCTTTAATCCCTCTTCGGCGTCGGCCTTTAGCGCGCTCTTAGGGTAGTCCTTGAGGAATGCCTCAAGCGCCTTTATGGCCTCGTCGTTTTGTCCTTTGTTGACGAGATCAACCGCGTTTTCAAGGGACTTTATCTCCTCGTCCTTCACCTGCGGCTTGCCCTCTTTCCAGTAAAGCTCGTCAGCGGCCTTTTCAGGGTCGCCCTTGACGCCTGCCGTGGCCGTCTCTTTTTTTGGCTTCTTGCTTATGCCCTGTATCTTTGAGCCGGTGTTCTTCATCCAGTAAGACAGGCTGCCTTTCTCGGCGGCAAAGGCGGCTGGAGACGCGAGAAACAACAATACGGTTGAGAGTACGATGGTTTTTTTGAGCGGCATGGTCTGCCTCCGTGTTTGGGTTTAAGAAGGTTATTTGTGTATCTCCGTATATAGCCTAAGATACTGCTCTTTCACGTCCTTGTCAATGGCCTGCGCCTTGTCGAATGTCTCGGCTGCCTTGCTCGTCTGTCCCATTCTAAGGTGCGCCCTTGCTATGTTTATCCATACTCCGGCGTCATCCGGCGTTAGCTTCGCCGTCTCCGTGTAGCTTGCGAGCGCTTTTTCAAAGCCGCCCTGCATGAAGTGGAGGTTTCCGGCGTTGTTTAAAAGCTCAGGGTCATGAGGCGCGGTCTTGAGAAGCTCATCCGTCAGCTTCAGAGCCTCGGCAATCATGTTGTTCTTGCCGTACAGCACGATGTTACGCCTCTTTTCGGAAGCGCCCTTTTCCTTTGCCGAACGCTTTACGATGTTCTCCACCTTCTTTTTTCTCAGGCTCGCAAGCTCTCCCGGAAACTTTTTTTCGATTGCGGCCATTGATATATTCTGCGTGAACTCATCCTGAGGCAGGGTCGCGGGCGCGTATGTCTTCCACGCCTCGCGCAGGTTGATGAAGTGCACCTCTTTTTTCCACCTTCTGTAGTTCTCCGCGCCCTTTTCCCAAGCAAGGAAGAAGGACGAACCCACGAGGGTCGTTTCAAACGGCAGCCAGAGCGTATCGTCCTCGACTATGTAGCTCCCCTCAGGGAAGCCGGACTCCTTTTCCTCCGAGGCGCTTATGCCGGTGTCGAACATTATGAAGAGGTGGGTTGGCGCGTCTATGGGCATCACCTTTACGCCGAGGCTTTCAAGCGCGGCGCCGAACAGGCTCACAAGGTCGTCGCAGTCGCCTGCCTTGCGCGCCAGCGTCTGCCTTGGATACTGCACGCGGTCAACCATCGTCGTTACGCTGGCCACGGTCGCATAAGGCACCGGATCAGGCACGTATGTTATGCCCAATACGCCCATTGCCCCGAACACGGCGCGCGCCATGACAATTGACTGGTTGAGGTACGGGTAGTTGAACTCCCTCGCCGCTTTTGTGGCAAAGCCCGATACCACCGGGTCTTTGTAGGTAAGGAACGTGGCCACCTTGCCCTTGTTGTCCCACACGAGCGCCTGTTTTTCATAGACCTGTACGGGCTGGCGGATCTTTATGCTCTTGTCCGAGCCGTTATTTTCAGTGTAGCTCACCTCGGTCTCGGACTGCAAAAGAGAGTTGTCCGTAAGCTCCAACACCTTGGTGTTGAAGACCGCCTTTAACGGCACGGCCTTTTCTTCCTTAGGCCCGATCCTGTCGAGTTTGACCTCGGTAGGATAGTCCATGTATCCCTTTACCGAGAAGGCAACGCGCATCGATTTGTAGACGTTCAAGCTGTTGTTCCTGATAAGGAGCGTGCTCACAGGGTCGTCGGCGTAAGACTTGTATATGCTTGCAAAGACCTCTTTCGTGTCCCTGAGCGTCGCCTCGATGGGGGGAAGGAGCCCGGAGGCTATCTCTTTGCCCATGCGGACTTCTATGTCGGTCAGGGTTTCCTTGAGCGGCTTTAGAGCCTTCTCATAAGCGCGGGATGTGGCAATCTCCTTGCCCTCATCCTCTTTAAGATGCACGAGGGTCATTGACTTGTTGAGTTTCGATATGACAAGTCCGTTGTTGCCGTTGAGTATGATGAAGTCTATATTGGCCCTGATGGTCTTGAAGTTTGAGTCGAGCACCTTGCCGCTTACCTGTGCGTCCTCCACAACCTGCACGACTATGGCGCCTTTTGTCCTGCCCACAGTTTCAGGTGTAAGGTCGCCTGAGCCCATGTCTTCGACGGCGTATCCCGCGTCCATGAGGTCTTTAAGAAGCCTCTTTTTTACGGAGTCTGCGCTCCCCTTTGAAAGGAGCACGGTCTTGAGACGGTCTTTGCCCGCGTCTCCGGCAAGGGCTTGGTAAGCCTCCTTGACCGCGCCGGAGTCTATGAATATGATGACGTTGAAGGTGTAGTAGCCTTCGCCCGTGTCGTCCTGCGTAAGCGTATAGTGCCCAAGATAGAACTTGTCAGCGTAAGGCGCGATGCGCTCTTCGTAGAATGCGTCCGTGGCCGGGCTGCTCTCTTTTACGTTTCTTAAGAAAGCCTCTTTAAGCGCCTTGATAAGCGATTTTTTGTAGACTGCGGCCTCGTAGCTGTTTGACACCGGCACCCCGACGTCAACGTAGAAGATATCCGGGTTTTTTACGGCCTCTTTTGTGCCCGGGGGGATGAAGACCTCTCCGGTGATGGACGCCCGCACGAGCCTGCTGAACAGGTCGTCGCTCCCCTTTAACGTTGCAAGGGCGCGTTCCTTGTTATTGGTTTTATGATACGCGAACGCGAGGAGAGGGACGAGCTTTGGAGCCAACTCCGGTTTGACGGCAAGTATCTCAGGCGCTGATGAGGTTATAAATGCCCAGTCGTGCTTCTTGAGCGCCGCAGGGATGGCCGAGAGTTTTTTGTTTGCCGCCTCTTCTTTGTCTATCGTAAGTGGCGTCTGCGGCTGGACGTTCTTATCAGCAGGCGGTATCTGTTCGGCAACGGTTTTATCGGCCTCCGGCGCATCGAGCGCCAGCGCCCAATCAGTCGAGACATGGGTTGTAAGCGTAAAGATGAAGACAAGCAACAGCAGTAGGGCGCGTATCGGCATGATATGGTATCCGCCTGAGTTGGTTTTTGAAAAATGCAAAAGAGCGGCGACTCGAATGGAGAGAAATATGGTGATTTCGCTTTGTTTTTATAGTCTATAGCAACTCACAATTAAAGTCCAGTCTTCTTTGGTTGGACGGGTAATTCAGTCCGGCAGGATGGGTCTGCCGCGACACTTGACTAAAACATTGACAAAAGAATCGAAATTCAGTAGTCTATACGCACCTTACCCCCAAACCATACAACCGGAGCAGTATTATGAAGAAGTCGTCAGCGTACCCCCCCCCACACACACACTCATAAGCATTAAGACGATAGTAATTTCGCTTCTTATTCTTTCAGGCTGCGCCGCAGTAGCGGCCGATCGTTCCGTTCAAATCAAATTAGACGAAGCAATAATCGCAAAATCCGTTACAAAAAAAGACAACGCCGTTATCGCCGCAGAACCTGCCAATACCTTTACCTCCGACGACCAGCAGGCAATCATGCTCGTTAAGCTGAAAGACGTATCCGGAAAACGCGCGCTCAGATGGGAGTGGTATGACCCGTCCGGCAATCTCTATTATAAAACCGAAGATTACAAGATTAACGCCGACGGCAGAGTGAGACAATCGTCTACGTCTTGGCACACGCTCGGAATAAAAGACGAAAAGGCCGCAGCGCTGCCGGGCAAATGGCAGGTCAAGGTCTTTTTGGACGGCGCGCCCGTCGCCTCCAAAGAGTTCGAGTTAAAGAGGCTCGCCGATATCTTTGACATCGAAAAGAAAAAAAGTGTAAAGCCGGATAAACACAGATGGGCGCTTATCGTCGGCATAGAAAAATACAGAAACACAATACCCGTTGAATTTGCCGTAAGCGACGCCGAGGCATTCAGGGACCATGCTAATAAGCTGCTTGGCGTCCCGAAAGAGAACACGATAACGCGCATAAACGAATCCGCGACAAAGGCGGAGCTTCAATACCTGTTAAAAGACAGGTTGAGCGGCCTTCTCCGCGACACGGACACCCTCTACGTCTATTACGCGGGGCACGGCATCCCGGCTGATGAGACGCCTTACCTCCTGCCGTACGACGGCAATTCAGAGTCCCCCGCGATAACCGCGTATCCCTTGGAAGAACTCTACGGAGACCTGAATAAACTTCCGGTAAAGAACGTCTTTGTCTTCCTTGATACCTGCTTCAGCGGAAAGAGCGGAAGAGGGTTGGAGGAAAGGACACTTCTTGCCGGCGCAAGGCCTGGTATCTTAAGGGTCAAAGACCCGCTCCTCTTATCAGATAAGATCGTCGTAATGTCGGCCGCCAAATCAACGCAGATAAGCAATTACTATCCGGATAAAAAGCACGGCCTCTTCACGTACTATCTATTAAAAGGCATTATGGGAGACGCTGACAAGGATAACGACAAGCGCGTGAGATTAACCGAACTCGCCGATTACGTCAACGAAGAGGTTCAAGTACAGACGCGCCGCCTCTTCGGTTTGTCAAGGAGCCAGACGCCGCAGATTGCGCCATCGCCCCTCGGAAGAGCGGGAGAGTCCGTTATTGCGGTTCTTGAATAAAACGATGCGAATCGTCGCTCTGTCAATTGTCATCGCGCTCGCGGCCTCGCCGGTATATGCGGCGGACTGCAAATGGGTCGAAACCGAAGGCGCAGCCACTGTCGCCAACATAACGCCGGAAGAGGCCAAGGCGCTCGCCCTTGGCAGGGCGCGCCTTGCCGCTATCGAAAACATCTCGGTGATCAAGGTTGCTGGCGCTACGCTCGTGTCGGATAGCGTCATTGCGTCGGATTTTATCCAAGCCCTGAGCGCCGGATACGTGGTTGAAGAGTCCGTCGTAGGCTGGACGCATGAGATAACGCAAAAGAAGAAGGAAGACGCGCCGCTTATGGCCTACACAGTGAAGCTTAAAAGCTGCGTGGCGTCGTCCGGCGCGGAAGACGCATTCTTCAAAGTAAAGGCAAGCCTTGACAGGCCGGTATATCAATCCGGCGACGAGGCGCAGATAAGAGTCGCCTGCTCAAAGGACTGCTTTCTCTCTATATTCAACCTAAGGGCAGACGGGCAGGTGCGCGTCTTGCTGCCTAATGATTATGAAGATTCCAACGGCTTAAAGGCCGGGGCCGAAGATAGCTTTCCGAAAAAGGGCATCGCGCTTGAGATGCGTGTCCTGGATGGCCACAAAAAAAACATAGAGGCGTTTATCGTCGTGGCTACAAAAGAGAGGTGGAAAGGGGCAAGCCTGCTAAACCGAGGCAAAGGCAACGACCTCAGCATGAAAGATTTTTACAACGCTTTACTTGCTCTTCCGGCGGATGCGCGCGCCGAAGAGATACTCATATATGAGGTGAGAAAACGATAATGAAAAAAAAGATACCCATAATCCTGATACTGCTTGCAATCGTTTATCTTTTTGAATCTTCTTACGCAAGGCTCTACGCGAGTGAGCGCATAACGCCTTATGCGCCGGAGAACGTAGCATCGGAGCCTATGACGATAGTTTATCCCGGTGATACCAAGAAGACCTCTAAAGGCATCTCCAAATGGTGGTATGCAGCGGCCATAGCGGTTGTTGTAATAGGCGGCGCCGCCGCAGCATCTGGCGGTGGAGGCAGTGGCGGAGGCAGTTCTGGCGGAGGCGGTGGTGGCGATGGCGGGACGATTAACGTGGGGTGGTAGACCAATTTTATACTTCCTCTCCCCATCACCACTTTGCTGTACGCTGCGACTTATCAAGCAATACACTTTCGTAATGCAAAGTGGTGATGGGGAGAGGATTGAGGTGAGGGGGTTTTAATTGCTGTGTTCTCCCTCGCCCTGCCGTGATGTCAGGGCAAATTCCTGATGGCACACAAGATAATCAATACCTTACCTGAAGGTTAAGGAAGGTCTGATTAATTCCCTGATTAGTCATTGCGAGCGTGTGAGCCGAAGCCGCGAGGAGCGTGGCGGGAAGCAATCCCGTGCTCGCAGGTAAATCAGCAAGTTATGAGATTGTCGCGTCGCAAAAGCGCTCCTCGCAAAGACAAAAAGAGAATAAATCAGAGCTTCCTTAATCAGAGATTCCTTAACGGGGCAACAATGATAAAACATAATAATATCGCCTTTTTCCTACTCCTTATGCTCGCGGTTGCCCTCTTCTCATGCGGCAACGATAAGTATGATTCGAGCGCGTCCAACACAAACACAGGCTCCATCGCCTTTAGCATAAACATGGCTCCAACAGGAGCGAGTGCCTCTTCCGCGACAAACAAAAGCATCTCATCGCGCGCCATAGACTGCGCGGCAACAGGTACTTCAACGGTGGAGGCAAAGGTCTACAGCGGCTCTACCCTTATCGCCTCCGGCGGCCCGTGGGCATGCTCGGCACATTCAGGGACGATAAGCGGCGTTGCGCCGGGGATCGGACATAAGGTTACAATCTCCGCAAAAGATTCTATGGGCACTACTATTTATTACGGCGAAATAACAGGGGTAAATGTTACAAGCGGACAAACAGCAAATGCCGGAGTGATAACGTTGAGCGCTGCACAGATGGGCGGGGCTATCCAGGTGGGGCCCCTTAACCTTACAACAGTAGTAACCACCCTTGCAGGCACAGCCGGGAGCCTTGGCTCAGCAGACGGCACAGGCTCTGTAGCAAGGTTTTATAACCCTTACGGCATAACCACAGACGGGACCAACCTTTATGTGGCAGATTCTGATAACCACACAGTCCGTAAGATAGTAATCTCAACCGGTGTTGTAACCACCCTTGCAGGCACAGCCGGTAGCCTTGGCTCAGCAGATGGCACAGGCTCTGTAGCAAGGTTTAATTACCCTTACGGCATAACCACAGACGGGACCAACCTTTATGTGGCAGATACTTTTAACCACACAGTCCGTAAGATAGTAATCTCAACCGGTGTAGTAACCACCCCTGTTGGCACAGCCGGGAGCCTTGGTTCATCAGACGGCACAGGCTCTGTAGCAAGGTTTAGTTACCCTTATGGCATAACCACAGACGGGACCAACCTTTATGTAGCAGATTTTAGTAACCACACAGTCCGTAAGATAGTAATCTCAACCGGTGTAGTAACCACCCCTGCAGGCACAGCCTTGAGCTTTGGTGCAACAGACGGCACAGGCCCTGTAGCAAGGTTTTATAACCCTATCGGCATAACCACAGACGGGACCAACCTTTATGTGGCAGATTATAGTAACCACACAGTCCGTAAGATACAGTAGGGGAGGTTTTGTAGGATGGGTTGAGCGAAGCGAAGCCCATCGGTTAATTCCCCCCTGACAAGGGGGGGCGGTGGGGGGATAATAATCCCCCCACCTTTCTTTTGTGAAGGCACGGAAACGAGCCTGAGCCGCAGCCCCGTA
>JBBTCG010000230.1:0-10693 GCA_038043305.1 Deltaproteobacteria bacterium | reverse complement strand
TAACGCCTGCGGCCTTCAAACCGACCGTTCGTAATCATGCAGGATAACGATATTTATTATCATTACCATACCGTTATGGTCAATCTCTTTATTTGCGCCGCGTCTTCAACCCGTCTTTTTCCCTTCACAAATATCCATGAGCGCCGGAAATACCAATATCTGTGGACGCCGTCCTTTACCCTCTCTTACGATATTGAGGATGCCGGCCTTGATGAACGAACGGAGCAGATTGGTAACTGTGCCACGGGTTGGTTTTAGGTTGTCTGGTAATCTGAGTTGCGAACCTTGAAAGATAGGCCGCATAAATATCTGATCTAAAATCGCAACTGCGTAGACTGAATGCGTAAGTTCCATAACGCGCGCCTTAAGTTTATCATAAAGTTTTATGATAGACTTGACTTTTTCCGCGTTTATTAGGGACTGCTCGTCAACGGCCTTCAGGAAAAAACCAATCCATTGCGTCCATCCGTCTCCTTCCATACCAATGGAGCGTAGCCTTGAGATATACTCATCCCTATATTTCTCAAGATATTCCGAGAGATAAAACATGGGGCTCGAAAGAACTTTTTTTTCATACAGAAATAACGGGACAAGTATGCGTCCAAGTCTACCGTTACCGTCGTTAAATGGGTGGATTATCTCAAACTGGGCATGGACGATTGCAAGTTGAACAAGCGGATCAAGCTGGTCGGCATGGTAGTACTTCTCCCAATTGTCAAGATATTCCATTAGTAACGCAGGTTCAGGAGGCACAAAGTCCGCCTCATCCATCGGAGTTCCGGGACGACCTATCCAATTTTGAGTTACACGAAATTGACCGCGCCCCTTGTCTCTGCCGCGGACGCTGTCAAGAAGTATGTCATGCAACTCTTTTAGGAGATTTAGATTAAACGGCCTTGTTTGCAACTCCTCTCCTGCATGAAAGAGCGCCTTACGGTAATTGAGTATCTCTTGTATGTCAAGCCGTTTGTCGTCATCTTTAGGTTCCTTATCAGCCTCAAACTCCAACACCTCACCAAGGGTAGCCTGCGTACCCTCCATCTTTGAGGAAAGCACGCCCTCCTGCGTCCTCATCGGAGAGAGCAAAACATCTGGATTAGGCACAACGTTGAGCACGCCGTAATAATAGGCAATGGAGCGATTTGCCTTTCCCATCAATGAGATAAGCGATTCCCAGTTCACTTCTGTCAGCGGAAGTTTTTGCGGTATAAATGGCTTCATTTTAGGTATCTCTCGTTATTGTGTATCGGCAAATAGCCATTAATTAGTTTGTGTATCGGCAAATAGCCATTAATTAGTTTGTGTATAACAAAAACGGTTTTATTATACACAAAGCGCATTGATTTATCCAAATGCAATAAAACAGGGAATCACGCGTTACTAACTTTTAGTTAGTAACGCGTGCATGGTGTGTTTCGCTACCCTCCAGCTCGACTCACACGCGCGTCTTATTGAAGTTACTGAATAAAATTCAGTAACTCTATGAAGGCTTGCCAAGCCGTCTATGGCGTGCCCCCTTCAAGGAGTTACTGAAGTTTCTTCAGTAACCCCTTTAGCTTACCTTCTTATGGTTTGCCAGACCTGCACTCGGCTTTGCCCTCGCCTCCGTGGATTATTATGCCTAATCCGTGTGAGTTACCCAAATGTTTTGGGTAACTCACACGGATTAAAGGTACTCAGAAAATCTGAGTACCCATCTATCACTCGCTTGTGTATCGGCAAATAGCCATTAATTAGTTTGTGTATAACAAAAACGGTTTTATTATACACAAAGCGCATGGCTTGTCCAATACAACAGAGAAAGATGGCGTATTACGCCTTGCTTTGTCCCCTAAGCTGTCCGCAGGCCGCAAGGATATCGGCGCCTTTGCTGCTTCTAACGAATACCGGCTGTCCCGCGTCCATGAGAATCTTATGAAAAAGGCTCACCCTTTCAGGGGACGCGCTCTGAAAGCGCGAGGAGGGAAACTCGTTGAACGGTATGAGGTTTACCTTGCACGGCAAACCTTTAAGAAGCGCGGCAAGCCGCATCGCCTCCTGAGGCGAATCGTTGACGTTTTTAAGAAGCACGTATTCGATGGTTACATGTCTTTTGCCGTGAGCGCAAAAGTCCCTCATGGCCTGCATAAGCGCCTCTATGGGGTAGCGCCTGTTTATCGGCATGATGCGTTCTCTCGTAGCGTCGTCAACGGCGTTCAATGACACGGCAAGGTTGACTTTTGTCTCTTGTCCAAGTCGTCTTATGCCGGGGACAAGCCCGGCCGTGGATACCGTAACCTTATTGTGCGACAGACCGAAACCGGCTGGGTCAACAAGCACTGAAAGGAATCTTACGACGTTATCGTAGTTGGCAAGCGGCTCTCCCATGCCCATGAGCACCACGTTGGTGATGCGGCTGCCGGGGTTGACGAGCACCTGACCGGCAAAGACCTGTCCGACCATCTCCGCCATTGTAAGGTTTCTCGCAAGGCCGTTTTGTCCGGTCAAACAAAAAACACAGCCCACGGCGCATCCGACCTGCGTTGAGACGCACAGCGTAAGCCGCCCCGCCTCCGGTATAAGGACTGATTCTATGGTCAGGCCGTCTTCAAGTCTTGAGAGAAACTTGATTGTGCCGTCATTGGAAGTCCTGACATCCTCAACGGTTATCCCGCCGACATAAAACTCCTCGGAGAGCCTTGAGCGCAGCGCCTTGGAGACGTCGGTCATTGCGGCGAAGTCGGTTACGCCCCTGTGAAATACCCATGAGTAGATCTGGGAGGCCCTGTAGGGTTTTTCCCCAAGGGCGCTCATCTCAACGAGCATCTCCTGATATGTCATGTCTCTAAAGTTTTTCAAGGCAACATGGCGTGATATTCCGACGGCAAGGGCATGCTCTGGATTATAAAAAAGCCCGCTCCTTCAGTCCTTGACCTTTGACACCAGCCAATAGACGCCGCCGAGGACCGCAATGGCCGCGATAAGGGAGAGCTGCGCCTGTGTCTCGCCGCTCTTGAGCGACATGATGAGTATCTTCCTGATGAACGCGACGAGGGCAACGCTGATGAACACCTTTATGGCGAACTTGCCGCCCTTGAGGTGCTTTATCTCCGTGTCCATCAGCTCGATGACGAGCCACAACATCAGAAGGCCGCCGAGCGTACTGAGAAGCCCTTTTTCCAGATCGCCGTCGAGTATGTGCATAAAGTCGTAGCCGATAAGAACTATGACAAGGGCGCCGAGAAGGATAAGTCCCAATACCAGTATGATGTTAAGGCCGTGCGAAAACCTGTTGGCCATGTGAATGAGGTAGGACTCCACCTTTGGCGACAAAAAGACCTTCTTCTCCTCGGCTATATATGAGCTTGTAAAGACGTCGAGGTTCATGTCCAATATCTTCTCAAGCGAGCGCTCCATGTAGGCGCGCTCATCCGAGGCGATGACCTCCTTGTGTATCACGCCAGCGGCGTACTGTCTCACGAAGTGGAATGAGGCGTTCACATAATGCGCCGGCAGGTCTATCTTGACGTG
This sequence comes from Deltaproteobacteria bacterium, assembly GCA_038043305.1. Taxonomy (GTDB): domain Bacteria; phylum Desulfobacterota; class GWC2-55-46; order GWC2-55-46; family GWC2-55-46; genus JACRCE01. The sequence goes on along the minus strand of JBBTCG010000230.1, from coordinate 7,183 downwards.
CGCCATGCCGACCTTCTCAAGCTCCGCAAAGTAGCGCTCGCCGTAGTCTCCGGAAAACAGTCCGGCAAACCACAGCTTCAAGGCGTCCTGATGCTTTTTTACCGTTGCCTCGTCCTTGAGGAACTTGTCGGCATCGGTAAAGTGCTTTACATGGTTGTAAAACTCGGCCACGAACTCGTCGGCGCGCCTTTGCATGACGGCCCTGAGTTTGACAAGGTTGTCCGCGTCGCCTGAGGTGAAGTTGTAGTGTGCCTTTATCTCTGCAATCGAACTCATTTTTTTAACAATGCCTTTCTTTACTTTCGTTTCAGCGCCTCATGGTCTCAAGTGCGCTGAAAAAATAGGGTATCTCAAAGGCCGCCGTCTCAGGCGCGTCTGAGCCGTGGACAATGTTCGACTCTATCGAGTCCGCGAAGTCCTTCCTTATGGTGCCTGTGGCGGCCTTTGCCGGGTCAGTTGCGCCCATCATGTCCCTTACCTTCTTTATCGCGTCCGGCCCTTCAAGCGCCATGAGCGCCACCGGCCCGGAGCACATGAACTCCGTAAGGCTCCCGAAAAACGGCCTCTTGCAGTGCACCGCGTAAAAGCCCTCGGCCTCGGCCTTTGAAAGATGCGCCATCTTCAGGGCTATGACTTTAAGCCCCGCCTTTTCAAACCTGCTTATCACCTCTCCGATGACGTTCTTTCTTACTCCGTCCGGCTTTACAATCGAAAGCGTGCGTTCCATTGACGATTACTCTCCTCCAAGGGGCATTTTTTTTATAAGCTCATCTATCACCGTCTTGGCCGCCTGCTCAAACGGTATTGGTCTGGCCATGAAGTGTTCAGTCGCCATGTTTCCCTCGGCAACACCTATCCAGACTATCTCGCCGCTTGCCGCGTCCCACATCTCTATGTATATCTTAATCTGCGACTCATGCGTTACGAACATGGTGAAGCCAAAGGGCTGAAACCTTATTGACGACCTCTGGCTAAAATCAATTATCCTCGGCTGGACAAAGTATTTGACGCCGATGGATGCGCCAAGCTTGCCAAGCGTTTTTTTCTCCAGTATGCCGGTTGTGGAGTAGTCCTTGAGCATCACGGCGTATTCCGAGGTAAGCCCCTCCCTGTTTATGACGTTAAGGGTCTGCCAGTACGGGACTATCCTGACTCCCGGACGTTGGCGCTTCATGGACTCCTCCACGAAATCCCCAAGGAGCTTTCTGTACTCAAGTCCGTTGTCGTTATTGGTGGCCGTAAGAAGCCCGATTGCCTCTTGCGCCTTCACGCTCTTAAACTCAGGCGAGTGAAAAGGCTCGCGTATATTCAGGTTGGCCTGCTGCAAAGGCCCTGAGCATGAGATTAAAAAAAACAAAACAACAAGCGCCATTGCCCTGAGGGCCGGGGCCATCGGACGGATAATGCCTTTAATAACTCCATAGATATCGTGCTTCAACGTTTTCTCCGATGTTGCCGTACTGTTGCCGTATTGTTGCCTGTTAGACTGGCAGACCTGCCGGTCATGTTCAGATCCCTCATGTGCCGCCGAAGCCGTGTATCACCTGACCGCCCTCGACAATCACCGGCACGGTGCGCTGTCCGCCGCCTACCTTGAGCATCTTTTCCATGTTTTCAACGCTTGCCTTGACGTTTACGTACTCCACGTCATAACCCTTTTTAGTGTACTCGTCGCGTGCCGCGCTCGTGTACGGACAGGTGTCCTTGCCGTAGATAATTACTTTTTCAGGCATATTCTGTCTCCTTTTTAAGACTATAAGGCATAGTAACTATACCTCATGCCTCGAAAAACGACAAGCTGTCATAATATCATCCGGCAGGCAATGCTTACAAGCGCTATCTTGTAAAAGGCCATAAACGTGATGCGTCAAAAGTGTTTAGTTAGGGAACACGGTCTTTACCCCTATCCTATCGCAATACCTGAATATCCCGCATCTACCGCAAAGGGGCGACATCGGCTTACAGAGGTTTTGTCCGTAGGCCACAAGGAGGTCGTTTATCGGAATCCAGTATCTTCGGGGCAACGCCTTTCTTAACACCGTCTCCGTCTCGTCCGGCGCGTCGGTTGACACCAGTCCCCAGCGGTTGGTTATTCTGTGCACGTGGGTGTCAACGCAGATGCCGGGTTTTCCAAAGCCCATTGTTACGACAAGGTTGGCCGTTTTTCTGCCGACGCCTTTGAACTTCAAAAGTTCTTCTATGGTATCCGGCGTCTTGCCGTCATATTCCGCGATTATCCGCCTTGAGATTTCCCTGATGTTGACCGCCTTTACCCTGTAAAACCCGGCAGGGTATATGAGCCGCTCTATTTCAGCCTCATCAAGGCGCACTATCGCTGATGGCGTATCTGCCCGGTTAAAAAGCCTCTCCGACGCCTCTGATGTAACCTTATCCTTTGTCCTCAGGCTCAGGATGCAGGAGATGAGAACCTTGAACGGGTCTTTTTGCCTCTGAGCGGCAACCTCGGTAACGTACGGGGTTTTGAACCGAGCGTACTCGCGTTTGAGTATCTTGAAGACCGCTGGAAGACAGGAAATGTCCATTTCATTAGCCCTTAAAAATAAAAACGGCGGCCTTTTCTGGCCGCCGTTTTCTGAAACAACATGTCAGGCCGTAAGAAGCCCTAACTTACATCATGTCCATTCCGCCCATGCCGCCCATTCCGCCGCCCATGCCGCCGCCCATGCCGCCAAGGGCCTTTTCGTCCTTTGGCTTTTCCGCTATCATGCACTCGGTCGTAAGCATGAGGGACGATATGGAGGATGCGTTCTGAAGCGCTATCCTTGAAACCTTGGTCGGGTCAATGACGCCGGCCTTTACGAGGTCTTCGTAGATCTCAGTAGCCGCGTTGAAGCCGAACGCGCCCGTGCCGTGCTTTACCTTGTCAACGACAATAGAGCCTTCGACCCCGGCGTTTCCCGCTATCTGACGAAGCGGCTCTTCAAGTGCCCTCTTCACGAGCTTTACGCCGAACTGCTGGTCCCCCTCGAGCTTGAGCTTATCCAAGGCGTCAAGGGTTCTCATATAGGCGACCCCGCCGCCCGGAACCACGCCCTCTTCAACGGCGGCCCTTGTAGCGTGAAGCGCGTCTTCGACTCTCGCCTTCTTTTCCTTCATCTCCGTCTCGGTCGCGGCCCCGACGTTGATGACTGCCACGCCTCCGGCGAGCTTTGCAAGCCTCTCCTGAAGCTTTTCCTTGTCATAGTCGGAAGTGGTCTCCTCTATCTGCGCCCTTATCTGCTTGATGCGGGCCTCGATGTCGCCCTTCTTGCCGGCCCCGTCAATGATGGTGGTGTTCTCCTTGTCAATGACTATCCTCTTGGCCTTGCCAAGGTCTTTCAGATCAAGCGTCTCAAGCTTTATGCCAAGCTCCTCGGCGATGAGCTTGCCGCCGGTGATGGTTGCTACGTCGTCGAGCATGGCCTTTCTCCTGTCGCCAAAGCCCGGGGCCTTTACGGCGCAGGCGTGGAGCGTGCCGCGCAGCTTGTTCACCACGAGGGTGGCAAGCGCCTCGCCGTCAACGTCCTCGGCGATTATAAGGAACGGCTTGCCCATCTTTGCGATCTTCTCAAGGATGGGAAGGAGTTCCCTCATGTTGGAAATCTTCTTTTCATGGATGAGGATATATACGTCCTCAAGCACGCACTCCATGCGCTCGGCGTCGGTAACGAAGTACGGAGACAGATACCCTCTGTCAAACTGCATGCCCTCGACCACCTCAAGCTTGGTCTCCATGCCCTTTGCCTCTTCAACGGTGATGACGCCTTCCTTGCCGACCTTTTCCATTGCCTCGGCGATTATCTCGCCTATGGTTGAGTCTCCGTTGGCGGAGATGGTTCCTACCTGCGCTATCTCCTTTTTCTCCTTCACGTTCTTGGAGAGCTTCTTAAGCTCCGCCACCGCCGTCTCAACGGCCTTCTCGATGCCGCGCTTCAACTCCATCGGGTTATGTCCGGCGGCAACGAGCTTGCTGCCCTCCCTGAATATGGCCTGCGCAAGCACGGTTGCCGTGGTGGTGCCGTCTCCGGCCACGTCAGAGGTCTTGCTTGCGACCTCCTTTACCATCTGAGCGCCCATGTTCTCGAACTTGTTCTCAAGCTCTATTTCCTTGGCGACCGAAACGCCGTCCTTTGTGATGACCGGGCTTCCATAGCTCTTTTCAATGACCACGTTCCTGCCCCTCGGGCCAAGCGTAACCTTCACGGCGTCGGCAAGCGTGTTGACGCCCCTTAACATTGCACCTCTGGCGTTCTGGCCGAACGCTAACTCTTTTGCTGACATCTGAATGCCTCCTTAAATGTCTGTTTGGTTTTGGCTGCCTATTGTTATATCGGATTGATTACTTCTCGACTATGCCGAGTATGTCCTCTTCACGCATGATAAGGAACTCCTCGCCCTCTATCTTTATCTCGGTTCCGCCATACTTGCTGAATATGATCCCGTCGCCAACCTTTACGTCAAGGGGATGGATCTTGCCGTCCTCGTCCTTCTTGCCTCCGCCGACGGCGATTACCTTGCCCTCAGCCGGCGTCTCCTTTGCGCTGTCCGGGATGAAAAGGCCGCCCTTGGTCTTTTCCTCCTCGGCGAGCCTCTTTACAATTACACGATCGTGAAGCGGTCTGATCTTCATACTGCACATCCTCCTTTTTGATGATAACTTCAGTTATATTTTTGACGGCAACCTGTCAAGCATCAAGACCTCAATAAGCCGTTTTAGCGTAAGTAAATATATTGCCCGCATCCGGCTTTGTCAAGGGTTTTTTTAGCACTCAAGGCGAAAGAGTGCCAACTGCCGTAAAAATCAGCGTTTTTTCGGAGGAAAAAAGAAAAGAAGGGATGTCTTATACCGCCTCTCCCCGTTGGGGAGAGGGCTGAAAAGGGGGGACGCACTGCGGAGGATGTCATATCTCCGGCGACGGCTTTCCGATGAGATACCCCTGAGCGTAATCAACGCCCCACTCCTTGAGGAGCCTCAAGACCGCCTCATCGCCCACGAACTCGGCAACGGTCTTTATGCCAAGCCCCTTTGCCAAGCCTGTCATGGCCTTGACAAACACCTGATCCGTGGCGTCTTTATGCAGGTTCATGATGAACGAGCCGTCAATCTTTATGTAATCCACGGATAGGGACTTGAGATAAGAAAAAGAGGTAAAGCCTACGCCGAAGTCGTCGAGGGAGAATTTGCAGCCGTAGCCCTTCAGGGCCTGGACGAATTTTTTTGCGGCCACGATGTCGCGGATGGCGGCTGTCTCGGTTATCTCAAAGATAAGATAACGAGGGGAAGCGCCGGTTTCGCCGATCTTAGCCTGTATGAACCGTAAGAGGTCGTCGTCGCCCAGGTCCTTTCCAGAAAGGTTCATGCTGAAGGCAAACGCTCTCCCGTGCCCTTGCGCCTGCATACGCATCGTCTTTTCAATTATCACCCTGTCAATATAGCCGACAAGCTCAAATCGTTCCGCAACGTCAATGAACGCTCCGGGGAGCAAGACCTCGCCCTCGGCCGTCGTCATTCGCGCAAGCGCCTCAAAGTGATGCACACGGTTGTCGTTAAGGTCGAGTATCGGCTGAAACCACGGGACGAACCTGTCCTCCTCCAGCGCCTTCAGGATGCGCTCCTTCCATTTGAATCTGGAGTTGATCTTTTCAATCTCCTTGTCCTCGGGGCTGTATATATGAATCCGGTTTCTGCCGAGTTCCTTTGCCCGGTACATGGCAACGTCGGCCCTTGTGAAAAACGTTCTTGCATCCTGCGCGTGTTCAGGGTACATGACCATGCCGGCGCTGACGGTTACGGAAAAGGTATGAGAACCTTGCCATGTGCGCGACGCCTCAACGTCCTTTCTAAGGCGCTCCGCGATCTTCAGCGCGTCGGCCTCGGATACATGCGGGAGGAAGACCGCGAATTCATCCCCGCTCATGCGCCCAAGCAAAGGGTTGGACACGGTCTTAAGAAGCAAGGCCTTGTACTCGGCGTCCAGAGCCGATTGGAACAGGGAGGCCATGCTTGAGAGGATTTCATCGCCCGTGGCGTGCCCGTAAGTGTCGTTGATATACTTGAAGTGGTCAACGTCAAAGAGAAGCATGGCCCCGTGATTTTCCGGCCCCACTGCGGCAATCCATTCGGCGAGAAGCTCCATGAATCGCGCGCGGTTTATTAGCGAGGTAAGCTCGTCGTACCGGGCAAGATGTTTGAGCCGCTCCTCAGAGGCCATCTTTTCGGTCAGGTCCTCCTGAACGGCCAGAAAGTGCGTTATATCGCCGGATGCGTCCCTGACCGGGGATATGACGGTGCTGCACCAGTAAAACGTGCCGTTCTTTTTTCTGTTCTTGTAAGTGTCGCGCCAGGTTTTGCCGGACGTTATGGTCTGCCACAACTGATCGTACTTTTCCTGCGGCACGTCGCCGGAGGAGAGTATGCGCGGGGTCTGGCCCATAGCCTCGTCCCGCGAGTATCCGGTTACGCTCTCGAACATCGGGTTGACGTACTCGATATGGCCTTTGATGTCCGTGATGAAGACGATATTTACGCTCTGCTCCATTGCCATGTGCAGTTTTTTAAGCTCAAGGCCGGCCTTTTTACTCTCGGTTACGTCACGTCCGTAGATGTTGATGTATTGCTCTCCATGCACCGGAGTCAGGATATAAGAGAAGACCCGCGCGTCGTGATTTACCTCAAGCTCCATGGGTCTTGCGGCAATGGCCGCCTCCGTAACAAGCTGCCTCCAGTAGTCTGAAAGCGGCTTGCCGGGGATCAAACTCTCTTCGGTAAAAAGGCTTTGAGCGGCCGGATTCGCGTACAGCAGGACGCCGTCATGCGTTGTCCTGAGCACTGGGTACGGGTTTTCCATCGGGAACTTGGCAAGGCTTGAAAGTTTTCTTTCAGCCTCCACTTGATCCGTGATGTCCTGCACCGTGCCGAACATGCGGACAGGCGCGCCGGTAGAGGCGTATTGTACGTCCGCCGCCTCATGCACATATCTTGTCTTGTTGCCCGGCAGCACGATCCTATGATTTATTGAATAAGGTTTTTTGCCGTTGAGCGCCGCGTCAACCGCGTCCTTTACCATCTGAGCGTCATCAGGATGGACTGAGGAGATAAATGCCTCGTATGTCGCGCCAAAGGATTGGGGGTCGAGTCCGAAGATGCGAAAGGTTTCATCAGACCAGTGGAGCGTGTTTTCAA
>JBBTCG010000229.1:0-2375 GCA_038043305.1 Deltaproteobacteria bacterium | reverse complement strand
TGAGTAAGCGTTCGGGAGTTGTCTATCATGTCGTCAAGCTAAATGTCTGTCTTGCCCTCCACCTCGCCTATTATGTTCTTCACCTCTGAGACGTTGGGCTTTGGTCTTCTCTTGTCTATTATGGCAAGCCCGGCTCCAAGCCTCTTTGCGAACGCCCTTGCCCTCTCGACGCCGCCCGCGTCGGGCGACACTATGACAAGCTCGTCCTTGAAGTTCCCCTGTATGTGTTGCAGAAGAACCGGCGTCGCGTAGAGATGGTCAACCGGTATGTTGAAAAATCCCTGTATCTGGCCGGCGTGCAGGTCAACGCATACCACCCTTGTCGCGCCGGCCACGGTTATGAGGTCGGCGACGAGCTTTGCGGAGATCGGCGTCCTTGGCGCTACCTTTCTGTCCTGACGCGCATACCCGTAGTACGGTATCACCGCGGTAACGGAATAGGCCGATGCGCGCTTGAAGGCGTCGAGCATTATGAGCAGTTCCATGAGATGATCGTTACACGGGGTGCTCACCGACTGCACCACGTACACCTCTACTCCCCTTACGCTCTCCTGTATGTCAACGTTTATCTCTCCGTCGCTGAAGCTCTTTACCTCGGACCTGCCAAGCGTCACGCCGAGCGTTGAGCATATCTCGATGGCAAGCGGCTTGTTGGCGTTGCCTGAAAATACCTTTATCTTTTCCTGCATGATTCACCCCTAAAGACCGTGACCGTGACCGTTGACCGTGACCGTAAAGGATTAAAGGCCGTGACCGTGAAAAGATAAGAGTCCTTTTACGGTCACGGACACGGTTCACGGTCTCTATAGTGGTTGGGGCGGAAGGATTCGAACCTCCGGGTGCGGGGATCAAAACCCCGTGCCTTACCGCTTGGCGACGCCCCAGAAAGGCCGTGTAAAGGCCGTGACCGTGAACCGTGACCGTAAAGGATTAAAGGCCGTGAACCGCCTTCAGCCTAAACTTACAGCCCATCGGCAAGCGTTACAAAGCTCCCCTTGGTAAGAGAACCTTTTATTCGCTCGTAGGCCGCTATCGCGTCCTGACGTTTTCCAAAAACGCCGAAGACCGTGGGACCGCTGCCTGACATAAGTGCCCCAATCGCGCCCGCCTCAAGCAATCTTTCCTTCAACCTTGCTATTTCAGGATAGCGCTTGATCGTTATTGACTCAAGGTCGTTTACCAGCAATCCCCTTACGACGATGTTGTCAAAGCCGTCAAAGGGGTTTTTTGAATATAAAAGAGTATTATCTTCTTTAACGTTTGTCAAGTCAAAATTCTGGTACGCCCAGGCGGTTGACACCTCGAAACCCGGATTTACAAGTATATAATAGTAGTTCGGCAGTTCCACCTTCTCCAGCGCCTCGCCCCTGCCACTTGCGATAGCCGCTGATTTAAGGATGAAGAAAGGCACGTCCGAGCCAAGCTTAGCGCCCATGACCATTAGCGCGGCGTCGGGCAACCCTGCCTCAAGCATGCCGTTCAGAGCCATCAGCACGGTTGCGGCATTGGAGCTGCCGCCGCCAAGCCCTGCGCCGACCGGGATGTGTTTTCTGATAGTGATGGCGATTTTTTTCCTGACGCCTGTTGCCTCAAGGATTGCCTGAGCCGCCTGAGCGGCAAGGTTGGTCGGGTCCTCAGGGACCCTCAGGTTATCGCAGCTTATTGATACGCCTTCGCCGTCCTCGGCAACGATGGAAATCTCGTCATAGAGCGAGACCGGCTGCATTAGAGAGGTTATCTCGTGATACCCGTCAGGACGCTTATTGAGCACCCTGAGGAACAGGTTTACCTTGGCTGGAGAAAAAAAACTGCTGTGCAGGTTCATTTAAGGACAATATCCGTCTTGCTTGCGCTGTCCCTTGCGTATCTGTTGCCGAATATCCAGCCTATCAGGGAGAAGTTGGTGGTTGCGTCAAACGGCATACGCCACCATTTAACCTGTTGCCCAACCAAACCCTCGTCAGGCGCATTGTTGGAGGCATCTTTTCCGGCGTTGCCCTGTGCTTTGTCGTCTGACATGCTTCCTCCGGTCTTTATTAGGCTGCTCAAATCTTCCCATTGCAATAATGAAAAGACGCAATGGGAACCCAGCCAGATGCAAGGGTGTAAGCCGCACGGGCAATATAAGTTTTCGTCAGCCCTGCAGCTAATTCCCTATCAAAGTTCTTTGGCCTACCTTTCTTTCAAGAAAGGTAGGGAGCGACGAATGAGGCGCACGGAGCCTGCCCAAGCCTGCCCCCGAATGTCTCTATCGGGGGAATAGTTTCCATCGGGGGTTGTGCGCCGCTAGTTGAGGAGCGGTTGCGAGGCGCAGCCGAAACAAACCCGGAGCCTCAGTAGCGCAACTGGATTCCTCGCTACTCGGAGGCGGCTCC
>JBBTCG010000228.1:0-1041 GCA_038043305.1 Deltaproteobacteria bacterium | reverse complement strand
GAGTGGATTGACTATCTGTCGTTTGCCGGAGACATGCCGGTTTGCATGTACAGCGGTGCGATACGGCAGGCGGACGGCGCTCTGAAGGCGTGGCGCGAGAGCGAGGACCCTATGGACGTGGTCAAGTGGAACTACATGTCCGTAAAACAGGATGCGCGCTTGCTGGACGAGCATATCATGAAGGTGTCAATCGAGAGGGCGCTCATACCGATAGCCAAAAAGCGCTCTTTGGAGCCAAAAGACGTTACATGGTTTTTGCCGCATTATTCGTCCGAATACTTCAGGCCAAGGCTCTATGACACGATGAACGCCAACGGGTTCAATATACCTTACGAGCGTTGGTTCACAAACCTTACCAGCAAGGGCAACATCGGGTCCGCGGCCATATACCTCATCATTGAGGAACTACTTGACTCCGGCGTCCTCAGGAAGGGCGACACGCTCCTGTGCTACATACCGGAGAGCGCGCGTTTTTCGATCTGTTATATGCTGTTGACGGTGGTTTGAAGTCGCCTCCCCGCACGGGGGCGTGGATTGAAACTTATGAAGGCCAAGGACGTGCCGCAGGAGAAGTCGCAAATCGGCGAGGGCAACCGGCGCGCCTGCTACGCGCAGGACGAGCACGGCAACTACGTCGTGGTAAGAAGCATCGGCTGGCACGTCGAGGACGTGGTCAACGCGCAGGCGCACGTCGCAATTGACCGCGCCGTAGAGGCGGCCAGACAGGAAGTATTACGCGGCGAGGCCAGCCCGCTTAAGTACCACATGCTCAGGCGTCAGATGACCGTGGGCCTGCTTGCGGCGACGACAGGTCTCTGGCGCTTCACGGTAAGCCGTCATCTCAAGCCAAAGGTCTTTAGTACGCTTGACCGTCCGACGCTTGAACGCTACGCCGATTGCCTCAGGATGACGGTTGAGGAACTACAAACCGTTCCGCGTTCAACGGATTGCGATGAACGCCCCTTAAAGCCCCTAACAGGGTGCTGAAAATACCAAAATCGCTAAGGCTGCTCAAATCTTCCCATTGCAAAAATGAAAAGA
>JBBTCG010000227.1:0-5694 GCA_038043305.1 Deltaproteobacteria bacterium | reverse complement strand
CCGCCGGTTCCGGGCATTGCAACGAGCTTTATATTGTCCCGGCCATAGAGCCTTATAATCTCGGTAAGCAAAGAGATCGTGGTCTCAAGCGGCTCGCCCTTTGTGCGGGTATAATGCTCCTCTAAAATATTCCTGTGCTCGTCGAGCACAACGGTATTGGCGCTGACCGAACCGACGTCAATGCCTACGTAAACGCAGCTATGTCTTGTCACAAAAACCTCCTAAGTCTTTACGTGTGAACCGTTGCCGGCATATTCGCGCCCAGCACCACTTTGCATCACGAGAACATGTTGTTTAACAAATCTCCTCGTACACCAAAGTAGTGTGGGCGACGACCTATATAAAAAACGCGGACCGCAAACGTCCGCGCACCAAAAGGCAATCTTTATGACGGATGTCAGGCGGCTACGGGGAAAAAGTTGCGTTTTATTATCAACTATTTTGAGACGATTGTCCATAGATTTCTTGCAAAGGCCGTTGCTTATCCGAAGAAATTTCAGCTTTTCCGCGCCCTTAAAAACAAAACAGCCAAGGGGCTTGCCCCTTGGCTGTCTTAAACGTCCTTTGCGGTCTTAATTACTTGTTGAGGCTCTTGAGATAGGCAATCACTGCTTTTACATCGTCGTCGCTGAGCGTCGTCTGTTTTGGCATTGCCATTGCAAACTGCTTGTACTTCTTTGCCGCACCCTCGCGCCCGTTCTTTATAACGGCGGCGATGTCCGCTTCCTTGCTGTTCTTGATGAAATCGTTGCCGGCCTGGGCAGGTCCCATTGGCGTACCCTTTCCGTCAGCGCCGTGGCAGGCCACGCACTTGGTCTTGAATATGGCGGCGCCGTCTGCGGCGATCGCCGAGCCTGAAAAGGCAACGGCAAGCGCAAACACACCTACTGCGAACATTCTCTTCATGTAAAGCCTCCTTTTTTGGGGAAAATTTAGCAGCATAATACAGAAAAACGAAGCGCTTGTCAAGATTTTTATTGACGATTGTATTATATCACGGCAAGGCTTTAAGGTACATCTGAAAATCGTCAATGAGAATGCCGTCAGTATGGCTCGGCAACAGCCTTAGCGTCTTCGCGCTCTTCGGCGTTTTTGCGTCCAACGAGAGATGCAAGGGCGTTGACTACAAAGGCTATGCCTCCGGCGATTGATACTGCCCCGCCGAGACCCATGACGACCATGCCAAGCATCTTCCACGTATTATCGTCCGCCCCTTGCGCCCCGGCATAGGTCTTTCTGGCCGCGCCATGCGCCCCTGCCAGATAAAGCCCGGCCACGAAAAGCAGTATGCCTGCGGCGTACAGATACGGCTGAACAACGGAGAGCCTCTTAAAATATACCTCCCGCCCTAAAGACGGCAGGAGTTTATAGAAAAGCCCCATGAAGGCGATTGTTACCGCGCCGATGTTGCTGTGATAATGCGCCGGTATCTTGGTGTTTAGGCCGCTTATGTTGAAGCCTATGACGCCTCCGGTAATGAAGCAAAGGATGGAAAGGGCGAGGCTGGCAAGTCCGGGGTCAGCCCAGTTTCTCTCCCTTTTCGACGCAATGAGCCATATCGCGGCAACGATGAAGACAACGGTTGAAGGACCAAGCCCCCAGCGCATCAGAAAGGTGAAGCTGTCCTTGTACGCATAACTCGACGTGTCGTATATGAAATAGATAAACGGCGCGGGAAGCATAAAAACAAGGTAGACCGCGAACAATGCCTTTGACGCCCGCTCCCCGGCCAGATCTGAGTTGAAGACGATTCGCGCAAGAAGTCCCCACGCAACTACCATAGAGGCGGTGTTAACGGCCTGTAGGATGTGCCCGCCGCCCCAGAACAGACGCTCGAAGTCAATGGCGGCAGCCTTGCCGGACGACCATTGGAAATAGGCCGATAGGCCGAAGCACAGAAAAGCTATGAACACGCCGAGGCCGCAAACCGCCATGCCAACAGTCAGCGCATTGAGCCGCTCTCCGTTAATTACGGCGCTGATAAGCCTTATACCCGTGTTGACGAGCGCGAGAAAGACGCCCGTTGCAAAGGCGAGAAGCCCGGCGTAAAAGACCGGCGTAAGGAGCACCGGCACGTAGTTGGCAAGCTCGGCGCGGCCAAGTCCAAAGGCCGCGGCAATTACCACAATCAGCATCCCCGCATAGCTCAATGCAAGCGAGGCCCAGCCCAGTCCCGCGCTCCATACGCCTTTGCCTGACCCGACAATGCCGGTTATCAGAAGAAGCGCGCCCTGAAAGGCAAGAAACCATATCACCACCGCAAGGTCAACGTGCCCCACGAGCGCGACATATATATAGTCTCTCCCCATTGGGAGCATGTTTTCTATGAATGGCGTCCTTGCCAGAACAACGAGCACGGCAAACATCCCCGCAAACATGAGCGACGATACCGCAAGCAAAAGCCAGCCGAATATAAGCCTTGCGGTGCTTGTATCGGAACTCTCGAAAAGTCCGGCTATTCTCACTTGTGAGCCTCCCAATACGCATAATCAACCGATTACCAATCTAACAAAGGAGATATTGAAATGCAATCTAAAGACCGTGAACCGTGACCGTGACCGTGAAAGACAAGGCGCGGCTTGCCCCGCAACATGACATAAATCATTTATTCTCCCTTGAAAGCACGGTATGGTTATTATATGATATATTATTGTGCGACATTAACTCACGGAGGATTATATCATGCTGAAAGAAAAGATTGAAGAGGCGCTTGACGGCATAAGGCCGGCATTGCAGGCTGACGGCGGAGACGTGCAACTGGTTGACGTAGACGAGGCCGCCGGGATAGTCAGGGTGCAGCTCCAGGGGGCCTGCCACGGATGTCCGAGCGCGCAGATAACGCTCGCAATGGGCATTGAAAGGGCTATCAAGGAAAAGGTGCCTGAGATAAAGCAGGTGCTTTCCGTCTGATTATGACCGGGGACACGGCGGGCGCTTGACGCGCCTGCCGTGCGCCGGTATCTTAACGCTTTAGGCAGGAGACTTTGTTAGTGTCGTATCATATCCTTGACGAGTGCGTCTCGTGCGGCGTATGTATGCCCGAGTGCCCGGAAGGGGCTATACAAGAGGGCGCCCCGTTCATAATAGACGCAAGGCTTTGCACCGAATGCGGCGCATGCGCCGAGGTCTGCCCCGTGGATGCCTGTAAACCGATACCCACTGAAGCTGATTTACATAAAAAGGAGTTAGGAGCAATTGAAAGATGAGCGCCATTACCGTTTGGTTCATAAGATTTGCGATACTATATTTTCTCGCGGCCATGCTTATCGGCATTGCAATGACAATGACCGGGCCGATTTACCCTTATATGCAGATACACGCCCACTTTAACCTTCTCGGTTGGATGACGATGATGATATACGGCGTGGGCTATCACATACTGCCGCGTTTCAGCGGAAGGCCGCTGTGGAGCGACAAGCTTTCTTACTGGCATATCTGGCTGGCAAACATCGGACTTCTCGGCATGACCGCGGGCTGGTTCGTCGTCTCATGGGGCTTGGGGCGCGGCGTACTCCACGGCTTTGCGATGGTCGAGGGCGCGTCAATGATAATGTTCGGACTTAACATGTTCAAGACGATAAAGGCGATACCGCCGCCGAAACCAGCCGTCAAATAACTGGCCGCGCTTACCATAGTACGGCCATACTATGACCATACTATGACCGTACTATGGCCGTACTATGGCCGCAACATGGTCACAACATGGTCATAACAAGCGACATGATTATAGCCGACGTGCTGAGGCGCTATCCTGAAACCGAAGGAATATTCAGGAGGCATTTGAAGAGCGCCTGTTCAACCTGTCCCGGCGCCAATAACGAGGACATATCATTCGGCGCGCTGATGCACAACGTCAACCCTCAGGCGCTTGTAGCCGAACTCAACGCGGCTGTGAAAAACCGGGAAAGTAAAAAATGAATATAGCAAAAGAGATAACGGTAAACGACTGCATACGGCTCTATCCAAGGACCATCGGCGTGTTCACGCGCTTCAAGATAGACTCGTGTTGCGGAGGAGCGGTGTCCATAGAGGACGCAGCTAAAAGAGACGGGGCGGACATTGACAAACTGATTGAAGTCCTTCAGGAAGCGGCCGCTGATTAAAGGCGCATAGGAGAATACCATGCCGAAAACCATTCAGATAACCGAAGCCGATGTATTGAAGGCGCTGTCGGACGTCTACGACCCTGAGCTTGGCAAAGACCTTGTTACGCTCAACATGATACGCAACGTCAAGATTGACAACGGACGGGTCTCTTTCAAATTGATGCTTACAACCATGGCCTGTCCTCTTAAAACTGAGCTTGAGACAAATTCAATAAACGCGGTCAAGGCCATACCCGGGGTAGAGGCAGTGGCCATTGAGACCGGAGCCGAGGCGCCAAAGGCCAAAAAACCGCCTGAGAAAACGCCGATACCCGGCGTTAAAAACACCATCGCAATAGCAAGCGGCAAGGGGGGCGTCGGCAAGTCAACAATTGCCGTAAACCTTGCTATGGCGCTTGCAAAGACCGGGGTAAAGGTGGGGCTTCTCGACGCGGACGTATTCGGCCCGAGCCTTCCGACCATGATGGGCATACACGAACCCCTTGAGGCGACGCCAAAGGAAACCCTTGTGCCGATTGAAAAATACGGTATAAAGCTCGTATCAGTGGGTTTCATGCTTGACGAGGAGACGCCTCTTATCTGGAGGGGGCCTCTTGTCATGCAGCTTATAAAGCAGTTCCTGACCGGCGTTGAATGGGGGGAACTCGACTACCTTGTCATTGACCTTCCGCCCGGCACAGGCGACGTGCAGCTTACGCTCGTGCAGACCATACCGCTCACATGCGCCGTGATCGTTACGACGCCTCAGGACGTGGCGCTTATTGACGCAAGAAGGGCGATAAAGATGTTCCAGCAGGTGAACGTGCCTGTTGCCGGAATAATCGAAAACATGAGCTATTTTCTCTGCCCGCACTGCAATGAAAAGTCGGAGATATTCAGCCACGGCGGGGGCGAAAAGACGGCGGAGCGCTATCAGGTGCCGCTCCTCGGCAAGATACCCCTTGACATGGCCATACGCGAAGGGGCCGACTCCGGTCTGCCGATTGTCGAAGCCGCGCCAGAATCGGAACACGCTATAGCATTTAAGACTATCGCCGGGGCAATTGCCGGGCGGATAAGCGTTTTGGCGCTTGCGTAAGACTTAAAGGCCGTGACCGTGTAATAACGAATCAAAAGGGTTCAAGTTGCAAACTTAAACCCGCCTGAGGCCTCCTGCTCCCTGCATCCTTTCTTTTAAGCCATGTAAAAATTATTTGACATTATCGGCATAAGAAGGGTATTATATACTTATCTATAACTATATCGTGCATCAGGAAATCCACAAGTAATCCGTCTAAAAAGCCTTACGGTGCCGCAATGAAGAGTAAGTCCGCTGCAAGGGTTACCATTGCTATACTTGCGTCATTAGTCTTTGCGCTTCTGTTTTCCTCCCAATCATCGGCGGTGCACAAGGGTGCGGGCGGCCTTACCTGCGGCAACACGGGCGGCTCGCTTGTCCTTTCTTCGCGGCCCTGTAAATTCGAGGGAACAGATACACAAGCTGTGCCTTCAGTGCCACGCATCCAACGGAGGTCAGGCCAATACCTCTCATGCCCCGCAAAACGTTCAGGCGCCAAAGGTTTATTCATCAGGCGCATGGAACGACACG
>JBBTCG010000226.1:0-12604 GCA_038043305.1 Deltaproteobacteria bacterium | reverse complement strand
CGTCGTTAAGGTGTATGCCTTTAACCCCGCCGTAACGAGGAACGCATACCTGGTCGAGGAGGAGATGAAGCAACAGGGGCTTGTCAAATACGGCAAGGTCGGGAACTCAAGGCTGATACTGGTGAACGCTAAGGACGTGCTGAGGTGCCAGACGGCCATGATAAAGAACGGAAAAGCGCCATACGGTCGGAATGAGGCATCCGATGAAGGCGCGAACAAGGAGATACCGCAAAATGGATGACAACGAAAAACTGCGTCAATTCATCTTGAGCGAGGTCTGCCCGGAGGCCGGACTCGGCAGCCTTTCCGATGACGAGCCGCTTATCAGCTCAGGACTTGTTGATTCGCTCGGCATTCTCAAGATACTCTCCTTTCTTGACGACGAGTTCGCCATAAACATCGCATCGGATGAGATAAAACACGACAACTTCGAGAGCATACGGCTTATCGCCGCGCTCATAAATAAAAACGGGTAGACGACAATGGAAGACAAGATAAAAGACCTTTTCGCAACAATCTTGAAGGTTAAGCCGTCCGAGGTTAACGACGCCGCCTCACCGGGCAGCCTCACGAATTGGGACTCACTTCAACACCTGTTCCTCGTCTCAGGGTTCGAGGAGGAGTTCGGCATTGAGATAGAGCCTGAGGAGGCCGTAGATATGTACAAAGACTTCGGCGCGTTCAAAAGAATCGTGCTTCGCAAATTACCAGGAGGTGTCTGAGCATGGCTAAATCCACGTTCCGGTCAATCAGGATTGTTGGTATAGCCGCCTCTGTTCCTCGCGGGCGAACCAATGTCCTGACCGACCATGAATTCGTCCCTGCTGAGGACAGGGCAAAGATAGCGGCCCTGACGGGCGTCAGGGAGTACAGGAAGTCCACGCCCGAAGTCTGCTCATCAGACCTTTGCAAAAAGGCCGCGGCCTCCCTTATACGCGAGGCTGAGATTGACCCCAAGACCATTGACGCCGTCGTATTCGCCACCATGACGCCGGACTATCGCGTTCCATCCACGGCCTGCATACTTGCCCATGAGCTTGGGCTTGATTCCCATGCCCTTGCCTATGACGTGAACATGGGCTGCTCCGGCTACGTCGTGGGCATGTACAACGCCTGTTCGCTCATACGCGGAGCGGGTTTGAAGCGCGTACTGTTGCTTGCCGGCGACACGCAAACCAAGCTGTGCCATCCAAAGGACAAAAACGTCGTGTTCCTGCTTGGCGACGGCGGCACCGCAACGCTGCTTGAGGCGGATGAGGATGAGGGAGACGCAATCAGGATGGAGCTTAAAACCGACGGCAGCAGGTTCAAGAGCCTGTACGTCCCTGCCGGAGGCTTTCGCACGCCATCCACGGATGCCACACGCGAGCTGAGACAGAGGCCGGATGGCGGCGTGCGCGCTGACGACAACCTGTACATGGACGGCATGGAGATATTCAAATTTTCCTCAACCGACGTGGTCAACACTATACAGGGTTTCATGGACGCCGAGGGGATCAAGCCTGATGAGACGGACTACCTTATACTGCATCAGGCAAACAAGTTCATGAACGACAAGATCGCAAGGAAGCTTAAATTCCCGGCTGAAAAGGTCTTATACAGCATAGGCGTATTCGGCAACACCGGCTCCGCATCCATACCGCTCACCATTGTTCATAACCGGACGTCGTTTGTCGGCAAGAAGGGCGTTCGCTCCGTCATCTCAGGGTTCGGCGTTGGCCTTTCGTGGGGTGTCGGGCACGTCGTGCTGGATAATATAGTCTGCCCGCCGATAGAGGAATGCTGAAAACGCTCAAGGAAATAGCCGCTGAAATTGACAACTACACCTTCAACGACTACCTGCGCCAGACATCAGCCGTGGAGGAGGCGGAGCTTTCCGGCCTGACCTTGCTTCGCATCGCGGTGCTCAGGAGTTATACCGCCGAGCTTTTGGAGCCTGTGCTGAAGCTCAGGCTCATGGTCAACGGATACAAGCCGGAGATGCTCTTCGGCGACTTCGGAGGGTACGCGCAGGAAATACTTGACGAACGGAGCGCGTTGTACGCCTTCAAGCCCAACGTCGTGTTGCTCCTTACAAGGCTTGAAGAGCTTATGCCTGATTTTATTGACGGCTTCGGAGACAAGTCCGGAAAGGAATGGGAAGAGGCCGTTGACACCGCTGCAAATTCACTTGCCGATCTCGTGGAGACGGCCGGGAATCGAGCGCCTTGCCAGATTGTCGTCCAGAACATGAACCTCTCAACCCCATACTTCGGCATCCATGACGCGCAGCATGAAAGCGGCCAGAGGTATCTCGTGGACAGGTTCAACAAGACTCTGGCCTCAAGGCTCGGTTCGATGAAAAACGCCTTTATCTGGGAGTTCGACGGACTCATCAGACGCAAGGGCTGGGAGACCTTCCTTGACGCGAAACTGTGGTACACCTCAAGAAGCCCGTACAGGCAATCGGCATTCGTTCATATAGGCGCGGACATCGCAAACCATATCCTGAGCGCGTCCGGCCGCGTCAAAAAATGCATCGTTCTCGACCTCGACAACACGCTATGGGGCGGCATCGCCGGAGAGGACGGCATTGACGGCGTAAAACTCGGACACGACTATCCAGGCTCTTGTTACCGCGACTTTCAAAAGGGGCTTTTAAGGCTTGTAAACCGCGGACTGATACTTGCCGTAAACAGCAAGAACAACGAACAGGACGCGATGGAAATCATAGAAAAGCATCCGTACATGGCGCTCAGAAAACATCACTTCGCGGCAATGAGGATAAACTGGAACGACAAGGTCTCCAACATGAGAGAGATAGCCTCTGAGCTTAACATCGGACTTGACAGCATGATCTTCATTGACGACAGCTCGGCTGAATGCGCCCTTGTCAGGGACCGATGCCCTGAGGTGAGCGTAGTGCATCTGCCGCCTAAGCCGTACCTCATCCCCGACGTCCTTAACGCCCTCCCCTGCGTCGAAAACATCACCCTGACGGATGAGGACAGAAAAAAGAGCGGAATGTACAGGGCGCAGATCGAAAGGAAGGAGTTTGAAAAATCCACGGCAAGCCTTGATGATTTTCTTGCAGGGCTTTGCATCGAGGCAACGATTGAGCCTGCAAACGGCTTTTCGATCTCCCGGATAGCCCAGCTTACGCAAAAGACCAACCAGTTAAACCTTACCACCAGAAGGTATACTGAGGCTCAGATACAATCCTTCATGGACTCGGCCGCCTCATGCGTCTATTCCGTCGCTTCAAAAGACCGCTTCGGCGACAACGGCATAGTCGGCGTCTTCATACTCAAATTCACGGACCACGACTGCCTGATAGACTCTTTTCTGTTAAGCTGCCGCGTCATCGGACGAAACATCGAATCAGCCATGATGGCGATAATCGCTGATAAGGCAAGGGCAATGGGGGCAAAAACTATCACCGGCGAATACCTGCCCACGCCCAAAAACAAACCTGCCGTGGACATCTACTCCAAACTCGGGCTCAACAAGTTGAGCGACACCTGCTTCAAGGCGTCCCTTGACACTCAATCCTTTGATTGCCCGCCTTATATAAAACTAACCGGCGCCTCAGCCTTTGAATAGAACGCCAAACCTCTTCAACAGACAATCACGGAGGACATACCAATGACTTCAACCAGCGTAAACGATCTCAAATTATTAAAAGGCGTAACCGCCGTGATACCGGCGAGAAACGAGGAGCCGTCCATCGGCGGCATAATCGAGCGCACGAAGCCTCACTGCAACGAGATAGTCGTGGTGGACGGGCACTCGAAGGACAAGACTATCGAGGTGGCCAAACAGCACGGCGCACGGGTGGTCCTTGACAATAAGAAGGGCAAGGGAGACGCCATAAGGGTCGGCGCTGAGGCCGCAAACTACGACGTGGTGGTTTTTCTCGACGCGGACGGCTCGCACGATCCGGCCGACATACCGCGCCTTGTTGAGCCGATAAAGCGCGGCGAGGCGGACCTTGTCATAGGCTCGCGCGGCAGGGGCGGGAGCGACGAGCTTCACGGCGACATCGAAAAGCTCATGCGCCTCGTTGGAAGCGACCTTATCCTCATCGGCATAAACATGCGCTGGAAGCAGACCCTTACCGATTCACAAAACGGCTTCAGGGCCATACGCACGGACGTCATCCGGTCTTTAGGGCTTACTGAAAACATCACGACCATAGAACAAGAAATGACCATGAAGTGCCTCAAGAAAGGCTTTCGCGTAGACGAAGTACCTACGCATGAATACGCCCGCACCCACGGCACGTCCACGATCAGGTTGCGCAGGGTGTGGTTCCGGTACATTTACAGCTTTCTTAAAAACCTCGTCTGATGTCATTAAAGGCAAAGGCATGGGCAGAGGAAAACAGAGCTTACATGGCCGGACGGATCAAGGAACTTGCAAAAATTATAGCGGCCTTGTCGAAAACAAAGGCCGCGTCAAGCAAAGCAAGGCGCGCGGCTTTAACCACCAAATGAAAGGTAGTTGTGAGCGGCATGAGCGCATATATCAGCCTCTTCAAAAACATAATATCGTCGAACTTTGCAAGGCTTGCGTTTCCCTATAAGCTCACCTTTGCCGTCACCTATCGTTGCAACTACACGTGTAAGACGTGCAACATCTGGCAAAAGGATACAAAAGATGAGCTTACGCTTGACGAGATAAAGGAGTTCTTCCGCAAATCGAACAAATTTAACTGGATTGACTTCACCGGCGGCGAGGTGTGGCTGAGAAAGGACTTTACGGAGATAGTCCGCGCCGCCATTCAAAACTGTCCTGACCTTGTGCTGCTCCACTTCCCCACCAACGGCTACATGACCGATAAGATCGTAAGCGGCGTTCAGGAAATAATGAAGATGCGGCCTCCGAGGCTCGTCATAAGCTGCTCCACGGACGGCGATGAGGCGGTAAACGACTTCGTGCGCGGACAAAAGGGCGGATGGAAGAGGCAGATCGAAACATACAAACGGCTTCGCGCAATACCCGGTGTCAACGTATTCCTCGGCATGACGCTCTCGTCCTACAACGCGGGCGAGTACGCAAAGGCGTATGCGGCCGCAAAAAAGGAGTGTCCCTGGCTTAGACCCACCGACTTTCATATAAACATAGCGCACGAGTCCGCGCACTACTACGGCAACGCCGGGGCCGGCATCGTTGACAAGGATATTGCGCGGGTCATCAACGAGGTGGAGGAGTATCGCAGGGCGCGCGGAGCGCCTCTCAATCCATTCGAGATAACGGAGCAACGCTACCTGAAATCCGTCAAAAAATATCTGACGACGAGCGTAACGCCTATGCGCTGTCAAGCGCTAAGGGCCTCATGCTTTCTCGACCCATGCGGCAACGTCTATCCGTGCGCCATGTACAACGCAAAGGCGGGGAGTATCAGGGAGACCGGCTTGGACCTGTCCGCCGTATGGAACGGCGAGCGCGCCGTAAAGCTCCAAAAGGCCATCTGGGAGTACAACTGCCCGCAGTGCTGGACGCCCTGCGAGGCATACCAGAGCATCTTCGCCAACCTCCTCGGCAACAGGAACACCTCGCTTAAAACGGCCGAGGCGGTCAGGACAAAGAAACCGGCGGACATCTGAAACTCAGGAATATCGTAATCTTTTCCTTCTCATCATGACGCAATTCTTTCAACATCACGCCAAAGACAATAGTCTGGAAAGGCAAAACTGGTGAACTTCAAAACCAGTACGAACAAAGACGGCTCATGGCTGCAATGGTTTATCCTTGGCGCGATAATCGCGCTCGGCGCCGCTGTGCGCCTATACTGTATGCACGGCTTGTGGGGAGCCGACGACGCGGAATATGCGCGTCTTGCAAACGCGCTGGCAAACGGCAATTTCACCTCCTTCGTTCAGGATAATTACATAAGCCGCTTCAACGCGCCGGCGCATCTGCCCTACAGGATGGGGCTTATCGCGCCGCTCGCCGTAATCTTCCGGCTGAACGGCATAAATGAAATGTCGCTCATGGTTTATCCGTTTTTATCGTCGCTGGCCGGCATACCGCTCGCGTATCTTACCGGCCGCCTGTTGTTCGGAGGCCGCGCCGGTCTGATTGCCGCGCTCTTATGGGCAATATTTCCGGTTGACGTTTGGTACGCAACATCGTTCCTGCCCGACATCATAGCAAGTTTCTACGGCTCGGCCGGCATCGCCGTCATACTCTGGCTTATGTACTCGGACAGACATCTCTCTGGCTCGCGTCTTTTCATCGGCGGCGGGATTGCCGGGCTTTTATTCGGCCTGTCGTGGCTTTCAAAGGAGTCCATAGCCTATCTTGTCCCGTTCACCGGTATAATGATGCTCTTGTCATTCAGAAAGGGGTTCAGGTCTTACCTGCCGTTATGGATAGGCGTTGCGGCCGCATCCATCGCGGTGCTTTTAAGCGAAATGGCCGTTTACCATTACATCAGGGGGGACTTCATGCTGAGGATGCATGAGAACGAAAGAAGCTTCATGCAGACAAAGGCATACCTCTTCTACGAAGGGTCAAGGTTCGGCTGGCCGGTCGGGGCAAGCCACGCAAAAGCGCTTGTCAAGCGGCTGTTCCTGAGCGGCCCCACGACTATATTGTTTAACGACAGGTATCTTTACCTGCCCTTTATCGGCCTTATCGCGTCCGCATACGGCCTGTACTGGAGGGACAGGAGATTCGTTGCCCCTGCGCTCTGGCTCATAACGCTGATATTGATGTACAACTTCTTCACCTGCTCCTTCGCGTCATACACGCCGCTCGTGCTGCTTGAACGGTATCTGCATCAGATAATGCTCCCGGCGACGCTCCTTACCGCCGGGCTTATCGTTAAACTATTTCCCGGCTCAGGGGATGGGATAGGGACGGACGCGACAAGGGAGCGCCTCTTTTGGGGGCTTACGGTTACGCTCATCATTATAGCGATATGCGGATATTTCACATTCTATACGTTAAGAGGCATGGAGCGCTCAAGACCGGCTTATGAATTGAAGAACGCCGTAAAACTGATCAAGCCGTCGGATACGGTCTACACAGACCCGCTGGCGGCAAAGAGCCTTGAGTTCTTCTGGGGGTATCCCGCCAAATCCAACGTAGTGAACTTCGAGGACATGAAGACGACCGACGTGCCCGTCAACAGCCTCGTCCTCGTTGACGCCTTCCGCATGGACTGGCTCAAGGTCAACGTAAGCATGTGGCTTACACGCGATTACGGGTACAAGGAGCCTGAGTTCGCCACAAATCCGCCTGCCAACTGGAAGAAACTGTGGAAGAACGCTTATGCGACGCTCTACAGGGTTGAGGAGCAGCCGACGGCTCAATGACCGACCACGTTTCATTCGGAATATGGCCGCGCATTATGCGCGGCGTCTCATTTAACACAGACTCAGGCGACATCCTTTCAACGCCATACTATAAGAGCGCCTCCACGATATTTTCATTTCTTGCATCACAGCAAAGGCCCGACGGCGCGATTATTGACAGGAATATTTCCGACGTTCCCAAGCCGCTTGACGCGCAGTATCATCACGCCAACATGACGCTTGCCGGGGCCATGCTCCATATCCTGAACCCAGAAAAACATGAATACATTGACAGGGCGCTTGGCGCAATGAGGTATTACCTTAGCGTGCCAATCGAAAAAAGAAAGGCGGGCGTTGACTTCAGCAACTTCCCCCTTCTTATCGCGTATGCCCTTACAAGCTGCCATGAGAGCGGCTCAGGGGAACTTAGCGACGCCCTCGCCGGATACGTCAAGGATATGCGGCATCATGCGGACTTGAACCCGTCCGGCACTTACGGCAACAACTTCGTCGCGTTGCGTTCCTTAAACCACCTCATCAGGTTCAAGATAACCGAGGATGCGCTTGACGCCGAACAGGCGGCTTTCTTTATGGAGCATACGCTTAAATGGCAGATGGATGACGGCGTCTTCTACGACTTTCCGCGCGCTCTTTGCGACCCAAGAGGCATCCCGTCGCTTGCCTATCATTCCAAGATAACTTTGATAACTCTGTTATACGGGATCATAAGCGGCGAACAACGCATCCTTGACAGGGCGCTTGCCGGCCTTGAGTGCCTTGTGAACCTCACGGCCAATGACGGCGAGGCATTCTACTACGGGAGGACCAATAACGCGCTGTACGGATACGCCTGCGCCGTACTTGCGCTGCGCGCCGCGGCCAACCTGCTTGGAGACGCGCCGAGCGCAAGGAGATTCAAGCGCTTTGAGCGCAGCCTGTACCGCTTCGCCACCTCCTTATCAGCGAAGGACGGACACCTGTACATAGCGCCAAATCCCTTTGAGGGAGACAGATGCGGCTTTGACAACTACATGTACGTTACCGTATACAACGCCTTCATGATGACGATGCTGCTTTTGTCCGCGGTGATAAAGGACGCTCCATTGCCTGAAGAGCAGCGCGCCGGCGAGATGCATTACATGAAGAACTCGGGCTTTCTCATCAGGAAGCGCGCGTCTTTAAGCACGGCGTTCAATCTCAAAGGACATAACCACTATGAGCAGTATTCCCTTGACCCAAGGTTTACGGCGCTTACCCCGCTGTTCTTGAAATTCAACGGCAACGACATTCTGCCGTCAATACCGTTTACATATCCGAAACCGCAAGCAAAAACGCTTCGCTCGCTTGTCGGAGAGATGAAGGGGTGGAGCCGCTTAGAAGACTATAACCCCCTTCATGCCGGATTCATCCCGGCCATGAAGGACTCGTCGCAATATTATATGCCACTCGATGTAACGGAGACTTCAGTTTCGGAAATGGAAAGCGGGACGCTGATAATCAAGACCACCGGACGATTCACAGCCGTAAAAAGAAATGGACTTATGCCAATGAAGCTCCTTCTCTCAAACGCCATAAAAAGCCGCTTTGGGCTGTTCGGAGAGATGACCCCTGAATCGCTTGTAACAAGCACCGGACTGCCCTTCAGCAGAACCATAATCGTTACCGATTCCTTCATCCATTTTAACGACACGTTCGAGCTAAAACGCGGCGCCGCGCCCTTCTACACCGTAAGGGCATGGGCCGGGGCGAAGCTCTCGTCCATGCCGGGCGTTCTCACGTTCAGGGATGGAGAGTCCGGCTTCATGCTGCTTGTTGCAAAAGGCGAAACCGCCGGAGAGGTCAAAAAACTTGGATCAAGCAAGGGGAAGGCGCTCTATCTTGAGTTTGTGAATGACCGCTGGCGGAAGGCCGCGCGCAAAAGCGGCTCCGTCTCTATGACTCACACCTTAATCCCGTTTGACGACCATTATGCCCCGGCGGAGTTGCGCGCCTCCGCTCTATCGGCTATTCAGGAAATCGAAAAGCAAATATAGACCAATCAGAGGTTTTCAAATGACGGCAAAAGACATGATGTTTAGAGTTCTGGTGAGAGTCATGGCGTTCCTTAAAAAGGACGTGAGTGAATCGAGCCAGAAGATGATCTACGCGGCCACTATGAGAAAGACCGCTAAGGAGATGGACAAAGATCAACTTGGCCAGCTCATACGATATTTTTCTCACGCCCTTGACAAGGCCGTAAGATGCGAGGCCGGCCCTTCCGGACGCGGCATGGAAAAAAAACGCATCCTCTCGGCCGCCCTTGAGGAATGGCAAAGGCGCGGATACGCCGAGGGGCCTGACAAACTGTGGGCAAGGGACGTTCTTAAACAATATGACAAATGGAGCGCAGGCGGCGGCAAGCTCATTGAGCCGGTGCCGGACGACGTGGACTATCCGAAGATTGACTCAACTGATCTGTTCGAGATCATCGAAGGCAGAAAGAGCGTCAGGTTTTGGAAGAAAAAACCGGTTGAACGGGACAAGATTGAAAAAATGGTCAGAGCCGCAACATACGCCCCAAGCTCATGCAACCGAATGACATGGCGGTTCTTCATTATTGAATCCGGCATGGACAAGGTCGTTGAAGGCGACAGCACCAATAAAAGCATGCTGGAAAAGGCGCCGGTCAGGATATACCTTGCCATTGACGAGCGCATGTATCCGGAAATCTACGCCCCTGCCCTCGACGCTGGTTTCGCCCTGCAAAACCTCGTGCTTGCCGCGCACGCATTGGGTTTGGGCACGTGCCTCATGTACCACAGCGAATCAGTAAATCAGGCGAAACTCAAATCGGAGCTGAATATACCGGCGCACTATATGATATACTGCGCCGTGATGCTCGGATACCCGGCGGAGGTGCCTTCAACGACGGCGAGGGTGGCCGTGAACGAGGTCATCACCTACGTTGACAAACCGAACAACAGCGCAGGCGCCGATTGTTTTGCGGACTAAGGAAGCCGCGGAGTATCTATGATACGCAAGGCCGCTAAAAAAATCGAATATCTGGTCAAGACCAGCCGGGCATACAACAAAGAGGCATGGGCCGAGTTGGAGCGCGAGGGAAAATTTCCGCAACATGACGAGGCGCATCACCTTAAAGAAACCCTCGGATGGATCAAACGCGCACAGGATGCCTATACGGAAGGCGGGGTCGCCCGCGGCTACAGCGCGGCATGGAACAAATACTTCAACGGCAAGGGCTGGCAGCCGCCCTATCCTGAAACAACCGGCTACATCATCCCGACCTTTTTCGAGGCGGCGCGCCTCTTGAGAGACTCAGTGCTCGCAGACCGTGCCGCGCGAATGGCCGATTGGGAAACAGGCATACAGATGAAAAACGGCGCGGTCAGGGGAGGAGCGATAAACCCGGAAGACCCAATCCCGTCCGTATTCTGCACCGGGCAGGTCATCTTCGGATGGGCAAGGGCTTATGAGGAAACGAAAAACATAAAATATCTGGATGCGGGCAACAGGGCCGGCGACTATCTCCTATCCGTACAGGACAAAGACGGATGTTACCATGAGGATGCCCGTTACGATTTTGCACGCAAGGATAGCACAGTCTACCACACCCGCGTCGCGTGGTCAATGGCCCTTCTCGGCTCCTCCAGCGGCAACGACGGCTTCATTCGCTCGGCGGAGAAAAACATCCTTTATAACCTGAAGTTCCAACAGCCAAACGGCTGGTTCGCCAACAACTGCCTCTATGACCCGGACATGCCGCTTTTGCACACCATCTGCTACGCACTCCGCGGCGTGCTGGAGACCGGGCTGCTCCTGAATAATGAAGGTTTCATTGCCGCCGCAAAGACTGCGGCTGATAACCTGCTCGTTGTCGTAGAGGAAAACGCCTTCCCGCCGGGAAGATTGGACAAACACTGGAAAGGAACCGTTGGCTGGAGCTGTCTTACCGGCAACGCTCAGCTTGCAATAATACTTTTGAGGCTCCACCAGCGCACCTCTGACGCGCGATACGCGCTGGCAGCGCAAAAACTCATTAACTTCATAAAGACGACGCAAAACTGCGTTGATTCAGACCCCGGAATAAGGGGCGGGATAAAAGGCTCCTACCCGTTCAACGGCGGGTACGGCACGTTCCAGATGCTCAACTGGGCCGCCAAGTTCTACGCGGACGCGCTGCTTCTCAACATGGCAATCAAGCGGAACATGGAGTACAGAGTCCACGGTTGATGAAAAGACTGCTCGTCATCTCGTACCACTTCCCGCCTGACAACGCCGTTGGTGGACTCCGCCTTGCGCGTTTCGCAAAACACCTCCCCAAATTCGGCTGGGCCGTCTCAGTGCTTACGGTAAGAGACGCTCACCGCGAAGCCTCTGACGCGGCGCGGCTCAAGGACATCGAAGGCGTCGAGATATTCAAAACCGCCAAAACAGCGGGGCTTAGGGATATATACCTCAAACTCAAGGCAACGCTGTCAGGCGCGTTGAGCGGAAAAAAGATCAGCGTTGCCGAACTCAAAGACAACTATGCGCTGAGGCCGTCGGCAAATGAAAGCTGCGCAAAGCGAGAGGGCTTCGGCGGGACACTGAAAAGGGTCTTCATATCGCTTATCCTCCTGCCTGACGAACATCGTAACTGGGTCTTGCCAACGGCCTTCAAGGCGATAAAACTCCTGCGCCAGCGCCGCGTTGACTGCGTTATGACGTCATCCCCGCCGCACTCAACGCACCTTGTCGGCCTTATCGTTAAAAAAATCACGCGTGTGCGCTGGGTGGCAGACTTCCGGGACCCGTGGCTTGAGGACGTTTACACGAAGCCTCAGGCCATAAGAAGCGGCCTGTCCGACTCCATTGAGCGCTGGATGGAAAGGATGGTAGTAAAAAACGCCGACAGGGTACTGGCCACCTCAATGCCGCTAAGAAGCAATATGGCGCGGAGATACCCTGAAAAGCCGGATGATTTTTTCGTGCATTTACCCAACGGGATTGATACGGACAAATTCAGGGAGTTGACCGGCCTTCCGAAATACGTCCTCTTCACCATCACCTATCTCGGCACCATCTATCAAACACGCAACCCTGTTCCGGTGTTCAAGGCGATAAGCGAACTGCTTATCGAAGGAAAACTCGAAGCCGCTGATATTGCCGTGAAACTAATCGGCAACTGCAAACACATGAATGGCAGACCGACCGTTGAAGTGGCGCGGGAATACGGCCTTGAATCAATCGTTAAAGTGGAGGAGTTCATACCGCAAACCGAGGCGCTCAAGGTCATGCGCATGTCTCACCTGCTCCTTGTACTCGCCACGGAACAGCCGCTT
>JBBTCG010000225.1:0-2194 GCA_038043305.1 Deltaproteobacteria bacterium | reverse complement strand
GCCTGCTTTATGTCAATGTCATCGGTCGTGCTCGTGCCGGTTGAGGCAATGGCCGTCGGCGTGGTGGTGCCGAAGTAGACGTCGAGCATATAACCCGTGGTGCCGACATTGCCCGCGTCCTGATGAAAGGCAAGCTCAGCCGTCTCCACCGTAAAGCTGTCCGAACGATTGTTAAAGGGCCTGTAGTTTATTGCCCTTGAGTGCGGCTCGTTGAAGTTGTAGTTGTAGCCCGTTGATACGAATCCGTTTACCTTGGTCTCCTTGAGCGCGTCCGGGAGCGTTACTGTAACCTCTGCCGCCAGCGCACTGCCTGAGTAGAGCGCAAGCGTTAAGCCCATCACAAGCGCCGCTGTTTTAAGAATCCTCTTCATCCTCTCTCCTCCTGTTGGTACGGTTTATTTTAAGGCCTTGGTTGGATTGTAAGTTGCAACAGCCGTGCCAGACGGCTGAATACCGCCAAATACGCCTTTTTACACGCTCAACCAGCCAAAACTGCCTTTCAGATAATCACCTGCTGATTAAAAATAAGGCCGGAAAGGCCGTGAACCGTGACCGTGACCGTGAAAGACGTAGTTTATGAGCCTTGCCCTTTCAACGACAAACCTGTCTTAAAAACCTCGTGAGCACGGCCCTGCAATTCCTATGAAGTTGCTCCATATTCATGGCGGCTTCTTTTATAATCCTATCAGGCCAATTATGGTCGGCGCCCTTGACGGATTGAACCTCTTTTGCATTTATTGCAAGCCACTCCTTTATCATGGGCACTGTAACCTCAAGGTGGAACTGGATGCCGTAGGCGTTTGCCCCAACCCTGATAAGCTGACACTCAAACAGCTCGGAGCCTGCAAGGTTCGTTGCACACGACGGCGTGGTAAACGTATCGCCGTGCCACTGAAAGACGGTAAAGGTGTCCGGCAGGCCAAGGAGCAGTTTGTCGTCCTTCCCTTGCGCGGTCAGCGACACGTTAAACCAGCCTATCTCCTTTGCCTCTCCCCTGTAGACCTGAGCACCGGCGGCCTTTGCAAGGAGCTGCGCCCCAAGGCAGACGCCAAGCACGGGACGACGCTTGGCAAGCGCGGACCGTATAAGCCTGAGTTCGGCCTTTATGAAAGGATATACGTGGTCATCATATACGCCCATTGGCCCGCCAAGGACTATAAGCGCCGAGTATCCCGCAATGCCTGTTGGTATGCGCTCGCCTTTATATACGCGGACGGTATGATGCCCCAAGCCCCTTGAACGCAAAAGCGGGGCGATCAGGCCAAGCCCTTCGCTTTGCACATGCTGGATAACAAGTACGTTAGACACGACTTATATCTCCTTTAACCGATAACTGATAACCGATTAGGGCTTTGCGCTTCCGAACACGATTATAATCGAATCAGCCACCTGCGACATCGGAAGCCTTTTTTCCATGCTCATGGTGCGGATGCGGGCAAACGCCTCGTGCTCTGTGAGCTTCTCCTTTTCCATGAGAATGCCCTTTGCCTTTTCAATGACCTTTCTTGCGGCAAGCGCGGCCTTTAGCTCCGCGTTCTCTTCTTTAAGCGCCTTAAACTCCGCAAACCGCGCCATTGCAAGGGCGATTGCGGGGTTTAACTCCTCGAGCCTTATCGGCTTTACAAGATAACCCATGACCCCGGCCTCTGTAGCTGCCCTCACGGTATCGTCGTCCGCGCTTGCGGTAAGGAGCATACAGGCCGTTGCGCCAAGGCTGTTTATTTCAATGGCCGCGGCAAGCCCGTCCTTTCTCGGCATCCTCACGTCAAGCATTACAATCTCAGGCCTTGCCGCAGCACATATCCTCACGGCGTCAAAGCCGTCTGCGCCCTCGGCAACGACCTGATGCCCGCATCCCTCAAGGAGCCTTTTAAGTACGAACCTTTCGATTGAGCTGTCGTCAACTATTGCGATATTGCACATGACATGACGGTATTTTTGCAAATACAATGCCACTTGCTTTTCTTTTTAGGAAAAAAGAAAAGTAAGCAAAAGAAAAACCAATAGGGCAAGGACGATTCCGGCTGGCGGATACCCCTTACGCCCGCGTGACAACTTGTGCGTATAAGGCTGGATTATGTACCTTGGCGGGAATAATATGCGGAAATTTAAGGCAGCGACGATTAAGTTTTATGCATTGCCCCCATAATAGTTTTAGGCTGCCTCTAAAAATTAGAAGATTTTTCCGAGGGTG
>JBBTCG010000224.1:0-12537 GCA_038043305.1 Deltaproteobacteria bacterium | reverse complement strand
ATAGCACCTTCCTCTCTGCTTTCCCAAGTGTTGCACTTCGCTATTGAACCGGCGTTCAGTATTAAGGCTGCCTTAAAAATATTTAACGGTTACGAGCCAATCCATGACCATCAGACCAAAGGCGGCTTTTTTCTCGTTCACCTGCTGCGAGGGATGCCAGCTCACCATATTAAGCTGCGAAGATGAGCTGCCGTCAATACTCGAACATATCGAGATAGTCAACTTCCGCGAGGCCATGACCGAGCGAAGCGAGGACTATCAAGTGGCCTTTATCGAAGGCTCGGTCAGCAGGAGAGAGGAGATAAAAAAAGTTAAAAAGATACGCGAAAAGGCAAAGGTAGTCGTTGCCCTTGGCGCGTGCTCCGCGATTGGCGGGCTTAACTGCCTTAAAAACCGCTTTTCTATGGACTATATAAGGAAAGAGGTCTACGGGCAAGACGGCCTGAAGTTTAAGGCCTTTGAAACCATACCTGCAAGACCCATTGATTCGATAATCCCGGTTGACTATTATATACACGGCTGCCCCATACCCAAAAAAGAGTTCCTGTCGGTCCTGACCTCCCTACTCATGGGAAGCGTCCCGTGTATCGCCAACCACCCGGTGTGCGTTGACTGCAAGATAGCCGGGAATATCTGCGTCTTCGAAAAGGGCAAGACATGCCTCGGCCCGATAACAAGGGCCGGATGCGACGCGGTCTGCGTTACTTACGGATGCGTATGCTGGGGATGCAGGGGACAGGTTAGCGACCCGAACACCCCGGCGCACAAAGAGACGCTTCTAAGGCACGGCCTTAGCGCCGATGAGGTAACTCTGGCATTGAGCCTCTACGGCGCTCACCAAACAAAGACCGTCTCTAAAAATTAGATAGTTTTTCCGAGGGTGCTTGCCGCGCGGGCAATAGTAGTATAAGCCTGCCCCCGAATGTTTCTATCGGGGGTCAGCCTTGGTGTTTGTTCCCTATTAAAGTTTGGAGCCTGCCCTCGAATGTTTTAATCGGGGGGCCTACCTTTTTTCAAAAAAGGTAGGGAAGGGCGAAAATAAAAAGCGCAGCATATAGTTAATATGTGAGCATTTCCCAGCTAAATACACGCGAGGACAAGTTTATTTTCGCCCTGACGCCCGTAACGTAATGGTCGGGAAAAATAGCAATCTTTAAATGAAAAAAGACCTCCACATAAAGATACATGAAATAACCCGCGTCGAGGGGCACGGCAACGTGGTCATTGACGTAAAAAAGGGCGTGGTCAAGGCTGTCAAACTTGAGATAATCGAGTCCCCGCGTTTTTTTGAGATGATGCTGCGTGGCAGGAAATACGACGAGGCGCATCACATCATGTCACGCATCTGCGGCATCTGCGCGGTGAGCCATACGTCGGCATCTCTCAAGGCCATAGAATCGGCAATGGGCATCCGCATCTCAAAACAAGCGACCTTATTAAGAAAACTCGCCTTTGTCGGCGAGATGCTTCAAAGCCACATACTGCATCTGTATTTTCTCGTGTTCCCGGACTTTCTCGGCGAAGGCTCGATAGTGCCGATATTGAAGACCCATCCTGAGATAGCAAGGAAGGGGCTTGAACTCAAGAGGCTTGCCAACGAGATATGCGCCGTCGTGGCGGGCAGGCACATCCACCCGATATCACTCTTCCCCGGAGGCGTGGTGCACCTTCCAACCGCCAGCGCGCTTAAAAAACTCCGCTCCAGCCTTGAATCCTCCTTTGACGACCTTGAGTTCACTTATGAGCTGCTCTCAAAGGTTCACGTGCCGGAATTCGAGAAAAGGCGCGACTTCGTGTCATTGAAGGCGCGCGGAGAGTACGGCGCTTATGCCGGAGAGCCGTGCTCAAGCGCTGGCTACGATATTACGGCCAAGACCTACACGCAAAAGATTCGGGAGTACACGGTTCCCCACTCAACGGCAAAGCAGGCAAAAAGTCCGAAAGGCACCTTCATGGTAGGCGCCCTCGCTAGGGTCAACAACAACTGGAGACAGCTCTCAAAGCGCTCAAGGGCGATAGCTGAAAAGGCCGGATTGAGGGTGCCGTGCTTCAATCCATTTCACAACAACACAGCCCAACTCGTGGAATGTTTTCAGATGACCGGCGACGCGATACGGGCAATTGACGAACTGCTTGAGGCCGGACTCAAGCCTGAGCCGTTAAAAAAACCGAAGGGGTGGGGCACAGGCATCGGCATCGTCGAGGCCCCGCGCGGCACGCTCTACCACGAGTACCGGATAAACAGGGACGGCTTTGTCGAGGCCGCTGAGTGCATCATACCAACGGCGCAGAATCTAAGGTCAATCGAAGACGACCTGCGCGCCTTCGTGCCGCTCATAATGGACAAGCCGAAAGAGGAGATACGGACTCTGATAGAGACACTCGTAAGGGCTTACGACCCGTGCATATCATGTTCGACGCATGTAATGGACGTAAGATTCATATAGAGGTGGACGATTGCGTATAAACATAGCGCGACAGCCGCTCCTTGAGCGGATACTCCAGAGGCAGATAGTCTCATCCAAGTCCGAGGACGTTGACCTTAATGCCGTGCTGAGGGAGATACTCCTTTGGGCAAACAGGTTCGTGCCCTCCGAGTCAGGCTCCATACTGCTTGACGCGCCTATGGGAGAAAGGTCAGGAAGGGCGCACCAAGCGCTCTACTTCGTGGCCTGTTTCGGCAAGGGATCTGTCGCTCTCGTCAACACCACGTTGCCCGCAAGCAAGGGCATAGCGGGCAGGACATACCGGTCAGGCAGACCGTATATCAGCAAAGAAGTGTCGCAAGATAACTGCTTCTACCCCGGCCTCGATAAAAAGACCAAGTTCTGCACGAAGTCAATCATATGCGCGCCGATAAAGCTCAATGGCCAAACCATCGGCGTAATAGAGTTGATCAACAGGCTCTCTGATATAAACTACACGCCAAAGGATCTGTCGCTCCTCAAGATATTCGCCGAATACACCTCGACCCTGATCCAGAACGCCCTTGACGCAAAGGCCTTTGAGATACTCTCGAAAAAGGACAACCTCACGTCGCTTTACAACGACAGGTACTTCTACAGCCAGCTCACAAAGGAAGCGGCGCGCTCCATTAAGCGCGGGACTGATCTGAGCCTCATATTCATGGATCTGGACAGGTTCAAGGAGGTCAACGACTCTTACGGGCATCTTGCCGGAAGCCGGGTACTGACCGAGGTCGGCGGCATAATAAAAGATACGCTGCCCAATGCGGATTCAAGAGGCGTACGTTACGGCGGGGACGAGTACGTCGTGATACTGCCGGGGTTAAATCTTGACGAGGCGGCCGAATACGCGGAAAAGCTGAGGATGACCATTCAGGACTTCACCTTCCTCACGAAAAGGCTCCACGCAAACGCCAAACCGATAATGCTCAAGGGTCATATAACAAGCTCGGTCGGGGCCGCCTCTCTCATGGAGAACGTGGCGAAGAGCGGCAGCGTCAACGAGATACGCGACAACCTGATAAAACAGGCGGACACGGCCATGTACAAGTCCAAACAGGACGGCAGAAACCTCATAACCCTTGCGCCGCGCATCGGCAAGCGGAAAAATGGATAGATGCCGCCCGGCGCATCAGGACTGAACGCTAAGGGAGCGCTTCAACTCCTCAGGCAATCTCCTCGGCTTGCCGTTCTTGCCCACCGACGCAAGCGTTACGCTGCCCCGCGCCAGCGTCTTATCCTGCCTCATCAGCGCGTGTTCAAACGTTAATGTTGCGCCAGTCATGCCTGAGAGGCGCGTATCGAGGATAAGTAGGTCGTCATATCTCGCAGGCGCGATATACCTCGCCTCCACGCTTCGCACCACGAATATCACGCCTGAGGCGTGCAGGTCTAAAAGCGAGGCCCCTTGCTCTCTTAACAGCTCGGTCCTGCCGCGCTCAAAGTATCTCAGATAGTTGGCGTAGTAGACTACGCCTCCGCAGTCGGTGTCCTCGTAATATATCCTTATCGGTATCCGCATAACGCACCTCCACGACGAGACAACGCAAGGCTAACCCCCTAAATCCCCCTTATCAGGGGGAGAGCCTTGCCCTACGGTCACAGTTCACGGTCTTTAAGCACGGCAAGGGCCTCCTTTGCGGCTATCTGTTCGGCCTCCTTCTTGGCCCCGGCGCTGCCCCTTCCTAGTCGGAGTCCGTTTATCACGACCTCCACCTCGAAGGTCTTTTTATGGGACGCGCCGGTCTCGCTGACAAGGAGATACCTCGGCGCCTGCTTATAGAGCCTCTGAGAAAGCTCCTGCAGCGCGGGCTTATAATCGAAATGGCCGTGGCCATTTTGCGCCTGCCCGATTAACGCAGAGAAAAGGGACGAGATATACGAGGCCGTCATCGCTGCCCCGCGCTCAAAATACACGGCGGCGATGAATGCCTCGAACACGCCCGCAAGTATGGCCGTGTTCTCCCTGCCGCCGGATGCGCGTTCGCCCTTGCCAAGCAGCAGGAACTTGCCAAGCTCCATCGCTTTTGCCATCTCGGCAAGCACCCTTCTGTTTACAAGCCGGGCGCGCAGGCGCGTCAATTCGCCTTCGTCGGAAGCGGGGAACCTCTCATAAAGCGTCTCGCTTATGGCCGCGCTCAGGATAGCGTCCCCAAGGAACTCCAGCCTTTCGTTGCACTCCATCGCCCCTGCCCCCAAGGCGTTCGGCTCGTTAAGGAAGGACTTGTGAGTGAAGGCGATCTTTAAGATCGCGGTTGAGGCGAAGCCGAAAGGCAGGGTTGAGATAAACGCGGCTATGGATTCATCGTGCGCCTTATTCATCCATCTCCCTGAGGACTGACTGCATGTGCGCCCACGTATCGTTCCTGAGCTCCTTTTGTTTGTCGAGCGCGGCAAGGCCGTGCGTAAGCATGAGTTTTGCGCCGTTGTAATCGTAAAAAGTTCCGTATTTCAGGGTCTCGTCATCAAGCAGCGCCCTTCCAGCGCATTCGCCGAAGGCGACTATGACCCGAAAGGAGATAGCGGAAAGCTCTTGTAAGAGAAACCCCCTGCAGAGCGATACGCGCTTTAAGGCCGCCTCAAGATCACCGTGCTCCTGCTCCGGGCACTTGAAGGCGCATGTTACATAAACCTTGTCACGGTCAAGCGCTGATTTTTTAAGGAGATTTGCAAGGAGCATGTCCTCTTGCTTAGTGCACGGCGCGCTCAACACGATGACCAGTCCTGATGCGGCCTCTCCAGCGCCCCAAACCTTGTTTCCGTCGCCCCGGTCCACGCACCGCGTGCAAGAAGCTATCTCGGCGCGCAATGCGGCCTGAGTGCCTCCGGCGCGCCGGATAAAGTGCACCCCTGACGAACGCAAAAGCTCAAGAGAGCCGACGAGGCTTGACAGTATATCGTTATATTCCCTGATAATGTCCATATAACTGCCATGAACCCTGAACCGTGAACCCTTTTGCCTTTACATGTCAAGGGCCTTGCTGTACCATATTTTTATGGTCTTGACAGCGGTCGTCCTTCTTGTAGTTCTGCTCGTCATGCCGGATGTTGCCCATGCGTGGGGACCGGCGACGCACCTCGAACTCGCGCTCACGGCGCTCAATAACGCCTCAACCGTCTCAGCCCCGGTCAGATCGCTCATGGAGCATTTCCCTTATGACTTCCTTTACGGCAACATAAGCGCGGATATCATAGTCGGCAAAAACCTCGTCGAGGAGTTGAAACACTGCCATAACTGGAAGGCCGGTTTTGCCCTCCTGAAAAACGCAAAGACCGGCTCTCAAAGGGCGTTTGCTTACGGGTATCTCGCTCACCTTGCGGCCGACACCGTGGCTCACAATCACTTCATCCCTGAAAGGATGCTTCGCTCGTTCTCCGCAAGGACTCTTAGGCACGTCTACTGGGAGATGCGGTTCGACGCCTTGGCCGATAAACGTGTCTGGCGTCTGCCGAAAAGGATCGCGGCAACGGCCGCATCCGACAACGACGCCCTCCTGAACGCGACAATAGAAGACGCCCCTCTCTCCTTTAGAACGAATAAAACCATATTCTCAAGCATCATGAGCATCCATAGGATGAAGCACTGGCACAGGATGCTCGACCTGCTCTCCGCCGCGTCAAGATGGTCGCTTCACAAACAAGAAAGGGAGTTGTACTTCAACAACTCTCTTGACGCCATAATGGAACTCCTTGAGTCTCCGCTCAAGGCGCGGTGCCTCAGAAAAGACCCCATTGGCAGACAGAGCCTTGCCTTTGCCTCCGCCGCGCGAAAACGTCTGAGGGGCATGAAAAAAGCCGGCCTCGCATGGGAAGAGGCGCTTGACGCGGAACTCGCCAAGGTAGCACTCTGATTCAGGGCTGCCTCACCGCGACTTGAGCCTTACCACCCTGTCCAGTATCCTGTCCGCTATCTCGTCCTTGTCAAGAAAGGGCACATGTTCAAGAGCGCCCTCCCTGTTGATTATAAGCACCTCGTTCGTCGCGCCGGCAAGGCCCGCAGGCCCGTTTGCAACCACCATGTCGAGGTTCTTGTCTTTAAGTTTCTTCCTTGCGTTCTCCTCAAGGTTTTCAGTCTCCAGCGCGAAGCCGACGAGGAACTGATTTTTCTTTTTTCCGCCCATCTGCTTCAATACGTCCTGTGTCCTTTCAAGCTCCACGTTTAGCGTGCTTGCGTCCTTCTTGACCTTTTGAGAATAGCTCTTTTTCGGCCTGTAATCGGATATTGCCGCTGCCATTATCACGAGAGTGGACTGCGGAAAGTACCTTAGCCCCGCCTCGTTCATCTCCTCTGCGGTTGCAACGGGCACGTAGGTTATACCTGCGGGCATTGGCAAATATGTGGGCCCGCTTATGAGCACGACCTCAGCGCCCCTTCTTTTGGCCGCCCTTGCAAGGGCATAGCCCATCCTGCCGGACGAGGCGTTGGACACGAAACGCACCGGGTCTATGGCCTCTCTTGTAGGCCCGGCCGTAACAAGCGCCTTTTCGCCCTTCAAGTCCTTTTGCGTCATGGCCTCGCGCGCGGCCTCGACTATCTCATCTGCCCCGGCAAGTCTGCCCCTGCCCACGCTGCCGCACGCAAGCGCACCCTCGCCGGGGCCGACGAACTTATAGCCAATGGATATGAGCTTTTCGACGTTACCCTTTACAATGGGGTTTTCCCACATGCGATCGTTCATGGAAGGCGCGATAAGCACGGGGCATGCTGCGGCCATTATTATCGTGGTCAGCGGGTCGTCGGCAATGCCTGATGCTATCTTCCCGATGACGTTGGCCGTTGCCGGGGCAACGATGATGAGGTCGGACTTTTGCGCCAGTTCGATATGGCCGATAGAAGAGCCGCTTCCCTGTTCGAAAAGAGAGGTACAGACCGGATTCTTCGCAAGCGTTGAAAGGCTCAAAGGCGTTATGAACTCCCCTGCGGAGCGGGTCATCACGGGCCAAACCAGAGCCTCGGCCTTGACAAGCAGCCGGACAAGCTCAAGCGCCTTGTACGCGGATATGGCGCCGGCAACGCCCAAGACTATCCTCTTATCCTTTATTATCAACCGACGGCCTCCCCGGTTATATATGGATTCGTCTTCTCCTCTTTGCCTATGGTCGTCGCGTCGCCGTGTCCGGGATAGACCTTAACGGAGCGGCCAAGCAACAGTATCTTGTTGCGTATCGAATCCATTATTACGGCGAACGAGCCGCCGGTCAGATCAGTCCTGCCGACGCTTCCGGCAAAGAGCGTATCGCCGGTAAAGAGCCGCCCGCCTGATTCGTCATAGAGA
This sequence comes from Deltaproteobacteria bacterium, assembly GCA_038043305.1. Classification (GTDB taxonomy): domain Bacteria; phylum Desulfobacterota; class GWC2-55-46; order GWC2-55-46; family GWC2-55-46; genus JACRCE01. The sequence goes on along the minus strand of JBBTCG010000224.1, from coordinate 4,796 downwards.
CAAACCCCGCCGCGTGTATGCCCCGGCGTATGGATAACCCTGAGCGTGATACTGCCCGCGCTTAGCTTAAAGCCGTCTTCAAGTATAACGTCAGGGGCGCGCTGCGCCTCGGTCTTTACGCCGAATATGACGCCGTGCTCATGCGCCTCTAAAAGCATGTCCACGTCCTCGCCGTGTATGGCCACGGGGCACCCAAGCCGCTGTCTGAGCACCTCGTCGGCCCCGACGTGATCAAAATGTCCGTGCGTATTGACGACCCACCTGACCTTGAGTCCGTTTTTTTTCACGACGTCCATTATTGCCTCGGCGTCGGCCCCTGGGTCTATTATAACGGCCTCCTTGCTTGAATCATCAGAGAGGATGTAGCAGTTGACCTCCAATGCCCCTACCGTAAGCGTTTTCATCATACCGATGTCATACCTGCCATTTCTTTATCTTCTCAACGTATCTCGTTACGAGCGACATTGCCTCGCGCTCGGTAGCGGCCTCGGCAATGATGTGAAAGTAGGGCTGATCCTGACTCGGATAGGCCACAAGCCAGTCCTCTCCGAAGTTTATCTTTATGCCGTCAATGGCCATCGTGCTAAGACCCTCAACGTCCTCGGACAGGCGCCTCATCACCGTGCCCTTGTTCTCGAACGGGCACGTAACCTTCTCCTTCACGATGATGCTCGGCGGCATCTCCCTTATGAGCCTATGCAGCTTCGTCTGCTGCCGGGCAAGCATCTCCAATATCTTCACTATCGCGTACATGCCGTCGAAGTTCGGCTGAAACTGCGGAAATATGAAGCCTCCGGTCGGCTCGCCCACAAGGAGCGTCTCGCCGTCGGATGCGGCCTCCATCAGTCCCCTCGCGCTCGTCTTGGTGCGCTTCACGGTAAAGCCGTATATCTGGGCAAGCTTGTCAATGGCGCGGGAGGCGACGACGGGCACAGCCACCGCCCCCTTCCTCACGTCGTCCCTGTGGCACTTTAGCGCAAGGAGCGTAACCATGTTCAGGGCGGTGTCGCCGTCGAGTATCTCGCCGGTGTCGTCAACGATAAATATCTTTTCCCCTCCGGCGTCAAGGAGCACGCCGAGGTCGGCCTTCAATGACCTGACTATTGATGAAAGCTGGTCGAGCGCCCTTTGAAACTCCTCGGCGGTTTTTGTGGTCTTTGAGCCGTCGAGGTTGGCGTTGAGCGCGATTACGTCGCAGTTCAGCGCCCCGAGTATGGACGGAAATATGCGCGATGAAGAGCCGTAGGAGTAGTCGAGCACGAGCTTGAAGGCCGCCTTTTTAATGACCCCTGCGTCTACCGTGGACATGAAGCCGTTCTGATAACGCTCAAAGCCGTGTATGGGAAATGACATCTCCCCGGTCTCGTCCATCGGCATCCTTGCGAAGTCCTCCCTGAAAAAGAGCCGCTCAACCGACTTTTCATAACCGGGATGCAGGTCAAGCCCCTTGTTGTCAAAGAACTTCATGTCAAGCACCTGAGACTCGAAGGGCGACCTGCGCGTGTGTATCCCGCCTATCTCCAAGCCGCCCCTTGCAAGGAACCGGCAGACCGGCATGGGCGTTACGCCGTAGTCGTACACGTTTACGCCGGATGAGAGTATGCCGGTCATCACGGCCCTGTTTATCATCCTTGACGTCTTATGCGCGTCCCTGCTCGTTGACACGAACGAGCCCTTGGGGAGCGACGCGCCGTAAGCCGCGCCGAGCTTTGCCGCAAACTCAGGGGTTATCTCTATATTGGCAAGGCCGGTTACGCCATAAGTGGAGAAGATATGCCTTGACCACTTCTCCCCCCATATAAGGCTTGAGGCAAGGGTGGCCTCGTCCTCAACCGTCTTTCTTGGCCATACCTTTACGTTGGCCTTTATAGTGGCCCCTCGCCCTATCGAGCAATGGTCGCTGATGATGACCCCCTCTGCAAGATGCGCCCCGATGCCGATCTCGGTTGAAGAGCTTACTACGCTCTCCTGCATGACGGCAAGCCTTCCCACCTTGACGTTATCCCATAGGACGGAATCAATGATGGTTGCGCCCTCTTCCACGACCGTGCCGGAGCCGATAATGGAGTTTACTATCCTCGCGTCCGCGGCGACTGAGCAGTTATCGCCTATTATGACCGTTCCTTCAAGCTTTGCCGTGAAGTCTATCCTCGAACCTGAGTCTATCCATATCCGCCTGTCGTTTATCTTTTCCCCGGGTATGCGGACATTGACGCGGCCGGAGAGGATGTCCATGTTGGCGGCGCGGTACTCCTCAAGGCTTCCGACGTCCTTCCAGTACCCCTCGGTTACATAGCCGTACAGCGGCTTGCCGTCGGCAAGAAGGCGCGGGAACAGATCCTTGCTGAAGTCGAACTCCTTGTCCTGCGGGATGTACTCAAGCACCTCTTTTTCAAGTATATAGATACCGGTGTTTATGGTGTCACTGAAGACCTCTCCCCAGCCCGGTTTTTCAAGAAATCTAATGATCCTGCCGTCCTTGTCCGTTATGACTATGCCGAATGACAGGGGGTTGTCAACGCGGGTCAGGACGATGGTGGCGATGGCCTTTGACTTCCCGTGAAACTCAAGCGCCTTATTGATGTCTATATCGGTAAGCACGTCCCCGCTTATGACGAGCGTGGTCTTGTCCTCGCCTTCCCATCTCCTCATGGCAAGACCCACGCTTCCGGCGGTTCCGAGGTCTACGTTCGCCGTTATGTAATCAATGTTAACGCCAAGGTCTTTCCCGTTGCCGAGATGAGCGGTTATCATCTCCGGCTGAAAAAAAAGAAGGGCGGTAATATCTGTAATCGAATGGTTCTTCAAAAGCTCTATGATGTGCACGATCATCGGCCTGTTGGCCATTGCCACCATAGGTTTCGGCAGGTTGTTGGTAAGCGGCCTCAATCTTGTGCCGAATCCGCCGGCCATTATAACGCTCTTCATCCAGCATACCCCCTTCCAAGGCCGATAACCGATACCCGTCTTACAATGCCTGCATTACCCATGCTACCCTGCCGATAATCGTCACATCTCCCGCCCCCGCCGTAAGCTCCGGAAACTGCGGATTGTCGGGCCTCATAATCAACGCATTATTGCCCTTGAATATGCGCCGCACTATGACGCTTCCGCTTGCGGTCCTTACGATATATATCGCGCCGTCGCGGAGCGACAGATTCCTGTACTGTATCCCGGCTATCGCGCCGTCTCTTATGGTGTCGCCCATGCCGGCATCCGACACCTTAAAGGCGACCGGGCCAGCCTTTGCCATAAGCCCGGAAACGATCAACGTATCAACCGGTGCGCGCAGGAGCTCATTATCCGGGTCTTTTAACAACTCAAGCCTGTACACGTTGACTGAAGTCATCTCCTGCGGCTCATGTCCCGCATGGGTGCCGTCCCCGGCCTCAAGGCCGCGCCAATCTATTACCGGCTCTGCGGCCCTGGCGTATTGATTGCCTACGGCATCAACCGTGCCGTACATGCCTTCATCAAGACCAGAGCCATGCGGCCATTGTGCCCGCGCTGAGACCTGCGAAGGCATAAGCCCCTTGCCTGAAATAAGCCACTCCCTGTTAACGCTGAACTTCAGGCATATTAACTCGGTTAATGACGCGCCAGGAGATCTCTTACCCTGCTCAATCATGGTTATGTAGGCGGGCGACACGTTCAATAAGGCTGCAAATTCAACACGATTAAGCCTACCGCGTACAATGCCTATCCTGCTTGCGACGCTTGCCTTCCGACGGTCTGATGCGCCGTTGTTAATTTTTTTCCTTGACATTGTTAACTTTGTTAAGTTATCGTACCTTCAGCAACGCGGCGACTCTCAGTCAATGAATAAAGTCTAATGTGTTTTTGCCCGCAAGTCAACGACTAAGACGCATGGATTATTACTTGAATTCTCATACGGACGATACAGACATGGACGACGAAAAAAACAACGAGACATTTATCTGCCCGGTATCCGGCATGGAGATAACCATCGCGATTTGCAAGCTGTCCATCGAGGCAAACCCAGACGTCTGCAAACTATGCACGCTCCATCGCCCGCCGTTTGACTCGTAACCCCTTTACTCCAAAAAGAGGACGGAATCACTTTGGCTGGACACGCCATGGGAAAACCATTGACTTTACCATGCCCGTATGTTAAAAATCGGCAGATAAAAATATAGAAAGGAAAGGCCGCTATAATGCGCCATGCCTGAGCCTGAAAAAGATATTGGCCCAAGCGGGCTGCTCAAGGGGGTGTCCACGCTCGCCTCAATGGGCATTACAATGGTGGCCTCGACCTTTATCGGCCTCATCATCGGCATCTATCTGGATAAGTATTTTTCGACAAAGCCGTGGCTCACGATAATCTTTCTCTTTTTCGGCGTCGCGGCGGGCTTCAAGAACATACATACGCAGACGAAAAAGTATGTCTCATAACCTCGCTGAAAAGGGCGATGACAACAAGCCCGGAACCGCAAAAACGGCGGGCGGCTGGGCGCTCAAGGCGATTTGGGGCGGCGCGATAGCCGTTGTTGTCGGCTTGCTTCTCGGCAGTCGGCTGGCAACTGGTTTTGCCGTAGGTTGGATGATAGCCGCCGTCAATATGACATGGCTTTTAAGGATTGTAGGGCGTTGCCTTGAGCTTACCCCTGAAAAGGCGGCAACTTCAGGCGCGCGTACCTACTACATGAGATTCGCGGCAACGGCCATCGTGTTCGCGATAGTTGTAGCATGGGAACTCATAGACCCTCTGCCGCTTCTGGCCGGGTTTACCTGCTCATTATTTCTTATCATCGGCATTATGATCGCCGTTGCAAGGG
>JBBTCG010000223.1:0-12193 GCA_038043305.1 Deltaproteobacteria bacterium | reverse complement strand
CGCCTGCTCATGACATGCGCGGCGGCATGCCCGGTCTCGTTGCTCCCGCATTCGTTATCATCTGCCTCATCTCATCAGGCTCCGAACTTCTGCTTATGGCGTCGCCATCTGTAATCAAACGCTTCTGTATGAGGCTCAAAAAACACTGGTTCATGGTCTGCATTCCGAACTTGGCCTGTCCAACCTGCATCTGGGAGTATACCTGATGAATCTTATCCTCCCTTATGAGGTTTCTTATCGCGGCGTTTGGCAGCATTATCTCAAGGGCGATTGACCTGCCCTTGCCGTCGGCCTTTGGAATAAGAAGCTGAGATAAGACGCCCTCAAGGACGAATGAAAGCTGCGCCCTGATCTGCTGCTGCTGACCTGACGGGAAGACGTCTATTATCCTGTTTATCGTCTGCACGCATGAGTTCGTGTGAAGAGTGGCAAAACAAAGATGGCCGGTCTCAGCTATGGTCAGGGCGGTTTCGATGGTTTCCATGTCGCGGAGCTCGCCAAGCAGCACGACGTCCGGGTCCTGACGCAGGATGTACTTCAATGCCTTTTTGAAGGCATGAGTGTCGTAGCCTACCTCCCTCTGATTGACAAGCGCCTTTTTCGAGTTATGCAAATATTCTATCGGGTCCTCAATAGTGATGATATGCTCGGACCTGTCCGTGTTTATCTTGTCAATCATGGAGGCAAGGGTCGTTGACTTGCCGCTTCCGGTAGGGCCTGTTACAAGCACCAGTCCACGGGGTTTTTTCGATATATCCTCAAGTATGGACGGCAGACCTAATTCCTGAAATGATTTTATCTGGAACGGTATGGTTCGAAAGACACAAGCCGTCGCTCCTCTCTGGACAAAAAGGTTTCCCCTGAAACGGCTGAGTCCCTTCAGCCCGAATGAGAAGTCCAGCTCATTTTCCTCCTCGAACTTGTGCTTTTGCGTGTCGGTAAGCACCGAGTAGCCAAGCTGTTTGGTTTCCACCGGAGTAAGAGACGGATAGTTCGGCATTGGGTTCAAATGCCCGTGAAGCCGCATCCTCGGCGGGCTGCCGGTCGTTATATGCAGATCCGATCCGCCCTTCTCGATCATTATGACAAGAAGCTCCTGAAGGCTAATCTTTGGTGCGCCGCCCTCGATACCCATTTTTCTCCTATGCCGCGTTGTGCGCCTGTTTTACACGGCGTGTGCGACGGTCTTTATGATTTCAATCTTAAGCCATCAACGCATAATACGCGGCGACTAAAGTTACATTCCTACCTTTTTTGAAAAAAGGTAGGCCAAAAAACTTTAATTGGGCTTCATCAGCACGGGCTGACGAATACTGACTTCGCCCACCTTCAATGGTGCTAATCGGCCATTGTCACCCTCATAATCTCCTCTACCGTGCTGACGCCCTCGCCCACTTTTGTTACGCCGCTCATCCTCAACGATTTCATCCCTTCCTTAATGGCCGCCTTCTTGAGTTCCGTGGTGGACGCGCCGTTGAGCACCATGTCTTTTATCGATTCTGTAAAGGGCATCACCTCATAGAGCGCAATCCTCCCCTTGTAGCCGCTCCCGCCGCAGGTGACGCAACCCTTGCCCTTATACGTCTTCATTGTCTTTGCCTCGGCTGGAGATACGCCGAAGTCAAGCAGCACATTCTCGGTAACGGGATGTTCTTCCTTGCACTCCTTGCAAATCTTGCGCGCAAGCCTCTGGGCAAGTATCATGTTGCAGGCGCTTGAAACGAGGAACGGCTCTATGCCCATGTTGAGAAGCCTGTTGACCGTTGAAGGCGCGTCATTGGTGTGGAGCGTTGAAAGCACGAGATGCCCGGTTAGCGCGGCCTTTACGGCAATCTCGGCCGTTTCAAAGTCTCGTATCTCTCCGACCATTATTATATCGGGGTCCTGCCTCAAAAAACTTCTCAGCGCTGCGGCGAAGTTAAGACCGATATCTTCGTGCATCTGCACCTGATTGATGCCCATGAGGTTGAATTCAACCGGGTCCTCGGCGGTCGAGATGTTCTCGCTTATCTTGTTAAGCTCGGACAGGGCTGAATAAAGCGTCGTGGTCTTGCCGCTTCCGGTCGGGCCGGTAACAAGACATATACCCCACGGCTTATGTATGGCGTGCATGAAGTCCTTGAGCGCCTTTTCCTCAAAGCCGAGCTTGGTCATATCAAGCTGGAGATTACCCTTGTCAAGGAGACGGCAGCAGACCTTCTCGCCGAAAAGCGTAGGGAGCACGGAAACGCGGTAGTCCATCTCTTTGTTCTTCCCGAACTTTAACTTTATCCTGCCGTCCTGTGGCAGCCTTCTTTCAGCGATATCGAGCTGGCTCATAATCTTGATCCTCGAGACAATGGCGTTTTTCAGCTTCAGCGGCGGCTTCATGACCTCGGAAAGAACGCCGTCAACCCTGTAGCGCACGCGGAAACTCTTCTCATAAGGCTCGATATGTATATCGCTCGCGTTCTTCTTTATCGCGTCGGTCAGGATCAGGTTTACAAGCTTGACGACCGGCGCATCCTCAACGGCTTTTTTAAGGTCGTTTACGTCAACCTGCTCCTCGTCCTTGACGATCTCCATGTCCGTCTCGTCAAAGTCCGTGAGCATATCCTCAAGGCCCGTCTCAAGCCCCTCGTCGGCAACGGCGTAGTACTTTTCAGCAGCCGTCTTTATGGCGGCGTCTGAGGCGATGACCGGCTCTATATTGTAACCCGTGAGGAATTTGATGTCGTCAATGGCGAATATGTTGGAGGGGTCGGCCATTGCAAGGACAAGGGTTGACCCTGTTCGGCTTACCGGGATTACCTGATATTTATTGGCAACGTCTTCGGGGATGAGTTTTACGATTTCAGGGTCAATTTCCTGAGTCGGCAGGTCAATGGTGGGGATGCCGTACTGCCTGCTCAGGAACGCGGTCAGGTCCTTCTCGCTTATAAAGGCTAACTTTACAAGATTGGCTCCAAGCCTGCCGCCGGCCTGCTTTTGCTCATCAATGGCCTTTTTGAGCTGCTCGGATGTTATCAGCTTGTCGCGTAATAGAAGCTCGCCAATCCTGTCCGCCATGTCCTCACTCTAATCAGCAGTTGAGTTGTTAAAGCCCTATGTCGCGCCGCCACTCTATTGAGGTGACAAAAATTGTCTCTAAATATATTATAAAAATTAAAAGGTTATGTCAAGGCAATAAGACCGTGAACCGTGACCGAAAAAGAGATTTGAAGCAAAAAGACCGTGCACTGTCACGGTTCACGGTCTTTTTCCTGATATATAGGCAGATACACCCGAAAACAGGCGCCATCGCCAAGGGCGCTTTGTACCTCGATGCGGCCGCCGTGCTCCTTGACTATGCTGTTGGATATCGAAAGGCCAAGCCCCATGTTCATGCCGCCGCCCTTCCCCTTCGTCGTAAAAAACGGGTCGAATATCTTATCCATCACATCATCAGGGATACCATGCCCAGTGTCTCGTATCTCGACAACGGCAAATATTGAAGCGCCTTCTTCAACGGCGCTCGTCGAGATGAATATCTTTCCGCTGCCGGCATCAGCATCCCTGGCGTTCTTTATGAGATTAAGGATCACCTCCATGATGCGCCCCTGAGAGCCATACACCCTCGGCAGGTCGGTTTGGAACTTCTTTATTATCTCTATGGAGCTGTTCTTTATCTCCGATATAAAGAGAAACAGCGTTGCGTTTATCGCCTCGTTGAGGAAAAAAGGTTTGAAGCCCTCCTTTGCCGGCCTTGCGTAGGTCATCATGTCGAGGATGATGTACTTCGAACGCACGGCGGCGTCCTTTATCTTCTCAAGGAGAAGATGGTTCCTGTCGTCCGGGCTGATCCTGCCGAGGAGCAGTTCGGTTATCGTCAATATGCCTGCAATGGGGCTGTTGAGTTCATGGGCAATGCCCGCGCCCATCTCGCCGAGAGAGGACATCTTGGCCGACTGTATAAGCTTTTGCTCCGAGTCCTTGAGCTTTTTGTAGGCGGTCTCAAGCTCTAAAAGCGACACGTTCAACTCTGACGTCCTTTCCCTTACCATGTTCTCAAGCTCGGCCACGTACCTTTTTATGGTCTCGCCGAACCCCTTTCTCTCCGAGATGTCCCTCCATATCTCAAGCATGTATCTTTCGCCGTGCAGTTCAACCACTGAGGCGGCTATCTCGACGGATACCGGGGATGAGTCCTTTCTCAATATAACGGCGTCGCGCAGATACCCCTTGCCGTCGTAGACCCATCGGTCAAACGCCTCTCCATATTCATGAAGCTTTTCAGGAGGATATATCGCATCAGACGCGAGCATCAGGAGTTCCTCCCTTGGATAGCCGGTAATCAAGGTTGCAGCGGGATTGGCGTCAACAAATCTTTTTGTCTCGATATTTATGAGGACAATGGCGTCAACAGCCATATGCACGAAGGCCGCGTATGTCTCGCGCGCGTCTGCAAGCTGAGACGCGGTCTTGAGGAGGCTGGAGGCCATATCGTCAAAGGCCCTGCCAAGGTCTTCAAGTTCATCCCCTGTGGCGATGACCGCGCGGTGATGCAGATTTCCGGACGCTATGGCCTGAGCGCTCTCTTTAAGCCTCTCAAGCGGTTCGAGGAGCCGCCTACTGACGATGACGAACACGGAAATGGTCGCAAGGAGAAATAAGCCCCCTCCCCAGATGATAAAGCTCAATATATGCGCGTCTGAGACGGCCTCATGCGCCTTGAGCGATACTTTTACTGATATCGCGCCGAGCGCATCGCCCGCTTGCGCATTGTGACATCCAAGACACTCCTGCCTTGCGAATACGGGCGTAACCAGACGAATGGCGCCGCTGCCGTCGGATGTCCGCTCTATACGAGAGACCATGTTCCCGGCAAGTGCGGCCCTATCATGCTCATCTTGCGCAACCTCGTCCACCTCGATCCCGAACTGAGCGTCAAGCGGCTTGCCGTGAATAACCCTTATCTCCTCTATCCCCTTGACTGCGTTGAAACGTTCGATTATAGCCCTGTTCTCGTCCCTCCCTCCGCCGAGTTTCATTGACGTGTGCAACTGGTCGAAAACGATGATTGACAGCCTTTCGGCCTCAGCCAGCCCCATGCCTCTTACAAGAGTGCGTTCGGACTCAAAATCATAGACAAGCAACACGGCCAGACCCAAAAGCACTATGCCGCCGACGTACAGATTAAACCTTTGTGCAAGCGATAGTCTCAATAGAAGGGCTCCACGACGGCAATCATGCAACTGCTCAAAGCGCGCGTTAATAACGATTATTCTATGACGACAACCTGTGGGTTTTCAGTAGCGGTAACAAGATGAAAGAAAGGTAAAAGTCGCTGCAGACACGGCTTCACCCGCTCTAACAGCGCCTGAAAAAGGCGATGAAATAATCAACCCCTGACCATAAGGCAAGACCAAGAGCGACTATCAGGAGCGCCGAGCCGACGAGGTGAAAATCGAAGCCGAAAAACGGATAGTGTATCATCAACGGCACGATGGCCGCTATCTGTGCCGCTGTCTTGTACTTGCCAAGGCGGCTTGCGGCTATGACGACGCCCATGTCCGAGGCTATGGCCCTGAGTCCGGTTACAGCGATCTCCCGGCCTATCATGGCCGCGACGATCCATGCCGGAGAGCGGCCAAGCGGGATGAGCATGATCAGGACGGTAGTTATCAGAATCTTGTCGGCAAGCGGGTCGAGAAACTTACCGAGCTGCGTAGTGGCGCCGCGCCTGCGCGCAAGGTATCCGTCCAGCCAGTCCGTAACGCAAACAACTGAAAAAACGACGGCCGATACGACGCTCATCGTCTCATCCGGCGCGAGCAACATGAACACAAGCACCGGGGCGGCGCCGATCCGTATCATGGAGAGGCTGTTGGGGATATTGAAATTCTTTACTTGAGATTGAGTCCGCATCATTCTGGTTTGGAGTATACGAGGTTTCAGCCTTGACGCATCAAGACTTCATCGCCGGTTCAACCGCGCCTTGCCGCCTGAGCCTTATAAATCTTCTGATAATGCATCACGCGCCTTACGTACTCGCGCGTCTCGGCGTAAGGCGGAATACCGGCGTACTTGAGCACGGCCTTCTCCCCCGCGTTGTAGGCGGCTATTGCCAAACGCACGTCGGTCGCAAACATCTTTATCAACCGGCTTAGATGACGCATCCCGCCCTCGACGTTCTCAACGGGGTCATGTATATCCTTTACGCCGGCCAGCCTTGCCGTCTCAGGCATGAGCTGCATAAGCCCCTTTGCCCCGTCAACGGAAACGGCGTTGGCGTTATAATCCGACTCCGCCTTAACCACGGCCTTTGCAAGGGAAGGGTCTACGCCATGCCTTTGAGCCGCAGCCTCTATCATCTCCTCAAAACCCTTGCGGTTATAAGTCTTGAGAGAGCGTCGAAAGCTGTTCTTCTCGCTCATCATCCAGCGGTAGTTCCTCGACGTTGGCACGTTGGTGACATGCACCACGCCGTTTTCATCGGTAAAACTGTAAAAGTCCGCACTGGCCGTGCCGACGAAGAGAAACGATAATATTAGAGACAAAAGAAAAGCCTTTGCGCTCATCATCACGTAATCCCCGCTTGATTCACTATCAACTATAATGCAGACCAGCACGGATTGTCAACCTAAAGGCCGTGATGCGTGAAATACCGTGAACCGTGACCGTGAACCGTGAACCGTGACCGTAAAGGCCGTAAACGTGATGCGTAGAAAAGATATTCCTCTCGTTTACGGCCTTTAAGCAAGGCAAACCCCCAACCCCCTAAATCCCCCTTGTCAGGGGGACTTTATCAGGGGGAGAGCCTTGCCCTTCGTCTTTCACGGTTCACGGTCACGGCCAACGGTCTTTATCCTTTCACGGTCACGGTTCACGGTCTTTACACGGTCTTATTGACATAACCGCAGCATTATCATAATCTTTACAAGTCGGCCAACGGGCATATCCCTGACCTAAACGGAGCTTCAATATGCGTATAGAATCTGATTTTCTTGTAATCGGCAGCGGCATAGCCGGACTGAGCTTTGCCTTGAAGGCCGCAAAGGCGGGCACGGTTACGATACTGACGAAAAGGGAGATGCGCGAATCAGCCACATACTACGCCCAAGGCGGCATCGCGTCGGTATCAAGCAACGAGGACTCTTTCGAGTCGCACATAAAGGACACCCTTGACGCTGGGGCCGGACTTTGCAACAGGCGCATAGTGGAAATCGTTGTAAAAAACGCGCCTGAACGCATAAAAGAGCTTATTCAGCGCGGCGTCAAGTTTACAGAGAGGGCCGCCGCAGGAGGCGTAGAGCTTGACCTTGGCAAAGAAGGCGGCCATTCAAAAAGGCGGATAGTTCATGCCGAAGACCTCACCGGCAAGGCCGTTGAAGAGGCGCTTATCGAAGAAATCCGTTCAAACGGCAGCATCAGGGTCTTTGAAAACCACATCGCCGTTGACCTCATCTCTCACGCCAAGTTCGTATCCGCCTCTCCATCGGAGAGCGACATGATATGGGGCGCCTACGGCCTTGACAAAAATACCGGACAGGTTCGCACCTTTTCCGCAAAGGCGACAGTCCTTGCGACCGGCGGCGCGGGCAAGGTGTACCTGTTCACAAGCAACCCGGACATAGCAACCGGCGACGGCATCGCAATGGCATGGCGCGCCGGCGCCGACGTGTCGAACATGGAGTTTATCCAGTTCCACCCGACCTGCCTTTATCATTCAAAGGCAAAGAGCTTCCTCATATCAGAGGCTCTAAGAGGCGAAGGAGCGTATCTCACCTTGCCAGACGGTTCGCGCTTCATGGAACGGTACCACCCGATGGCCGATCTTGCCCCGCGAGACATCGTTGCCCGCGCAATAGACTTTGAGCTGAAAAAGAGCGGGGACGACTGCGTATATCTGGACATAACCCATAAAAGCGCCGAATTCATCAAGTCGAGATTTCCGAACATATACAAAAAGTGCCTTGAGTTCGGCTTTGACATGACGGTCAGACCGCTGCCTGTCGTGCCTGCGGCGCATTACATCTGCGGAGGCGTGGCCGTTGACGAAAACGGATTGAGCACGATTGACAGGCTCTGGGCCATCGGAGAGACGGCCTCTACCGGACTTCACGGCGCAAACAGGCTCGCCTCCAACTCGCTTCTTGAATCGCTCGTGTTTGCCGACAGGGCCGCGGCAGATGCCGTACGGCTCGTCAAATCCGGCGGAGAGGTTCCTCATATACCCGCATGGGAGACGATGGGCGCGGTTGAGAGCGACGAGGCGGTCGTCATAACCCAAAACTGGGACGAGATAAGAAGGTTCATGTGGAACTACGTCGGGATAGTAAGGTCGAATAAGAGACTTCAGCGCGCATTCAGGCGGATGAGCTTGCTTAAAAACGAAATAAACGAGTACTACTGGAACTTCAGGATAACCTCAAACCTTATTGAACTCAGAAACATCGCAACCGTCGCCGAGCTTATCATACGATGCGCCCTTGACAGAAAGGAGTCCCGCGGCCTGCACTACAACATTGATTATCCGGAGAGGGATGACCTTAACTACGCCCGCGACACCGTGATAACCGCGAAGGTCGACGGCTGAGAAGGCGCGGCGGTTTTCGGCGCGACCTGCCCAAGGGCTTCAATCCATATGTTGAGGGTTACATCAGGCGTATTGATAATGCTTATCGCTTTTATCTATTTTTACATTCTGTGCCGTCAGGGGTTTGCCTCTGACAGCAACCAAATTTGCTTTTATATTGACACCCGTTAAGTTACAGGGTACACTTAGGACTAATGATAAGAGGTTTTCGTCATAAGGGGTTGGGCGATTTTTACCATACTGGGAATAAAGCAGGGATACAGGCGAAACATTCAGAGCGTTTGCGTCTGATACTTGCCCGGCTTGATGCGGCCAACGGGCCAAAAGACATGAACCTGCCGGGATTGAAGATGCACCCACTGAAAGGGCGGCTCAAAGACTTCTGGGCTGTTGAAGTAAGCGGCAATTGGAGGGTCATTTTCAAATTTGAAGGGCAAGACGTTGTCGAACTAAACTATATTGACTATCACTAACGCCGGAGGATAGCCCGGCAAAAAGAAAGTAAAAACAATGATGCACATCCCGCCGCACCCCGGAGCAGTGATTAAAGAACTTTGCATAAAGCCGATGGGATTATCGGTCACTCAAGCCGCAAAGGCGCTTGGCGTCAGCCGCAAGGCCCTCTCAGAATTGTTGAACGGACATACGGGCATAAGCCCTGAGATGGCATTGAGGCTCTCTATCGCATTCGACACAACGCCTGAGAGCTGGCTTACACAGCAGATGCACTACGATCTGTGGACGGCGAAGCAAAGGCGCAAGCCGCTAAAGGTCAAGCACCTCAAGGCCGCTTGAGATGGGCATAATTGTTGGGTTGGGCTGGGCGGAACCAACAAAAACGAGATAAACGAATACTACTGGAACTTCAAGATAACCTCAAACCTTATTGAACTCAGAAACATCGCAACCGCAGCCGAGCTTATAATACGATGCGCCCTTTCCAGAAAAGAGTCCCGCGGCCTGCACTACAACATGGACTACCCGGAGCGAGATGATCTTAACTGCAAACATGACACGGTGATAACCGCAAAAAGCAGCGGCTGACTTATTTTTCTTTTTAGGGAAAAAGTCCGGTAGGGCGGGCATTGCCCGCCAAAACATTGCACGCTCCCGTGAATGGCGGGCAATGCCCGCCCTACAAAACTTTTCTTTTTAGAGGAAAAGTAAGCAAAAAAAACCCCCGCCTTTTCATCCTACTCCATCACCACGTTCGTCAGCGTCTTTTTTACAAACTGCAACGCCTGAATCCTGCTGAGCACAACCTCTCCAAGCACCTTGAAGTTTGCGGCGGCAACCAAGGCGATAACGTCATAAGGGCCTGTAACCACCCTTGCCTCCCTGACGCCCGCGATCTTCAAGAGCGCGGCCTGAACGTCTCTGGACCTTGCGTGTTCGCACTCTACGAATACATAAGCCTCAACCGACATATTCCCTCCTCCTTTCATTTCAATACAATCCTGCCCTGCGCCATGCCCTTTGTCAAATCCTCTTCTGGCACGGCCTTATGCACGAGGTTCTGGTGGCAGTCAATGCAGGTGTATCTCCCGGCCTCCATGAGTCTATGCTTTCCAAGGCCGTATTCCGTGTCGGGCCGAGGGTCTTTATGACACACGCGGCACGGCGCGCTGTCCGACTTTTTCAATCTAATGCGCGCCGTGTGCGCAAGTTCAGCCCTGTTGGAATCAAACTTTTCAAGGGTAGATAAGTCCATCGTGAAATGACCGTAGCTGTCTTTGAGACCGTCGAAGACGTGCGCCTTTATGCGTTGGAGAAACTCCGGCGGAAGATGACAGTCCTGACATTCCGGGTTTGAGCCAAGCGCTCCGTAATGCCTCGACTTGCGCGTTTCAGCGTCGGGAAAGGTCATGCTGTGGCAGGAAACGCAAAATGGATATGAGCTTATATGACGCTCTACCGAGACGACCGCCCAGACAAATACAAGCGTTGCCGCGCTCGTTGCAACGACAAGCAAGAGACGGTCTTTTATGAACGATTTAAGTTTCATGGGCGGCCTGAAAAAAGGTTGGAGACTTAGGAGTTCACGACGGGATGCGGCGCTACAACGCCTACTGACGATAATCTTGGCGCCCCCGAGACGATTCGAACGTCCGGCACACGGATTAGGAATCCGTTGCTCTATCCATCTGAGCTACGGGGGCATTGAGCTATAAAGTCTAACATGTGGGATTTTAGTGTCAAGGATTATCTACCCTTGTGTGGCCTTGTCCAGCCTCCCACGTTGCTTAAACGCTTTCTTCAGGCCCGACCCGCTTCGTCTTTCCGCGTGACTTGAAAAAGAAAAAGGCCGCAAGGATAACCGAGATGAACAAGCCTGCCGCGTATGCGAGCAAACCAACTTTATAGCGCCACGGATTATAGATGAAGACGACTCTATGTTCGCCCTTAGGCAGGAAGACGGCCTTAAAGTTATAGTTGGCGATATTGATCAACGTCTCTTTGCCGTTGTCATAGGCATTCCAATATTTACTGTAGCCGTCGTTGTAATACAGATACCCGTCTACCGCGTTATTCACGTCCACGGTCAGACTGTTTGGAGAAAAATCCTTTACCACTATGGCGGATTCATCGGTAGTAAGGTGTTTTTTTGGATTATCGGCAACATCCTTGGCGCGCGATGCGTTCCTGACCATATGATTATTATATACCGTGATGATGTTTTGCGTGTTCAGATCAGGACGGTCAGGGAACTGACCAAGACCTGTAAAGACAAGGCCATTGCCCGTGTTACCGCCTTGTGCGCCGTTGTCAACGGCTTCTTCTATCAAGAGAGAGTTTCTCAACTCTTCTTCATTTGCATCTGACATGTAAGTCAGAACATCCGACTTGCCCTTAAATATACGGGCGTCCGTCTCGGAGAAAAATCTGATTATCGGCGTATCCACGCCTGAAAGTACCAACTGTTTTTCTAAAGGCAGATGCGTAAAATAATCGTAGTATCTCTTTGTTGTAAATAAATGGTGGTTATTGCCGCGCGACATCGCGCCTTTTACCTTGAACATAGGCTCGGAGAATGCGAGCGGGGCCAGTACAAAGGGGGTTCTGAGATACGCGAAATCGCCGTCTGTATTTAAGTTGGCCTCAAGCGCCGGAGCGAGTGTGTTCGGAGCCAAAACATACGGCTTCATTGACAGATTATAATAACCTATATCAACCAACGTGATTACAAGCAGGATTGCACAAAGACGCGCGTGGGCCAGCATCTTCTGCTGATATAAATATATCAATACAGCGAAGATGCCAATAACAATAAACGCCATAACATCAACCATTGATAAATATAACGAAGGACGCAAATACATATACGTTAATATGACTTTTCCAGCGATAAGCACCGCCGGCAGTAATAGGAGCGCCCTCAATCTCATATCAACAAAGGCCTTGAAGTTTACACTGTCAAAGAATATGCGGAGCCCTAAAGACAATAATAGACAAAGCCATAAAAGAAAAAATCCGCTGAATGTTTCCCGCACCTCTATCATCCTAAGGAACGGGAATATTGTATTAAATGCCTCTTGCAGGATATTCGGCGCCTTATTATGCACCACCTCCCAGCTTATAATTTTGATTGAAATGACGACGAGCATGACGAGCGCAAGGATGCGCCAACGGCTCTTC
>JBBTCG010000222.1:0-4738 GCA_038043305.1 Deltaproteobacteria bacterium | reverse complement strand
GCTTCTTCCTCTAATTTTTACTCATATTCAGCTATAATTTTTTCATTTTCAATTCCTTCAATATCATTCCACAAGTCATCCCATTCTTCATAATCCCACGAATAATCCCTCTGGTATTTTGGAACGGTAAGGGTTTTACCATTTCCAATCAATTCCATAAAGGAAGGAGAACCCGGTTCAAAAAGTATATTAGCCATAATGATTTGTTATCCTTTTGAGTTATGCCAATAGAATCATCCAATCCTACCACACAAAGGTCTGTCTGTAAAATAAGGGCAATGTATTTGGACTGGACAACTGAACGTGGACAAGATATTTTTATAAGGCGTCTTGTTTGGAACGACGCTATAACCGTCATCATGCAAACATCCGCCAACAAAACATCGGATAGTTCTCGACCTCACATGGCTTTGACCTGCACCATCGGCACGGCCGGGCATATTGACCACGGTAAGACCGCCCTTGTCAGGGCGCTGACCGGCATGGACACGGACTCTCTTGTAGAGGAGAAGAGGCGCGGCATCTCCATTGACCTTGGCTTCGCGCACATGGACGTCCAAACCGGACGCGGCCCTGCGCGCATCGCCATAGTTGACGTGCCGGGGCATGAGCGGTTCATCCGCAATATGCTTGCGGGCGCGACAGGGATTGACCTTGCCCTCGTGTGTGTGGCCGCTGACGACGGCGTGATGCCGCAGACAAGGGAACACATTGAGATAGTCCGTCTCCTCGGCATAAGGAGCGCGATATTCGTAATAACAAAGGCGGACCTCGCAACGGAAGAGCTTTTGAAGGCCGTAAAGCGCGATATCGAGGCCATTATAAAGGTAAAGGGCGATGCGCTTTCAGGGTCAGCCGTTTGCTTTACGTCAACGCGCACGGGACAGGGGATTGAGGAACTCAAGGCGCTGATCGCCGGACATGTTGAAAGCACGGTTAGAGATTCTGATGATATTCCGTTCAGGCTGCCGATAGACCGTTCATTCGCAATAAAGGGTTTTGGGGCCGTCGTTACAGGCACAGTTGCCTCTGGCTCAATCAAAAAAGGCGATGAGGCCATGATCTTCCCGGGCCGCGCCCTGGTCAGGGTGCGCGGCATGCAAAGCACGCACACGGACGCGCATATAGCGCGCCCCGGACAGCGCGTTGCCCTTAACCTCTCCGGCGTTGAACATAAGGACATCCGCAGGGGTTTTATGGTATGTTCCAAGGAACTCGATGCCTTTTTCGACGCCTTGCCAGCCGACAGGTTTCAGGCGGACTGCCTTATTGAGCTTGTCGAAGGGGTATCACCTGACAGGGACGGGAAATCCCTTGCAAACGTCAAGGCGCATCACTTCACAGCCGAATCGCTCGCCTCGGTGCGTTTTGTCGGGACATCTGATTCGCATCAAAAGGCGGTGCTTGGCAGGTTATATCTCAAGACCTTGATGCCGATGCTCAGGGGGGATAGATTCATATTGAGGGACCCGGCAAGGAATATGACCATCGGAGGAGGCACGGTTGTCCTGCCGTATCCGGCGCGCCATCTTGCCCCGCGTCTTTCAGACGCCGGATTCCTGTATAATAACGCTCAGCCTGATGTCGTCCACGGGTTGCTTGACAGGGTTGTTGCAATTGATTTGGCAACTCTCGGCCTCATGCTCAACATGCGCGCGCCTGAAAAGGTGCTAACCGGCTTTTTCAAGGTTATCGGCTCTTATGCCGTAAGTAATAAATGGGCGGAGGAGATAGAGAGGAAGATGCTTGAGGCTCTGTCCGCGCATCATGCAGCGCACCCTGTTGAGGCCGGACTTAATGAACAGACGCTCTATACGGCGGCGCGCTTAAAAGACCGTGGAAACGAGCTTCTTGCCGCTGTCCTTGCCTCGCTTGTAGAACGGAAGGTCTTGAAAAAGGACGGGCATCTCGTTGCAATGGCCTCTCATTCGTCCGTATTGGAGCTTTCAGGCGTTGACGCCGATATAGAGGCTGTGTTAAGGGTCATAATTGTCGCTGACGGATTTGGACATATCGGGACCGATGCGCTTGCCAAACTCCCGTTCAAAGACAACGACGTCAAGCGGGTATTGGGGTATCTTCAAAAGACCGGCGTGCTTGTTAAGCTCAAGGAAGGCAGTTATATCCGTGCCGAGGCCGAGGCGCGCTCACGCGTTGCCATGACCGGGCACATAAAGGCAAAGCACGGCATAAAGGCCGCCGAGTTCAGGGACATCATGGGCTGCGGTAGGAAACTCGCCATAGAGATACTGGAATACTTTGACAAGGAGCGCGTAACGCTCAGAAATGGCGACGTGAGGACGCTTCGATGAACCAAGGACGCAAGATAAAGCTCACGAGTTGGGCAAGCTGCGCTGGCTGAGCGGCCAAGATGGGCGCAAGCCCTTTGGCGCAGGTTCTGCGCCGTTTGCCGGTTCAAAAGAGCGCTTCATTGATGGTAGGCTTTGGCACGGCCGATGACGCGGCGGTCTATAAATCTCCGGGCGATAAGGCCGTTGTTGCGACGCTGGACTTCTTTCCGCCTGTGGTTGACGACCCGTTCACCTTTGGCCAGATAGCCGCTGCAAATGCCCTGAGCGACATCTATGCAATGGGCGGCATCCCGGCCTTTGCGCTCAATATCGTCTGTTTTCCGGATACGCTCAAGCTCGGCGTGCTTGAGGCCGTATTAAAGGGCGGCCTTTCAAAGCTCAAAGAGGCCGGGGTAGTCCTTGCAGGCGGACATTCCATCGTAGACCTTGAGGTCAAATACGGCCTTTCAGTAACCGGGTTCGTTGACAAGGACAAGGTCATAAGAAACTCGACGGCGCGTCCCGGGGACGTGCTTATACTCACAAAACCCCTTGGCACAGGGATAGTAACAACGGCCTTGAAGCGCGGACTCCTTTCAACCACAGCCGCCTCTGAGGCCATAAAGAGCATGAAGGCGTTGAACAAAGCGGCTTCAGAGGCTTGTTCCCGCGTCAAGGTCAATGCCTGCACCGACATAACCGGCTATGGACTTATAGGTCATGCGATGGAGATGGCAAAGGGCTCTGGCGTGAACATCGTAATTAGGGCAGGGGATGTGCCCGTGTTCAAGGCCGCCATGCGGCTTGTGGGCAACAAGGCCGCAAGGCCGGGCGGCCTTGAAAGGAACAGGGACTCTTTTGGAAAGGATGTCCGGGCCAAAGGAGTGAGCGAGTCAATGGAGCTTCTTGCCTATGACCCGCAGACGTCAGGAGGTCTCTTGATCTCAGCGCCAAAGGCAAGCTGCACAAGACTTGTAAAGCGGCTTGCCGCAAGCGGCGCGGGATGCGCTATAATAGGCCACGTGGAGCATAGGACAAGGGGCTGGAGATTGAGGCTTGAATAACGCTGTAAAAGGAGGGGCTAAATATGGGCGTCAATAACGTCAATGTAGACAAGCTGAAGGAAACCGTTGCATCCGTACAAAAGGATTTGTCAAAGGCCAAAAAGACCAACAAGGTTGAAGGGGAGTGGAATCTTTCCACTGGGGCGCAGTTCAAGGCTGAGGTGAGCTTTGAGAACGGCAAGGTCACTCTTGAAACGGACCAGCCGTCGTTTCTCGGCGGAGGCGGGACAAAGCCGGGGCCAATGATATACTGCCTCTACGGCAGCGCATCATGCTACGTGGCGACCTTTGCGACTTTTGCCGCGATGGAGGGGATTGAACTCAAAAAACTCCGGGTAATCGCCGAGAGCAATATTGATTTTTCAAAGGTCTTCGGCCTTTCGGAAAATCCCATTGCCGAGAAGGTCAAGTTCACGCTGTATGTCGAGGCCGACGCGCCAAAGGAGAAGATAAAACAGCTTGAAGAGCTGTCAAGACAAAGATGCCCTGCGGTTTACTGCCTCACCAACCCCATCCCGCTTGAGACGGAGTTGAAGATAGGCTGACTTAAGCGGGTATCTGTGAAGACGTTATCGGTTATCAGGTATCAGTGAAGGTGAAAAGATAATTATCCTTAAACCGATAACTGGAACTTCCCCCCTGACAAGGGGGACTGAGGGGGTTCAAGTAATCCCCCTCTTTGAAAAAGAGGGGTTAGGGGAGATTTTCAACTGTACTTTATCCTTCCGTGGCGGGAGCAGGTTTGTAACCTGCTCCGACAACGTTGGTAATCAATAAAAACGCCCACTGGTCAATAGGCCGGTGGGCGTTTTTATCTGTGTGTGCGGCTTTGTTAAGCCTTGTGGCTCTTCCTCAGCCTAATAACAAGGCTAAGCCCTGCCATGCCGCTACCGAGAAGGAGGAGGGTGGATGGTTCAGGAACTGCCTGAGTGGGAATAATAGAGGTTGCGAAATATGCGACACCTAAACCCCCTGAGGGTTCCCAGATGAAGTGCGCTGACGGCCCAATGCCAATGCCGGGGATAAAACCCCACGGCCCCACACCATTCAGCCCGTAGTCAAGCGGCGCAGAATAAGGGTTGCCAAACCCAACGGTGTTTACACCCCAATTACTGGTGTTGGTTCCCAGCGTTTGTGTGCCGTTGCTAAATGTAAAGGCCGTATCGCTTAAAGAAAAATCCCCGATGAACGACGAGATATACCCATACACATCCCAGGCCTTCACATGAATGTAATTCGTTACTCCAGGGGTCAACGCCGCGTTGAAACTATAAGTGGTCGGCCACCAATTCCCTGTGCCAATCAGCGTTCCAGCAACGTTGGCATTGGTGCTGATGTACAGTTCAAATGCGTCATCCGCCGTCATGTTAGAGCTAAGAGTCG
>JBBTCG010000221.1:0-3152 GCA_038043305.1 Deltaproteobacteria bacterium | reverse complement strand
CCATGGCGAGGATCACCATGCCGGTTCCCACCCGGGTGACTGTCACCTGTTCGCCTTTCTTCTCAAAAGTGCCGGCAGGCAGGCCTGGCACCTTGATTTCCGTTGATTTTCCCGTTGATTTTTTCGTTGATTTCTTATTTAGGACATATGTTGAAGGCACAAAAACTGACATATAACTCCATTATGTTCTAGGGCGTCTCTGTGATTCCACCAATCTCTATCCACCGCATTCAAAACCACAGGATTTCGTTGACTGGCAAGGGCAACTGCCACGTATTTACGGTCGGTACGGTCAAAATCACGCAGTTCAGGGACATCGGGAAATTCCGCGAACTCATCCGCCGCATTCCCGATGGGCGTCAGAACAACCCGTTCACATCGATCCGCCACGGCCTGATGTTCCCATACCCATTTCATAAAGGCGTCACCTACTCCAGATTGTCCAGCGAGACTTAGATGATTCTTGTATTCATTCAATATGCACAGGCCATTATCCAGAACAATGACACCTTCCCTTTTAATTTCTTCCAGAGCATCGAGACAGGATAATACACATGCATGATCGGCGTGATCGGCACGGCCATTGGCCACAATAACCACATTGACATCAACGACAAAAGCCGTCCTCACTTCTCCTCCACCTTTCGCTTCATTGCTGCCTTCGTGGTTGCAGCCATTTCGCCAAACTGATCCCCAAAGAAATCCTTCGGCCAGTTGGTTATATTGCCAAATAAATCCATATCAAGAGGGATCAGTTTAGAGTCATCGTGATTGGCTTCACAAAAGTACAAAGCGACTTCCTCAGAGGTGATGTGCTTTTCCGCTATCCTGCGTTGAATTCGTTTTAAAAGATGTTCACTGTGACTCTCAAAAATAATCTGGATATCCCGCATCTTAATCGCATCAATAAACACATCAGCTAATCCCGCTTGGACAGCCGGGTGCAGGTGAATCTCGGGCTGTTCAAGAATGATGATTGAACCCTTCGGGGCATAATAACACAGCACGATCGCAGGCAATATCTGCGAGACGCCGAAACCCACATCGGTTATCAATACTTCAGGGGAATTCGAATTACGTTGAACCTTGACCCGATAAATGTTCCCGCCTTCCTTAGCAATAGGCTCAACATGGAAAGAATGAATCAGATTCAGTTTCTGCAGCCAAAGTGCTACTCGCTCTTCCAGCGTCCCGCCCTTTATTCCTTTGCTTCTAGGAATGCGCAAGTTACTTTCGCGCGCCGCAAGAATCGCTTCAACCACACGTTCTCCCCGCAGTCCCATGTCAACGGGCTCCGTTCCCGACCATGGATATTGCCGCTTCGGGTACTCGCGCAACGGCCCCAAGTACCTGATTCCGGTGGTCCCAGTGAAGAGCCGTTCAAATTCAAGCTGGAGGTCAGACAAAAACCCAGCATTCTGGTATCGGGCATTCACTTCGTTCGGAAATCCATAACACTTCACGGGAGCAGACAGATCCCAAGACCGCCCGACATTACGAGTAAACCGGAACTGATCGGTAGGATTTTCATTCAACTCGTAGGAATATTTCTTTGTTCTATCCTTTTTCTGCCGCATGGAGAAATCTCCCCCACCAAACGAATAAGATAAATGCTCGACACTCAGCCGTTTCTTATCGTTCTGCGCAATCTCAACACTAAATCCGATTTCATCCCCCGCGAACAAAATCTTCTTTTCATCAGCCGGATCTTTTACCGAAAGACTTTCTGGCAGCTTCCACTGAATATTCCACTTCAGTTTCTCCATTGATTGATGCGAAAATACGACTTCACCAAAGCTGCCTAAATTTGCAGGGCTCTTATCATTTCCAAAATCCAAGACCTGCAACCGGTCAGTTGATTCTACGGTCTGCTTAATCATCAACAGTAGTTGTAGAATGCTTGTCTTGCCTGAGCTGTTGCTCCCGAACAGACCCGTAATCGGAGCCAATCGCATTCTATCGATCTTTTTCCATAATTTAAAATTGCTTAAACTTAACTGTGTAATCATAAGATTACCTCCTCATATATATTCATTTGATCAATCTCCTTTCAACATCATGATAAGCATTGCGGGCCGCGATTTTGACCGGTTCGGGGACGAGCGGGAAGGTTTTGAGGATATGCGCGAACTCGTCCTCGGTCAGGCCATAAAGATGCGCGATGAAGCCGTCGAGTTCGGCGCGCAGTTTGGCGCGTTCGGCGGGATCGGTCGCGCCGTCTTTATGGCTCTTAATCCTGGCTTCCTTTGCCAGGTCGTCAAACTCCGGGGCCGTGCAAATCAATCGCGCCGCGCGTTCGACAATGGGCAAAAATGCCGCGTCCTTCTGGGTTAGACGTGGGACAGGAAGTTGGTAAACGTAAAACATGTTGCAGTGGCTCGTAATTTTTTGGCGAATGACGTAGTCAATAACAAAGCTATTGAGCAACGATGCGACAACTAACAACTGAGATCCGTCGGTCGGGGATGTTGATACAACGAGTGTATTACCCGCAAAGACAGCCAGTGGAATAACCGTCGAAATCATCGTGCGTTCATTTGTGCTTGCCGTGATATCACGGAAACCCAAGCGAAATCCTTCATAGGCGAGATGAACACCATTGTCCTTCTCTCTTCCAAACAATGCCTTGCGCCCAGCTTTTTCTTCCACCCAATATCTAGGATCTAAGTATTTGTGATCAAACTGCCAAATCATCTTCCCCTCATACAACGGCAGACGACCCTTTCCTGAATCAGTTTTGAAAAGGTAGCTGTCGTTGGTCATGTGGAACTCAGCCGTGAGCCGCAGATTCCATTTGCCAGAAATTTCTTCGCCAAGCAGCGGGAACGTGAACATTTTTTCGGCGATGACAACATCGAGGTCGATTTTAAACTCCATGACGGAGAGAGAATCCGGCGAGAGGCGGCGGACGAGGTCCACTGAAATGTTGATTGCTCCCTCTTGGGGGAAACGATCCAATTCGGCCACTTCGTGACGCATGAACGCGGCGGGAAATTCCTTGGTGACGCCGCCTTTCTCGTATGTCAGCACGAGAAATTTGAAGCTACGGTGAACGCCTTCGAAAATTTCCTTTCGGTTCTCGAAACAGAACAAGCCGGTGACTTCGGTTTGGGTGAAAAGCATTTCGCGGAGTTGTTTCGTACCAAGGTCCG
>JBBTCG010000220.1:0-4236 GCA_038043305.1 Deltaproteobacteria bacterium | reverse complement strand
CCAAGGTCCCCGTTTTCGATGGACATGGCCGTGGCGGCAAGGAGTTCCAACGGCCGTATGACCTTGCGGTTTACGAGCATGGCGAGACTTACGACGCCGGCAAGGGCGGCGATGATTACGAGCAGAGTTACAATCACGATGCGCATTGGCAGCGCTGTTGCCTCCGCGATAGGCCGTTCGGTAACGACGTGATAAACCGTGTCTCCGAGGATTATGGGCGTGAAGCTGATGACCGCGCTCGATCCGTCAAGCCCGGCGCCCGTGCCCTGTTTGGCCGGGAGTTTAAAGACAGTGCCCTTGAGCACCACCGAGGGGTTCCTGTGCATCACCACGGCGCCGGTCTTGTCCACGACGTACGCGATGCCGCGTTTGCCGATATTCAGGTTTGAGATGAAGTTCCTGATGTCCCGGAGGCGCACCACCGTGGAGAGTACGCCGTTGGCAAGTCCGGTTTTTAAGTCTATTAGCGGAAGCGCGACGGTCAGGAAAGGCTCTCCTGTCATCTGGTCGAACCTGATTGGACTGTAGTATGTCTCTAATTTCGTAAATGGAACCTTGAATTCATCCCAAGCGGCTCTGTCGCCGTGTCCCGCGCCGTTGTAAACGTTTGTCCTCGACGCCAGCGCCGCTACCCTGCCTCTTCTGTCCATCAGGGCGGCTTCGTCGTATATTTCTTCATGGTCAGGGTTATGGAATGACCTCAGCCGGGAGATAACCTTCCGTTGGGCGGCCGGAGCCATATCCATTATCGGATTGACGCGCGCGGCGAGGCGCATCTCATGCTCGACAAGGTGCAGATAGGCGTCTATCTGCGCGGCCACGCGCTTGGATATCTCTCCTTGCATTTCAAACGCCTGCTCCATCTCGATGTCGTGGCTGAGCCAGATGAGTATCGCGCCCATCAGCAGCAGGGGCACCACGGCCAGGCCGATGAAGGCGGTCTTTAGGCGTGTTCTGAGGCTGTAGTTGGCCATATTACTTTCGGACTATCTCGTGCGCCTGCGCCAGCATGTCATCCGGGATGACCACATGGTAAGCGGCGTCAGCCGCCTGAGCCGTTTGGAAGAGAGTCTTGTGTCGCTTGGCACTTTGTTGGGCAGCCCCTGAAAAGTTTTTGACCGATTCGATAATATTACCATAAAGATAGGACGGATTCCATGAGGAAATGTCTTTGTTGCGCATAAGAGGTTTTTTTGTTACCATCTGATGATTATGTTATTGAATATTCGTACATTTAGACGCGCCGGGCACAAGGCCGGTTTTACGCTCCTTGAACTGATGGTCGTCATCGTGATACTTGGGCTTTTAGCGGCCATTGTCGCGCCAAGGATTATCGGCAGGGCCGACGAGGCCAGGGTTGTCGAGGCAAAGGTTCAGATACAAAATCTTGAGACCGCGTTGAAGCTCTACAAGTTGGACAACGGCGCGTATCCTTCAACGGAACAGGGGCTTGTCTCGCTGGTGGAAAAGCCCACGGTCGGCGTTATTCCGAGGAACTGGCGCGAGCACGGGTATCTTGAAAAAAAGAAGGTTCCTAAAGACCCGTGGGGCTTTTCGTTCGTCTATCTGTCGCCCGGCCTGCATGGGGATATTGACATCGTGTCCTACGGCGCCGACGGCATGAAAGGCGGGGACAAGCTTGACAAGGACATCGGGAACTGGGACATGGAGTAAAGGCCGTGGACCGTGACCGTAAAAAACTATGATTATAAAAAGATTTCTTTTACGCTGTTCACGTTGTAACACGGTCACGGTTCACGGTATTATGTATTGCAAAGCGACGCGAGGCCTGACGCTCATAGAGCTTATCATTGTTATGGCCGTCATCGGCGTTGCGCTTGTCATCGTTTCCCCAAGGCTTGATTTTGGCGGCGCGCGCCTTGACTCCGAGGCAAGGCGGCTGGCCATGCTCATCCGTCATCTTGACGATTCGGCCAACTCAAAGAAGATTTACTATAGGATATGGTTCCGTCCCGACAATGAGCGGGTGGACGTGGAGGTTTCCGGGGACGGGCTTGAGTATGCGGCCCCTCAGGATACGGCGTTCTCGGCCCAGACGTTCAGGCACGGCACAGACCTTGAGGACGTTACTATCGAAGGGATAGGAAAGGTGTCCAGAGGAGAGGCCGCCGTTGTCTTCAGTCCGGGCGCGTCCCGTGCATTCAATGTCCACCTGAATAATTCCGGCAAGGCCCTCACCATAAGCTATAACCCGTATTCAGGCAGGGTAAAGGTGCTTGACGGCAGGGTCTGAGCGGAATAAAAGAAAGCTGACAGTCATCATGTCATCATTCAAATCGTCGTCGTCCGGCTTTACTCTCATTGAGGTGCTCATCGCCCTTGCCATACTCTCAGGTGTTGTCGTTACCGTGCTGGTGTCAATCAACTATCACATCGTTTCAGCCGATAAGATCAACAAGACCGTGGTTGCCTCGCTCCTTGCAAAGGAACGATTAGCGGAGATAACCCTTGCCAACGATATGTCCGCTGCCAAGGGGGAGTATGCCCCGCCGTTTTCAGGCTTTCATTGGAGGTTTAACGCGGAGGACGTGCCCGGTTTGCAAATTAAGAAACTCAGTCTTATAACGACGTGGGGCAATGGTGAAACTATCGTGCTGGAAGGTTTCTCCGGAGCGGGCAATTAGCGGCAAGCAGACTATGCGCGAAAAAAACGGTTTTACGCTCATAGAAGTCCTTGTCGCGCTGGCCATAGGCTCGCTGGTTATCGTTGCCCTTTATTCAACCTTTTTTTCGGTGCTGAGGGCGCGTTCGGACGTGGCTCAGAGCCTTGAGCGCACGAGGGAGGTTGCTGGATTCCTTGACACGTTTTCACGGGAGGCGGCCTCGGCCTTTTTTAAGGAGTCAAATGCAAGGACCCTGTTCGTGAGCGAGAGGAGCGGAGGCAGCGGCTTTGAAGCGTCATCTCTGTCAATGACGGCCTTCAGGCATACGGTACGCGGCGCAGGCGCAAAGGGTGACCTCGTGGGCGTGCGGTATCTTACCGCTAGTGGCGCTGGCGGCAAACTGACGCTCTACAAGGAGACATGGAATCCTTACGGCCTTGAGTCCGCCTTCAGGATAGAGGTAATAGAAGACATCGAGGGCGTCGAGTTCAGCTTCTACAACGGAAAGACATGGGCAAAGGTCTGGGATGCGCGGTTAGAGGCGAGGCTGCCAACGGCGATAAAGGCCGTGGTCGGCATAAGGGAAGGCCGGGAGATACGACGGTATTCGGCCATAGCAAGACCGGCAATAAAATGATGGATGCTTTTAATGGTAAAAAAAAGGCCGGGTTTGCGCTCATAATAACCGTGCTGATTACGGCGGTGCTCGCGGCGTTGATAGCGGAGGTAGTCTATGCCGTGCACGTCGCGGCCAGCCGCGCCGGGTCGTTTCGCGACTCCAGCCGCGCCTCTACCCTTGCATCAGGCGCGGTTAACCTTGCCACGAAGACGATTAAACTCAACGCTAAGGACAAGAGGCGTTTGGAGCCGCTGACCTTTGTATATGACGGCGCGCTCGTAAGCGTTCGCGTGGAGGACGAGGCCGCCAAGCTCAACGTGAACTCCATCGTCATGGCGAACGGCGCCTTGCATCAGGAAAATTTTTTGGCGTACAAAAGGCTTGTCTCTCAACTAAGCCTTGACGCATCCCTTGCAGGGGCGCTCGGCGATTGGATTGACGCAAACGACGAACCCATGTCCGACGGCTCCGAGACCCGTGATTACTATTCAAGGCTTAACCCGCCTTACACAGCCAAGGGAGCGCCGCTTGACAGCGTTGACGAGGCCATGCTCGTGAGAGGGTATGCGCCTCAAGCCTTTGGCGCTTTGAAGTCATTTATAACCGTGTACACCAACGGACTGGTCAACATCAACACCGCTCCAGTTGAGGTCATATCATCGCTTGACGCCGGAATAACGCTTGATATGGCAAAGCGCGTCAGGAGCCGCGCCGGGTCTACCCCGTTTACCGACGTTTCAGAGATACGAAGCGTGGCCGGGTTCGAGACCATAGGCTTCGGCCTTCAGGGTAGGATAACCGTGGACAGCTCCATATACAGGCTCTTTATTACTGTGAAGGCGGGCGAGGCCAGCCGCGAGGTCGAGGCCGTGGTTGACGTAAACGACATGCGCGTTTTTTACTGGAGAGAGGCTTAGCAGTATGCTGAAAAACTCAAAATTTGAACAGGCTGCTCAAATCTTCCCATTGCAAAAAAGAAAAGACGCAATGGGA
>JBBTCG010000219.1:0-1228 GCA_038043305.1 Deltaproteobacteria bacterium | reverse complement strand
TGGAAACCGTACCAGATATTGTCCACTTAGTCAACAACGTCCCCTTCCAGCCCCCTAAATGCATCAACGTCCCCGAGTGCTTCATGGCAGAGCGCATATGGCCACCGGGCAAACAAAGCGACGTGGCTTTACTCATGGTGTGTGCCTAACGCAGAGCTAACCTGCGAGCCACGAGGCGCGAAGCGCCGACGTGGCGAGTCAGGTTGAGCGACGTGTTAGAACGCATGTGGCTACTTCGGAAGTGGTAACAGGTTGATCATCGTGAACATCCTGTAAAACAGGTAATCCACTTGCTGCGATTCGTTTATCTCTGTCTTGCTAGTTTCGCTATGGCGGATGCGAAACTCGTTTCCGATTCGCGTCAATTCTTTTGCCTCAGTTTCAAGTAAATCCCGAAAGTTTGGTTCTGCTGCCGCGCGGTCCAGAATCTTCTTTGTGGATTCTTTCTTATCCTTACCGGGTTCCATAGTCTTCGCACGCTCCCACGCATCCCACAGCTTTTCGAGCCCCTCCCGTCGAATCTTTGGCTCAGGGCTTGTGAATTTTCTACGCGCATCTTCTAGCAACGAGTCGAGTGTTGTATCACCGGTAGAGAACGCGATCCGCTCAAAAGCTTCCTGAAAAATAGGGCTTCCGAGTCGGACTATATCGCCGGTATTGGTAAGTTCGAATACGACACCGTTCCTTGAAAATAGAAGATTAACGGCTTCTCTGAAGCGATCCTGACCAGTTTGTCGATCACAACTCAGATGATGGTGTCTAAAGAACGGGTGGTAATAATCGTGCCTCGCGTCTCCGATGTGGCGAAAGCAAAACTGAACTAGGTCAAGCACAACGAATTTGTCGGGCCTTGATTGCGCTTGTGGCGGCCATTCAGCTTGAGGTATTTCACCCTCCAGCAGGAGCATCAGCTGTGGTTGATCGGTATCGCAGACTGCCCCTCCGTCGGGACATTTCTCGGGAAAGTCGATCGCAAAGGATTGCTTGCTTAGTTCGCTGCCTATTAGCCCGACGATCCCTCCCCAGAGTTCATCCGGTATGTCTTCCTTAGTTCGAGGCTTTGCACCCCTTTCGGAATCGCTGAAGTAGTTGCCGACCATTTTCGTTTTGTCGTGCGTTCTAACGTGTTGTTGTGCCGCGCCCGCCACGAAAATAGCAGGAAACATGGCGCGTTGTCCCGGGCGTCGGCACGAACAACTTGTTATCTGTCATTTTCTTCCCGCCGTTA
>JBBTCG010000218.1:0-1117 GCA_038043305.1 Deltaproteobacteria bacterium | reverse complement strand
GCGCTATTTTTTTAACAAAACATCTTATGGGGCTTAAAAAATGAAAAAGCTTATCGCGATATCGCTCATTGTGCTTGTCGCTGTGGCCGCTCTTTACTATTACAGCTCGGATGAGGCATCGGCCACAGGCGGCGCGTTCCCTTTCACCAAACACGGCGGAGGCACGACCGACGGTGAGACCCCGTGCGCCGAGGGGGTCAACAGGGGCCTCGGCACCGACTACAGCGGCGACTGTGTAACCGCATCCACTACGAACGCATACCATGGCGCTAATCCTGAGGCCGGCAAATACAAGTCTGGCGAGTGCGCCCACTGCCATGAACCTCATGCAATGTTCGGTACAACGGAGCCTGCCCCTTCCGGCGCGGGCGACGCAGGCCCCGACCCGTATCTCGTGTTCAAGGAGTACGGCACAACGGCCAATTATTCATACCTCTGCTGGTACTGCCATCAGAACATAAGCAACATCAACTCCTCCGGCTCTCCAGCCACAATGGGAAGGTGGAGTTTTTATCAGGGCCAGAGCGTTTATACGGCATCGAGCCATTATTTATCGCCCAGCTTTGACTGGCCCGGCACAGGCGAGACCAGCGGAAGTACACCCAAACTCATATGGCCGAGAAGCGACAGGAGCGCGCTTCCATCAGGCAATAGTGGGAGCTGTCTTAACTGCCACACCCCTCATGGGATAAAGGCTGTAGACGCGGCCAATGCATACGATATCACATCCCCTGACGGGAGCGGCGGCGTACCTGCGGCCCGGCAGACGGTTGCGAGCGGAAACCCTTCCGTAACATCGGATTACATGATACCCCGGCAACTCATCTCATGGGAGGAAAATCTGTGCGAGAGGTGTCACGACGCGAGCGGCCCATCTATAAAGAATATACAGACCGAAATAAACAAAAGGTATCCGAGTCCGTCGGCATCTCCCGCGAGCGGCCACCCGATTGACGACACGGCACTTGCCGGAAGACATGTTGCAAGCGAGGCCATTCCCATTACAACCAAGCATGTAGAGTGCTACGACTGCCACAATCCGCACGCTGTCAAGGCCCCGACAGGGGTGCTTGGCGACGGGGACGGCTGCAGGGTACAGGGCATGAAGTTCGTTGAC
>JBBTCG010000217.1:0-13511 GCA_038043305.1 Deltaproteobacteria bacterium | reverse complement strand
GCATTTATACGTTTTACGTGCGCTATACGGAAGAAGAAGAGCCTGAGAAGGCTAAGCACTGGGGAGGCATAGGGGAAGAGGTGCTCTTCGCCATGTTCGACAACAACAAGGCAGAGGCCGTCGGTTTCGGCGTCGGGAACGCACCTGCTTTCAGCCTCGGCGGCGTAATTGACGTTGACGGCGATGGCATACAGGAGTTGGTAGTTCAGTTACGAGTGAATGATTATTATTATGATGGCGTTTCTTATGAAGCTAATGATTATGATGACGGCAGAGAGATTATTATCTTAAAGCATGGCCAATCCGGGTGGAAGAAAATCTATAGTTCAGGAAAGATCTGCGGAGAGTTATGACTAAAATGAAAAGGAGAAATATCAATGGGCACAAATGACAGCTTTCAGGACGTTATGAATCGTATTCTGCCGCCAAGCAAGGATTATAAGCCTGGAGTACCGCACTCTGACGGCGAACGTCAGGGGTATGGCGCCAAACGCAAGGGGCGCCCAAAAGGCCATGAAGGCGTTGACATGAACTATCACACGGCCAATGGAAGACCAATTGGCCAGAATGGGATTAACAAGGAACATCCCGTTGTCGGGGCGCCGGTATCAGGCAAAGTCACAGATATTAATGAAAACATGGGCTTGGTTGAAATCACGGATTCGCAAGGCTTTAAGCATCAGATACGGCATCTTCACGAGATTGATGTAAATGAAGAAGACCACGTTAAGGCAGGCCAGTATATCGGCACGATGGGAAACAAGGGCACGAAAGACCAGCACGTTCATTATGGGATAAAGCTGCCTAAGGATTCCTCAACAGACCCTGAGGAGTTTTGGAACAGGTATTCCGGCAACGGCCAACCGCTGCTTAACGCGAGGCCAAAGAAGATGGCTTCTTCGACGTTCTTGCGTCAAGGGTTTGGAGAGGCTGTGCCAATATCAGGCGCACCGGGCAGACCGTACGGGTTTGCCGACTACACCTACAAGCCGCATTCCGGCGAAACTCTGCGGCGCGAAGGAGATCAGGTCTGGCGCATAGAGCCTGACGGCTCTACAAGGGGGTATTTTTTAAGCGAATAGCGGACATGCAGCCGCGTCCGACGAAAACCATCGTTTATACTCGCCGTGAGGCACGTAAGATTGGCTTACTTGACCAGAGGCAGATGCGCGCCACAGCCGATTTTTTTGGCGGCGCTTTCAACCGTGAGAGGCGAACTTGACTTCGAGGTCAAGCGTAGACCCTGAAACCTTCTATGACGAACTCAAAGAAAGCGGATCGGAACTCAGGGACATACTCTGGCCGCTTGCCGGTTTGAGCACAAGAGAAAGGGCTGTGTTTACGGAATATCACTACTGGAATACGCACATGAAGACCATAGCCGGCAGTCATAGGATTTCTCTTGGGAGGGCTTATGAAATTCTCTACAGGGCCGAAGAAAAGGTCGCGTCTTCAAGGACACAGGAAGAGGAGGAGGAAGATAACGATAGTTGAGAGTCCTCCAAAGCACATGGTTTCCTTCGCCGA
The DNA here is from genome assembly GCA_038043305.1 of Deltaproteobacteria bacterium. Lineage (GTDB taxonomy): Bacteria > Desulfobacterota > GWC2-55-46 > GWC2-55-46 > GWC2-55-46 > JACRCE01. The sequence goes on along the minus strand of JBBTCG010000217.1, from coordinate 11,984 downwards.
ATATAAGACCATCAAGCAGTATCCGTCAATGGGCAAGATGCTTGACGTGTTTAAGCAGTACGGCTTTCGCGGCGGCATCGAGAGCTTGAAGAGCACGGGCGCGGTAAGCGCCGAGCACAACGGGCATGAGTGGCTTACGGAATAACCGGCGACATGAGCCGGGGAGCAGGGTTGGTTATCGTCTGGCGCATCGAGCCTGACGGCAGTACGAGGGGGTATTTTATAAGCGCATGAACTGACTTGTCGTTGTTTTGAGCGGCGCAAACAGGGCAGCCTTTCTATAAGAAAGGCTGCCCTTATTTTTTGCTATTGTTCCAACGCTTACCGTGGGGGGTAGAATAATTATTGGCATATTCTACATATAAATCAATTAATTACAGAAACAGGGGTAGAAAAAAGACCGCATAGGGTATACGCGAGCGTTGAGCAGGCAACAATAAGACCTACTAAGACAGGAGCGAGACCTATGCCAAGCGATTCGGGAACCACGAGTCTTTACGGAAAGACGGAGGCAGGGAAGGGCATGAGTGTGAGAAGGGTGCTTTTAAGAGAGCCGGAGCGGTGCAGCGTGTGCAACAAGGTTTTTTTGAGTCTCTATCCGCTGCGTTCGTGCGTTGAGCATGAGGGGCTTGACGAGATGTAGATGCAACATGAATTGGAGTGCAGGCGATAAAGATCAGGGGTCAAGCGTGGAAATTGACTGGGGCAGCGTCAAAACGGATTATGAGGAAGGCAAGGAGTCGCTTACAAAAATCGCGGAAAAATATGGAACCAGCGACAGGACTTTGCGTAGAAGAGCGGCAAAGGGAGGTTGGGCAAAGGTAAGAAAGGCTTGGCGTCCTGGAAAAAAGTCAAATGCGTTGGATAATGATGATGAGTCGAAAGACAGAGAGCTTATCCATGCACATAGGAAGCTCTGGAAGGACGTTAAGAAAAGGCTAAAGAAGGGTTTGAAGAAAAAGGACGTTAAGTCCGGGCTCGAAGAGTTGAAGGTGGCCAAGATGGCCGGTGAGGTGCTCACGAACGTTATAAAGGGAGAGAGGCTTGCATGGGGGTTGAGCGATGACGGAGGCGGGGAGCCTTGCGAGGCCGACGCAATTGCCGCCGAGATGGTTCAGGTTACGGCCTCATGCGGAGCAGACGAGGATGTGGACCGGGAATAAGCGTTTTGTCGTGGCGCCAGCGGGCAGGCGAAGCGGCAAGACCGAGCTTGCGAAGAGAAGACTCGTTATGAGCCTGGCCCTGAAAAAACCCTGGCCTGACCCAAGGTACTTTGCCGCCGCGCCAACGAGGGAGCAGGCAAAGAGGATATTCTGGAAGGACCTGCGCCTGCTTACGCCGCAAAGATGGATAAAGCGCGTATATGAAACAGACCTGTGCATAGTAACGCGGCTCGGGTCAGAGCTTTGGGTGGTCGGGCTTGACAGGCCGCAAAGGATTGAAGGTGTGCCATGGGACGGCGGCGTGCTTGACGAGTACGCGAACATGAAGGCCGGGGCTTGGGAGGAAAACATCAGGCCCGCGTTGTCCGACAGGGGCGGATGGTGCTGGCTGATAGGCGTGCCAGAGGGGCTTAATCATTATAAAGACCTTGCAGACTACGCGCTCTCCGGCTCTGACCCGGAGTGGGGCATGTATACGTGGACATCGGCAAGCGTGCTTGAACCGAAAGAGATAGAGGCCGCAAAAAGGGTTTTGGATCCACGGACGTTCAGACAGGAGTATGAGGCGTCTTTTGAAGGCGCGGCCTCAAGGGTCTACTACGCATACGACGCGAAAAGGCATGAGGACGCGGCAATAACCGTTGACCCGAAACTGCCGCTGATAATCAGTTGCGATTTTAACGTAGGCACGTGCGTCTTTGAGGTATTGCAGGCCGCAGGAGACCATGTACGGGTGATTGATGAAATAGTCCTGAGGGACACCAACACGATTGAGATGGGCAAGGCGGCAATCGCAAGATACGGCGGCCATAAGGCGGGAGTCGTCATCTACGGGGACGCGGCCGGAAAGAGCAGGACAACTACCGGGGCGAGCGATTACGCTATCCTTGCATCCCTTGGGTTTGGCGAGCAGCGGATTAAAAGGGCGAATCCGCCGGTAAAGGACAGGGTGAACGCCCTAAACGCGATGCTTGAGAATGTAAACGGAGAGGTAAGGCTGACCCATCATCCGAGGTGCCGCGCCCTGAGGAAGGACTTTGAGACCGTTACATGGGAGGACAACGGGGCAGAGATAAACAAGTTAGACAATGAAAAGACGCACGCAACCGACGCGCTTGGGTATTTCATCGAGTATGAATTCGGCCTGAGGCTTAACCGGCCGGACGCGCATCGGAGATTCTACAAGTAGTCGTCGTTGTCCCCCTCACCCCAACCCTCTCCCCAAGGGGAGAGGGAGATATGGAAAGAGGCGTGATTATCGTTGTCCCCCTCACCCCAACCCTCTCCTCAAGGGGAGAGGAGGTATATGATAAACCGCCCGCCTTACCTGAAGGTTAATGGGACAGCAGCGATAAATAATAACGAAGTTTGAAGGCACGGAGAAAACAGTGACACGCGAAGAACTTGAAAGAAAACACCCGGACTATGAAAGCTGCATTGACGACTGGAAGACCTTTATCCGTTCGTACTTCGGCGGAAGGCTTTACAAGGAGGCCGGGCATCTCCTGCAGCATCCGTTCGAGAGCAGCGTCAATTACGGCAGGAGAAGGGCGACAAGCTACTACTATAACTACTGCGGCCCCATAGTGGACATATTCATTTCCCATCTTTTCAGGAAGGAGGCTCAAAGGGACTATGGAACGCTCGCAGGGAATCCGTTGTTCCAATCGTTCCTAAGGGACGCTGACCTTGAGGGCAATACCTTTAAGCACTTCATCAGGGAGGCACAGAGGTTTGCGGCCATCTACGGAAGGGTATCCATACTTGTGGACAGACCAACGGCGCAGGCAATGACAATGGCCGACGCTATTGAAAGGGACATACGACCTTATGCCACGCTCATAACCCCGGAAAATCTCCTTGATTGGAGCTTTGAGCGGGTCGGCGGCGGGCGCATGGTCATGGGCATGGCGAAGATAAGGGAAGGGGAGGGCGCGTGTCGCATCTGGAGGAAGGACTCATGGGAGCTTTGGCAAACGGATAAGGACAACGACGAGGCGCTGCTTATTGACGCGGGCGGCCACGACCTCGGCGAAGTGCCGCTCGTTCATCTGTACAACAAGCGCTCAGGGATGCGGATGTGGGGCATATCCGACATACAAGACATCGTTGACATCAACAAGAACATCTACTACCTGTGTTCGGATGCAAAGGAGATCATTGAGAACACCGCCTTCCCCATGCTCGCCATGCCGTATTCGCGCTCAGGGGCACAGGAAAAAGAGGTGGGGCCGCGCAATATACTACAGTTCGACCCCACTGAGCCTAACGCAAGGCCGTACTGGCTTGAAGCGCCGCACTCGTCCCTGTCCGAGATACGCGAATGGGTAAGGCAGGACATAGGCGAGATATACAGGATAGCAAAGCTCGGAGGGGTCAAGTCAATTGAAGAGCCCTCTGGCGTACGGTCAGGGGCCGCCATAGAGCTTGAATATCAGCAGCTTTACTCCGTGTTGAGCGAGAAGGCCGACAACCTTGAACAGGCTGAAGCGCGGGTATGCGATATATGGGCAAGGTGGGAAGGCGGGACATTCGACGGGGTAATAGACTACCCGGATGATTTTTCGGTAAGAGACCTGGACAGGGAGTTGGAAAACGCGATTAAGGCGCAGTCGGCAAACGTCGCGTCGGCTGCCTTCGGCAAAGAGCTGCAAAAGAAGATCGCGGACGCTGTTTTGACGAAGATTGATGCCGAGACAATGGCACGCATCAAGGAAGAGATAGAAGGGCAGGGGCGTTGAACTTACTCAGCCTTATGAAAAACCGCGCATCCGGCTGAGGAGAGTTATAAATCAAGCGGTGGGAAAACCAAAAGGGGGCATTATGGCGGAGGAGCGTGAACTGAGAATGGACGAGGCAGGGGCAGGCAGGAAAAACAACGCAGATACGGACGCATCGAAGGTGGTCTTCACTCCGGAGCAGCAGGGAAAGGTGCAGGAGCTGATTGACGACGCATTCAAGCGCGCCTACGCAAAGGCTCTGAGGACGCGCGGGCCGTCGGATGACGCGGATAGGCTTAAAAAAGAGGTGGACGCGCTTAAACACGAAAAGAAGAGCGCCGCGCTTCTCAGGTCGCTGTCAAGGCACAACGTGGTTGACGCCGGGGAGGTTTGCGATCTTCTGAAGGAGAAGGTCAGACTGGACGAGGACGGCTTCAAGGTGGTGCATGAGACCGGCGGCGTTATGATAAACAGCTCCGGGCATCCGATGGACCTTGACGAGTTCGTGGCGCAGTGGCTTGGCGAGCGGCCTCATCACTTAAGGAGCGGAGGGGCAGCTGGCGCAGGCTCAACAGGCGCACGGACGTATTCCGGCGGCTTGAGACGCGACGTATCCGACCCGGCCGCATGGAGGACCATGACGCGGGAGGAGCTTGACAGGCGCTTGAAGGAAGGCATCGTGGTGCACGGCTCCGCGGGGCAGACTTACACCTTCAGGGACGTTAAGAATCCGTTCCTTGAGGCGCGAAGACGCAAGGTGTCGCAAAACAACTTCATGCCCAACGGCGCAGGCAGGGGTTAAGAGGGTATCGCAGTTTAATCAAGGGGAGGATGACTCATGGCAAATGAAGTAACCAGCGCGGCGGGCAGTTCAGGCGAGCTTGTAGCCGCAGAGATAGTATCAAGGCTCATCATAGACGCGGCATACGCCGGGGCGCTCATGCCGCCGCTTGTAAGGGTGGCTGACATAAGCGCGGACTCGACGCTGACGGTCGAGTTTCCAAAGTGGCCGCTCCTTACCGCCGCAGACCTTACCGAGGCGACGGATATGGGGAACTCGGCGGTCAATGCGGCCTCAACGATCATAACCGCTGACGAGGCCGGGATAATGATAACCGTAACGGACATGCTGCTCAACGGCGCCGGGCTTGGCGGTCTTGAGCCGTTCGCCGAGGAGTTGGGCAAGGCGCTTGCCAACAAGATAGATACGGACTTGTTGAACGCGGTCTCAAGCTTCACAAATTCCGTAGGCACCTCAGGCGCGAACCTTACCGAGGCGAACTTTCTTTCCGCCATCTATACCCTTGAGCTTGGCAACGCCAAGGGGCCGTTCGTGGTTGTGCTGCATCCGTATCAGGTGAATAACCTGCGTTCGGCTATAGCCGCCACAACGGGCGCGGTATGGGGCGGGGCGAGCGCGCCAGCCTCTGACATCGGCGCGCTTGGTTCGCTCTACGGCGTTGACATAGTGCAGTCAACCAACTGCGCCTCAGTGAACGTCAACGTGGACAGGCAGGGCGTGATGATGCCGTTCGGCAATCAGTCCGGGCTTGCGTACGTCCTTAAAGTAGGCGCAAAGACCGAGTTGCAGAGGGACGCCTCATTAAGGGCGACCGAGATAGTCGTTACGGCCGTTTACGGTCACGGCTGCGTGAACAGCGCGGCAAACGGCGGCGTGAAAATAATAACGAAGCACGAGTAACGGATAAAAGGGCTTGGCCTTGGGCCGCGCAATGGAAGCGCGGCCCCGGTGCCCCGGCCTAATAATTGGGAAAATGACTATAACGACACTTGACTTCATAAAACGCGGCTATACGCCGCTGGCTTGCAACGGCCTCGCCGGTATTGCATGGGAGGGGGAGCCGCTTCCGGACTTCTGGATGTGGAACCAGCAGTTTTCCGTGGATGACAACGGGGCAAGCGCTATACAGACCGTTCAGGTTACTGACCTGACGCAGGCGGCCCTGCGTTACTGGAAGGACGGCTGGGTTCCGATTAAACCGGTAGACGATAGGTTTTTGAGACGCATGGAGGCCGCGCTAAGGAAACACAAAGGTCTGAAACGGGAGGGACGAGCGCTGCCTGATACGCCGTTTTTAAGGCCGCCAGATGAGATACCGGACGAATATTTGAGCGCAACGGTGCGCCGCTATCTAAGGCTGCCATTGCACGGAGGCAAGGATGAATGAAAGAGAAGCGGTTGAGCGGGTTGTCGCAAGGGTTTATAAGGACGCGGTCTTGAAAGAAGGACGGCTCCTTGATTCAAAGGCGCAGCGTTTACTGGAGTCGAAGGTTAAGAAGGCCGCTGAGGAGGCGGACAGCCGCCGGAAGAGGCGTTAAGAATACAAACCATTCCTGATTTGCGAGGGAGCATGAAACAACAGTTCATCAAAGGCGCAAGCGATGCCTTTAAGACGTATTTTTACGAGAACAACAGGAGGATAACGCCGTCCTCCGCAAGGATAACGATTTGCAAGCCAAGCTCTGCGGACAAGCTCGTGGACGACGCGGCCATGAGCGTTGAGCAGGACGGAGGCGTGAGTTACGCCTTGACGACAACGGACAACGGTGCGCCGGGCTGCGACTATAAGGCCGCGATAAGCTGCGTTCACGATTCGCGGACGCTTTTCGCAACGGTCTTCTATGACGTGGTCAACTCAAGGCTTGCCGCGATAATCACGGACGAGGAGATAGTTGCCGAACTGCCGCAGTTGCAGTACAACGGCTGGCGGGTGCGCGGAAGGAGCGCGTCAGGCTCGACCACGACTTTGGTTGACCCGGAACTGAAAAGATATGAGGACGCGAGTTTCACCGGCGGGCTTCTCATGTCGTTTGACAAGGATGAGACAAGGGAGATAACCGGATTCGTCTCGGCAACCGGCACTGTCAATACAACCGCCTTTTCAACGGCCATTACAACCGACAGATACGTCATCACACGTTCATACTCAAAGGAGATACAAAGGGCGTTCGAGAAGATGGAGGACGCCCTTCATCGGAGCGGAAACCGGGCGCACCTTGTCCTTGACTCCCATGACCTGAGAGAGACGCACATATACTACTCGGTTGCCGAGGTATGCAAGGGGCTTTCCGCGCGGCAGGGCGATCTGTGGTGGGCTTTGTGGGAGGTCTACGAGAAAAAGGCCGAAGATGCGTTTGGCGCTCTCAACTTCAAGTACGATAAGACCGCGGACGGTTATATCTCCACCGGAGAGGCCGACGCGAGAACCGGGCCGGCAAGGATAACAAGAGGATGAGCAACGTCGAAACGATTATCTCGATAACCGAGAACATACGCGCCGCGGCTCAAGGAGAGGGGATTGTGTTGTCGCCCAAGACCAACGCACAGGCAAGGAACGTACCGGCCTCCGTAATGCCGACTGGAGAGATTGTCTATACCGGTGAGACCTTTGAGGACAGTTATGGAGAGCGGCCGCACTACGTTACAGCGGGTTTCTTAATCAGGGTGGAGTTTCCGGAGAGACTTATGGAGGACATAATGCGCGCTCAACAGGCAGCGGCGCATAAGCTGCGGGGCGCGTTGACGGTTAGCAGCCTGAATATGGGGGCATTGGCAGAGTCCAAACTCGTATCCAGCGTGCGTATTACAGAGGTTCAGGCTCAGATGAAGGATGATATTGGCGGAGTGAGTTGCGTCTTGGCCGTGAGATACAGGGAAACGATTTAACCATGTCCTCGCGCGTCTAAAGCGGGGAGTGAAAAGAGGAGGTGAGGCTGATGGCTGAGAACAGGCTTTATCTGGCCGTTGGTGAGGAGGCGGCGCGCGGGAGCGCCGAGACCGGGGCAACAGGCTTCATACCGCTCGACTCCCCGTCCATCCCAAAGATGGAGTTTGACGACAGGACGAGGAAGGAGTATCGCGGAGAAAATGGCGCGCTTGGGGATACGTCTGCCGCGCGTATGTCGCGCAAATGGAGCGCCTCGATTGCCATGCCGTTTTTTACGGAGGCAGGGTCAATCAAGGGCATTGTGGGCACGCTTCTCAAACATTTTTTTGGGAGGGCGTCAAGCGCGCAAAACGGGACTACTGGTCAATATGCTCACATGATGTATCCGGTTGCGGATCCGTTCGCTACCGGTAACCTTGGCGCAAAGGCCGTTACCCTGAATCTGAACGTCAATGAAGGCGCGGCTATGAAAAACTGGCCGTTCGTCGGCGGCAGGGTAAGGGGCCTCTGGTTTGAGCAGGAGACCGGGCATCCACTGAGCTGCAACGTTGAGATGTTCGGCCAGAAGAAGGCGCTCTCGACTGCGGAGATCGGCTCGGCGGTATTTGCCGCTGAAAATCTAAGGTGCGCCTATAGCAGTCTCAAGGTCTACACGGGCGCAATAACAAGGACAGGCATTGCGCCGGACTACACGCAGTTTTCCTTTGCAGGCGCGACGCAGATAAAGCCGGATAAGATCGGCGTGAAGATGGAAAACGGGATGGAGGACGCGCTTAGGCTCGGCGGCCTTGACTACCCCGATAAGACGCGTATGGGACAGTTCAAGGTCTCCATTGATATTACGATTGACTGGGAAGACCCTGCAAGCGGGTTTTCATCAATCGCCGAATGGCGCAGTTGGATGGAGTCCGCCTCATCCACAAGCTTTTGTTTCGTTTGGGACACTCTCACTCAGGCAGGGACCGGGGACAACCACTCGCTTATCATTGACATACCGGTTGCGCGCAGGCTTGGTGGAGAGCCGAATTACAGTCTCGAAAAAGACCCGATGATAACTCTCAAGTACGAGGGGCTGTATGACGCTCAGAAGTACATGGTTGGCTTGATGCTCAAGAACACCGCTTCAGCGGTATGAGGAGGCTTTTATGGCGATAATATCGTTTGACAGACTCTCGCTAATCGAATACGTGCCTGAATACGGGGGCAACAGGGAGAGCGCTGAACCGTGCGTCGTGAAGCTCAGATTCGTGCCTTACGCGAGGGTGCAGCATTATGCGAGGCTTATCGCGGCGAGGAGGACGGGAGCGGATCAGGCGAGGATGACCGAGATGACGCAGGAGGTTCAAAAAAGGCAGTTCGTGGAAAGCGTTGAAGGGGTCAGCGGCTATTACGTTGACGGAGTGGAGGTAATGGACCCTGAGCGTTTCTATGAGACGGCTGATACCGACCTTGTGATTGAAATAATCAAGGCAATGGAGTCTTCGTCAAGGCTCTCGGAGGGGCAAAGAAAAAACTGATCGCGGGCTTCCGTTGGGCGTTCAGGGTTCAGGACGGAAGCCCGTTTGACTGCGATAGATGTACCGATAAAGAGACGTCGGGACGCAACTGCTCAAACCGCCTTGCGTTGTCTGAGGAGGCAAGGTCCGTAAATCGTTACACCGAGGATGTTACGGACGAGCACCGCGCAAAAGGCGCTCAGAAGGTCTTGTCTCTTGGGGGTCTCCGTTTGTATGAGTGTCCCGTGAGCTATATAAGCGAGGAGAGCCGGGAGTTGGTCAGGATGGTTTTTTTGTCTGAGGCAACAGGGGTATTGCTCTACGCCGACGGTCTTGGAGAGCAGCCTTATTGGTTCATCGAGGCGTTGGAGACAGGCGGCGTTGAACGCGCCGCGTACTTGCAAAGGAAAAGAGATGAAGGATAAGCGCGGGACAAGGGAGGTTTCAAGGGGCGATACGGCGCTGACAACGGCGATGCACAGCGCTTTTGCCCGCATGGAAAAGAGCGTCATTAGGGTTGCCGTTGTCTTTGAGCGCATGGAGGGGGCCGCATCAAGGCTCTCCTCGCAGAACGTATCGGTTGAGGCGGGACAGGCAAACGCTTCCGCCCGTAATCTCCAAAGCGGCGCTGAAAAAATGGCGGCCAATGGCGACGCTCAACTTGCCTCAATCCGTGATTATAACGCCGCAGTAATCGCAGAGATGACGCGCGCCCTTGATACAAAGGCAACGGTTGAGGAGAGGTATGCCAATCAATCCATAAGCCTTGCTCAGATCGAGGGCGGTATGCGCGTCCAGATCGCGGCGGACACGGCGGGCATGTTGGCCAATACCGCGCAAAACCTCTCCGTGCTCCTCGGCAACAAGAACAGGGAGACGTTCGAGGCCATGAAGGCGTTTGCAATCGCCGAGGCGCTTATAAAGGGCGCTCAGATAGTGATGAGCGCGTGGAACGAAGGCGCGAAGGTGAACTACTACTACGGCATCGCGCTTGCCGCCTCCGCCGCGGTAGCGGTTGCCGCGCAGATAGAAAAGATACGGCAGATGAAGATGGGGGACGCAAGTGCGAGCATCTCTCCCGCTGGCGCTGCCCGCCCATCGTACCACGGCGGTTCTGCTTCGGCCTATCCCGTGCCGCAGCGCATCGAAGGGGAAGACAAGCAACGACAGGACGTTACCATCAACATCTACAATCCGCTTTCAGACGAGAACTGGCAAAGGATTGCGGAAGAAAATATTATACCGGCGTTGAATAACGCATCTAATCGCAACATAGCTATCACGATCAGGAACATGGGGACTGCGTAATGGCAACATGGGCAAAGATAAAATTCTTCTACGACACCATGCTCGGCTTGGCCGGTTCGTCTCTTACGGCCACGTCAACGGCCACGGGGGATTATTCCGTAAGCTATCTTTACAACATGCTTGAGATTGGCGCATGGATGGCCGCGAATACAAATACCCCCGTGTATATCGCCTATGATGCGGGCGCGGGCAACGCAAAGACCGCTGACTACATGGTTATCATGGGGCATAACCTCAAAACCATAGGCGCGACAATCGTTCTTCAGTATTCAACGTCAGGGGCGTGGGCGGGCGAGGAGATTGGCGTCTTTGCCGAATTTTCTCCAGAGGCCGATACCGTCATCCTCAAAGAGTTTTCTCAAAGCACGGCGGCGCGATATTGGAGGCTTAAGATAACCGGCGTCCTGTCCGCTGCCCCGTACATGACGCTGTGCGTCTGGGGCTTGAAGACCGAGCTTGACTACGCCTCGGCCTCTTTTGACCCGTATGAGCAGGAGGCTAAGGCCAACGTGAACCTGTCTCAGGCCGGGTACGTTACCGGTGTGCATACTCAGTACGCGGAGAGGGCTTTGCAACTCAGGTTCGACGATGCGGACGCAACGCTCTACGGGAAGATAAAGACATGGTGGGATACGAGCGGCCTGAAAAACTTCTTTGTTGCGTGGGACACGGCCAATAACCCAACGGACGTATACCTTATGAGGCCGGATGCGAAGTTTTCAAACCCGCTTGTCAACGGCGGTCTCTATAGAAGCATCTCCGTGAATCTGAAAGGACGCAAAGAATGAGCGCGGGAAAGGTTGTAAACTCAACTGGCGTTTGGAAGACCGTAAGCATGGGGAGCAACGCGGGTAAGGCCGTGATTCGGACGGTGATGAGCAAGATTGTCTTTGAGTCGGAGGCGGCGATAATTGTAACTGGAAACTTTGCCGACGGCACATACTATGCCGACGGTTCTATATTCGCTGACGGAGGGGTTTAACTCATGGCAGACCAGAGGATTTTATCAACTGAACGAATGGTAGGGGCGGGGCACGCTACACTGGCGGATACGCTTAACAGGCTTGCCCTTATTGACCACAATACCGACGGCACTCATAAGAGTACCGCCGTTGTGCTGGCCGCTGAAAAGGGCGCAATCAACGGCGTGGCAACGCTCGACGCCTCTGGCCTTGTCCCTGATGCGCAGATACCGGCGGCGATAGCGAGGGATGCCGAGGTTACTACAGCGATAACGAATCACGAGGCCGCAGCAGACCCGCATACAGGGTATCAGAAAGAGAGCGAAAAGGGCGTTGCGAGCGGGTATGCCTCTCTCGGCACGGACACCATCGTGCCTACCGCTCAACTTGGCACTGGCACTGCTGATGCGACGAAGTTTCTTAGAGGCGATAAATTGTGGGGTGTGCCTACCGGCGGGGCAACTGATAAAGACATCCACTACTTCCGGCAAATAGGCACGGCGTCCCCATTTGAACGCTGGTATGTAGCTGGGATGATTACGCAGACGTATTTGACCAACGGCGCAATTGTTGCAAACATAATGAGAGCGATGCCTTTTATCTCCGGCAGAGGCGGGACGCTTGACCGCATAGCCATGAACGTTTC
>JBBTCG010000216.1:0-5973 GCA_038043305.1 Deltaproteobacteria bacterium | reverse complement strand
AAGACATAAGCGAGATGCAACGCCTTGCCGTTGAGACGAGAATGGCCGGCAGGACAATATCTCTCGTCCCGACCATGGGTTTTTTGCACGCCGGGCATAAGGAACTTTTGCGCGTTGCGAGGGGCAAGCACGGCTTACTCATCCTGAGCATATTCGTAAATCCGGCGCAGTTTGGCCCGAATGAGGACTACAAGACCTATCCGAGGGATCTGGACGCTGACTTGTGCACGGCGCGCGCGGCCGGGGTTGACTGTGTTTTCGCGCCGCGGTCTGAAGATATGTACCCGGACGGGTTCCAGACATATACGCAGGTGGAGACGCTCTCAAGGCATCTGTGCGGAGAGGCAAGGGCAGGGCATTTCAAGGGCGTTGCAACGGTGGTGTTGAAGCTCTTTAACATTACCATGCCCCATGCAACGGTTTTCGGGAAAAAGGACTATCAGCAGTTTGTCCTGATACGCCGGATGGCGCTGGACTTAAACCTTGACGTGGAGGTCATCGGCGTTGACACGGTGCGCGAGGCCGACGGGTTGGCGATGAGTTCAAGGAACAGCTACCTTGACGCCAATGAGAGATGCGCCGCAGTCTGCATACCGCGCGCTCTTGACGAGGGGCGCTCCGCGCTATCAGAGGCTGAGACAAAGGCTCAGGCCATAATCCACAGGGTGAAAAAAATTATAGAGAACGAACCTCTTGCCGTGGTAGAATATGTAAAGGTGTGCGATACGGATACACTTGAGGGAGTTGACCGCGTTGAATCGAGCGCAATGCTCCTTCTTGCAGTAAGGATCGGCAAGACAAGGCTTATTGACAACTGTTTGCTGGACAGGGTTTGAGGCAAGCCCGCGTAATCGTCGATGATTATAAGGAGGATGCAAGCGATGCAACGCATGATGTTGAAGAGCAAGATACACAGGGCCACGGTAACGGACGCCAACGTGAACTACGAAGGCTCTGTGGCCATTGACGAGAGCCTTATGGAGGCGGCCGGTATATATCCCTTTGAACAGGTGCATATATACAATATAAACAACGGCAATCGCCTTACCACTTACGCCATCAAGGCTGAAAGAGGTACAGGCACCATATCCATCAACGGCGCGGCTGCGCGGCTTGCCGAAAAAGGCGACCTCGTTATAATAGCGAGCTATTCGGCGCTTGAGGAGAGCGAGGCCGTATCGCACGTCCCTGTGCTGGTCTACGTGGATATCGTCAACTCCATAAAAAGGGTGAGCAAGGAGCTTGCCCATTCCTTATGAGTAAGAAGATACGGCATTACTTTATAACCGGGCTCCTTGTAGTCGTGCCGCTTTATATAACCGCTTACGTGCTCTCTCTCATCGTCGGCTTCATGGACAACGTCTTTACGCTCCTGCCTCAGGCGGCCAGGCCCGATTCCTTTTTGCCATTTCATATCCCCGGGCTTGGGATTATCTTTACGATAATCGGCATAGTCCTCGTCGGCGTGATTGTGACCAACTTTCTCGGCAGGAAGCTCGTACATCTTGGAGAGAAGATGCTCTCCAAGGTGCCTGTGCTGAGGATCGTCTACAACGGGACAAAACAGTTCATGGAGACCTTCTTTGCCAAGGAGCATGAGGGCTTCAGGAGGGTTGTGCTCGTGGAGTTCCCGCGTGACGGGGTATACTCCGTGGGTTTTCTTACATGCAAGCCGAGCGGAGAGTTAAAGAAAAAGACAGGGGATGACTCTGTGAGCGTATTCATACCCACGACGCCCAACCCGACCACCGGCTATTATATAATCGTGCCGGAAAGTAAGGTGATCGCCATTGACATGAGGGTTGAGGACGCCTTCAAGGTGATAATGACCGGAGGCATGGTCATGCCGCCCGAAAACACAGTTTCTAAAACATAAGGGGCACTAAGATGAGCAACAATGTTTCATTCGGCGCGATTGACGATCTATGTGTAAACACCCTGCGGTTTCTCTCGGTTGACGCGGTTGAGGCGGCCAATTCCGGCCACCCAGGGATGCCGATGGGAGACGCGCCCATGGCCTACGTGCTCTGGACGAGGTTTCTGCGATTCGATCCAAAAGACCCCAAGTGGTTCGGCAGGGACAGATTCATCCTGTCAGCCGGGCATGGCTCAATGCTCCTGTATTCGCTCCTCCACCTTACCGGTTTTGACATGCCCCTTGACCAGCTTAAGAAGTTCAGACAGTGGGGAAGCCATACCCCCGGCCATCCTGAGTATGATATAGAGCGCGGCATCGAGACCACGACCGGGCCGCTTGGACAGGGTTTTGCCACCGGCGTGGGCATGGCCATAGCCCAAAGATACCTTGCCTCCCTTTACAACAGGCCAGGCTATCCGCTGTTCGATTACAACATATACGCCGTCACGAGCGACGGCGACATGATGGAGGGCGTATCTAACGAGGCGGCCTCTATCGCCGGGCATCTCGGTCTTGGCAGCATCGTTTACCTTTATTCGGACAACAAGATTACCATAGAGGGCCCAACCGGCCTGAGCTTTACCGAGGACGTGGGCAAGAGATTCGAGGCCATGAACTGGCACGTGCAGGCCGTTGACGGCAATAATCTTTCGGCAATCGCCCGCGCCATAGAGGCGGGAAAGGCTGAGAGGACAAGGCCGTCCCTTATAATCGCCAGAACGAACATCGGCTACGGGTCTCCGGCAAAGCAGGATACCGCAGAGGCTCACGGCGCGCCTCTTGGCGCAGGCGAGGTAAGACGCGCAAAGGAGGCGCTGGGCTGGCCTCTGTCCCCTGAATTTCATATCCCTCAAGAGGCGGCTGAGGAGTTCAGGAAAGCGGCAAGCCGCGGCGCTTTACTCAAGAAAAACTGGGATGCGCTCTTAAAGGGCTATCAACAGGAGCACCCAGAGGCCGCAAAGGGGCTTGTAAAGGCAATGGAGGGAATGGATAGCAAGGCGCTTGAGGACTGGGAAGGCGTGCTTCCGGCCTTTTCGCCGTCTGATGCGCCAAGCGCCACGAGGAGCGCGTCGGGCAAGGTCTTGAACGCCGTTGCAAAGAAGATGCCCCATCTTGTGGGAGGCTCCGCCGACCTTGGGCCGTCAAACAACACCGCGCTCAACGGGTTTGATTATTTCACGGCAACAGGCGCGGGCAGGAACATACACTTCGGCGTGCGCGAACACGCGATGGCCGCGATAATGAACGGCATGGCGCAAAGCAATGTCATCGTGCCTTTCGGCGGAACCTTCCTCGTATTTTCCGATTACATGCGCCCGGCAATAAGGCTTGCGGCTCTGATGAAGCTCAACGTGGTATACGTCTTTACGCACGACTCCATCGGCCTTGGCGAGGACGGCCCAACGCACCAGCCCATCGAACACATAGCAAGCCTCAGGGCTGTTCCAAACCTTACCGTAATAAGACCGGCGGACGCCGTTGAAACGGCCGAGGCGTGGAGGTATGCCCTTTCACGCAAGCAACTGAGCGGCCCTGTCGCCCTTATCCTTACAAGGCAAAACGTCCCTGTGATTGACAGGCAAGGGCGCGGCGCAAAGGGCGATCTGTCACGCGGTGCGTATATCGTCTCAGGTTCTGAAAACGCCGACCCTTCTGCTGGCCCTGACGTTATTATCATGGCGTCCGGCTCTGAGGTGCATATCGCGCTCGGCGCAACGGACGCCCTCTTAAAACGCGGTATAAAAAGCCGCGTGGTGAGCATGCCAAGCTTCGAGATATTCGAGGCTCAGGACGCCGGCTACAAGGCAACGGTCTTCCCGGCGCATGTAAAGGCGAGGATGTCCATCGAGGCTGGGACAACGATGGGCTGGCACAAATACGTTGGAAGCCAAGGCGATACGATGGGCATTGACAGGTTTGGCGCCTCTGCCCCGTACAAGACCCTTTACGAAAGATTCGGCCTTACCGTCGAGGCGGCCGTCGAACGCGCCGCTTTTCTCGTGAGCGGGAAAAAAGACGGCCTTACTGTCGAGACGACCGTGTAAAGGCGCTTAAGGGTCTTGTGCGTCGTCAAGACATAAGAGGGGCTTGAAACCATGCAAAGGTCTCTATCACGCTATTCATTGAACGGCATCGAGCCTGAGATTAAGACGGCCGTTAAAGCCGCGCTTGAGGAACTGGATGTAATCGGTTTTTCAAAACGGCTGTTGGATAAAGACCCTGACCTGTGGAAAAAGAACCCCAAAGACAGGGCAATCATAAAAAACTCCCTTGGCTGGCTTGACGCCCCTCTCTTCATGGTCGGCCGCGTTGATGAGCTTACCGCCTTTGCCGCTGAGGTAAAGGCGGCGGGCTTTACCCATATCGTGCTCCTCGGCATGGGAGGATCAAGCCTTGCCCCGCTTGTGCTGGCCTCGGCATTCGGAAAGACCGCTGGATTTCCCGGCCTTATCGTGCTCGATTCAACGGACCCGGACGCGATACGGAGCGTAGAGTCAGCGATAAACCCGGTAGCGACCCTCTTCATCGTATCAAGCAAATCAGGCACCACCATTGAGCCGCTGTCGTTTTTTGAGCACTTCTTTGCCCTTGTGCAAAAGGCAAAAGGCCTTGAAGCCGGTTTGAATTTCATTGCCATAACCGACCCGGATACCCCGCTTGAAGGCTTTTACAGAAAATACGGCATGAGGCGGCTGTTTACAAATCCGCCGGACATCGGCGGCCGTTTTTCAGCGCTTTCGTACTTTGGTCTTGTGCCTGCGGCCTTGATCGGCATTGACGTGTCAAGGATTCTTGCTGAAGCCAACCGTTTTTCCGCCTCGCTCGACCCCGGCATCCGTCTTGGAGCAACGCTTGCGGCATTGGCAAAAGTCGGCAGGGACAAGATAACCTTTATCCTTGATGAAAGGCTCAAAGACTTTGGCCTGTGGATTGAGCAGCTCATAGCAGAGTCAACCGGCAAGGACGGCAAGGGGCTTGTGCCAATAGGGTCCGAGCCGATTGGCGCTCCGAAGGATTACGGGCCGGACAGGGTCTTTGTCAGCATCTCGGTTGGCAAGGAGCGCCGGGCGGATGCGTCCGTTCTTGAGGCGCTTGAAAAAAAAGGACACCCTGTAATCAGGTTTACGCTGGGCGACATCCATTGCCTTGGCGCTGAGTTTTTGAAGTGGGAGGTTGCAACCGTTGCCGCCGGCGCGCTCATGGGCATAAACCCGTTTGACCAGCCGGACGTGGAGTTGACGAAGAAACTTGCCTTAACCCGCCTTGCAAGGACGGAGAAAAAAGACGGCCTTGTCCCGCCGGGCCATGCAATAAAGTCTACAGGCTTTACCGCATACTTTGGCGAGGCGGCTTTTGCGCGGATTGAAGCGGCTGGCCTAAGCGCAAAAAAGCCGACCTTGGCGCTTCTTGTGCGTTCATTCTTATCGCTTGCGAAAAAGGGCGCATATATCGGCGCGCTTGCTTATTTCAATCCGTTTGACCAAGATTCTGCAAAAGAATTTACAAGGCTTGCAAAGGGACTGAGGGACGCGCTTAAAAGACCGGTGCAGTCCGGCTACGGCCCGAGATACCTGCATTCGACCGGACAGCTCCATAAGGGGGGGATTGACAAGGGGGTCTTCATCATAATGGCGCACGAGAGCAGCGCCGATATTCCGATACCTTCACGAGGTTTCGGTTTTTCCGGCCTTGTGCTTTCGCAAGCAACCGCCGATGCCGAGGCGCTTAATGCAAAGGGACGTCCCGTCGTATTCCTGCTACTTAAAGACTCAAGGCCGACGACGCTTAAAAAGGCCGTTGACTTTATCCTTGGAAGCCTCAAATGACAATGGTTAAAACAACCGGCAAACTTATCCTCGCGGGCGACGTGGGCGGCACAAAGACCCTGCTTGGCCTTTTCACGTTAAGGGGCGGCGCTCTCGAATGCCTTGCCAAGGCGCGGTATGAGAACAACGCCTTCAGCCGACTGCCGCCGATTATCAGCCGGTTTCTCGAAGACAATAAATCGCCCTCTCCCGTTGACGCGGCCTGCCTTGCCATTGCCTGTCCCATTG
>JBBTCG010000215.1:0-7867 GCA_038043305.1 Deltaproteobacteria bacterium | reverse complement strand
CCGGGCTGAAAGTGAAACATCGGCTTTTTTTCAATCGGGTCAACGTGCTCGGCGATGAGCTTGCCGTACACGAGCGTATAGAGAACGCCGCCCCTGTTCTCTCTAACGCCGCAGATGCCGCGCCTGCCGTCGGCAATGCGGCAACCGTGGGCGCATAAGCGGCAGACCACGGCGTCCTTGCCGGTTTTCTCGTAAAGTCTGGCCTCCATCATGGGTGAGTCTCTATTTTCCGCCGGAAGCATGTTCGTTGCGCGTCCAGACAACGCGGGCAAGTTTAACGTCGGAACTCCATTTGTACTCGCATTCGCCTGCAAAGGTCTTGTGGAGCATTTGCCCAAGCCTCTGCGCCAGATTCTCCGTCGTGGTCGTAACCTCTATCGTCTTGCCGCTTCTTTTTATTTCTATAATCCGCGCAAGCGGGTTGGTATGTCTGACGAGCGATTCCTTGTTGCGCAGGAGCCTTATTATCTCATCCTTATGCGCTTTTTGAAAGCTCCCCTGTATGGTAACGAACCCCTCGGCGAACTTGTCGCGTACCTTAAGACACCCCGGGCAGGTAACGTTTGCGCTTACCCTAGTGCTGGCCCTGGCCAGCACTGCCTTAGCCGCGTCCTCCGGCAGAGTCCATCTTTTCTTGTGATATATGGCCCCGCATTTTACGCACGCCGCAGCTTCATCCGGTTTTACATCCGACATGTAAGGGTCAACTTCCGTGTCAATGGCTTTTTTCTTGCCCAGCCGCAAGCCTTTCATGACGCTCACCCCCAATCCTATATCTTGTGTTTTTCCGCAACCTGCTATTTGAACTTATCCTTTATGGCGTCAATCATTGCCGGAAGATTGGTCGCTTTAAGCCTGTCTTCCGGCAGTCTGTGCGGCTCGAACGGGCCGTGTCTGCGTATATACTCGGTTATCTGGTTTGAAAGCCGCCTCGTCTCGTCAAAGCTCGGGTCGTCGAACATGTCGTGCGGCCCCAAAAGCCGCCCGTCCGCAATCTGAAATCCGGCGCTTATGAGCCTTGGCGGGCCGTCGAACCTCGTTGGGTTGGCCTCATAAAACGGCACAGGAAGGAGCGGCCCGTTATGAGCGCCCCTGAGCCACCCGCTTACCATGTGCGGAAAGGCGAATGCCTCCATGACCTCGCCCACGGTCGGGAAACCAGTCTGGCATCTCAATATCGCCGCAGGCTCGCAAAGGCCAGCCTCGCACCCTCCGTCGGCTATCTTGTGAGCCGAGACCGCAGCGGCATTCTCTCCGTTCGAGTTCTTCGCAACGCCGGTTATGACGTACCTTGCCCCTGACCCGGCAAGGGCAAGTATCTCATGGAGTCTGTCCGGCGCCGGAAGCGTTATCTCCTTGCAGTTTACCAAGTCGCGTATCCTGAAGGAGAACCCGTCCGACATCGTCTTATCAAGTATAAGCCCGGGGGTGTTGAACGGGTCTGCGAATATCTTATAAAGCGGCAGGTTAAACGGCCCGGTTGCCGCCTTGTTGATGAGAAAGATAACTATTGATTCGCTCTCCCGCTCAACAAACTCCATCTCCGCGACGCCCGGGCCCATGCCCTTTATGCTGCCTGCAAACTCCTGCTTTGAAAGACCGTGCCCCGTGCCGTAGAGCTTCAAGCCGATTGCCACGTCCCTGCATGATATAAAGGTCTTCCATGCAACCTCATGCAACGCCCGGCTCTCGCACCCGGCCTCGTGCGTTATCACGAGGGCAAGGTCATCCCCGCAACGGAGCACATGAAAGTCGCGGAGCTGTGCCTTTCCCTTCGCCGTATCAAGCGTCTCCTTTGCCGTGTCAAGGACCTCCGGGTGAGAGCTAACGTTGCCTATGAAGCCCCCGACATCAGCGGTTATTACGCTGAGGCACAGTTTGTTTCTTCCTGCCATCAAATACCCCTTTCAATCCTTAAGACCGTGAACCGTGACCGTGAAAGACAAGGACATGGCTTAAAGCTCGTGATGCGTGATGCTTAAAAGTCCCCCTGATAAAGTCCCCCTGACAAGGGGGATTTAGGGGGTTGGGGGTTTGCCTTGCGCGTTGCAGGGTCGGCTAACCCGACTCTTTCTCAAGCCGCTCCCTTCCCTTGAAAAAGGCCTCCTTGCCCGCCGTATAGGCGGCCTTGAGGTCTTCCGTCTTGTTCCCTACCATCTGTTTGACCGCGCCGGAACAGTCGGAGATATCGCCCCCAACGGCGGTAAGCCTCTCCTTTGCCCAGTCCTTTGCTTCGTCTGCGCCATCTTTTATCTTTTTTCTCGTATCAGCGCCAGCGGCAGGCGCATACAAAAGGGCAATTCCGGCTCCAATTATGCCGCCAACCAGAAAAGCGAGAAGCACGTTACCTTTATTGTTTGTCATCGCTCGCACCTCCATTTTTGTCTTCGTTTTTGAATAAACGCTTCAACCCAAATTCAGCGCCGAGTATCAGGCTTAATATGGTCAATATCGGACTTTTTACGTGCTCCAGCACCATCTGTGCAAGCCCCATGAAGCCAAGCGCAACGTCCTTGAATCTCTTGACCAACTCCTCCACGTCGGCCGCGTTGGCACCAGCTTTTTCAAGGATCACGTTCAGGCTATCCATTGCTTTTTTGCTTTCAAGCGACAACTCCTCAATTGACTTCAACGTCCTTTTCGCCTGTATTATCGCGGGTATCAAGACAATGATAATCACCACGAATCCAATGGCAATAAGCAGCATCGAAAGCTCATATATGCTCATGGTGATTGTCATTATGCCCTCCTGACTTTGAGTATAGCCCGTAATACTCCTATGTCAAGGCGCTTGCCGCGCGGGCAATATTAGTTTTTATCTGCCCGGCTGCTAATTCCCTATCAAAGTTTTTATGTCTATCCTTTCTTTCAAGATAAGGTAGGTTTGGATTATGCTTTTCAATGCGGACATGCTACTATGGCGCTCATACGTCCTTGAGGTTACTTTTTATGCTTACGCACACATTTTGCCACATACACGGTATCGGACTGAAGATCGAGCGCTCCCTTTGGGAGAGCGGCATATCGTCATGGCAATCTGCGCTCTCTTCCGGCCGGTTTGAAAGGTTTGAGCGCGGGTTACTGAGTGGCATCGTTGAGTCGGTTGACCGGCTTGAAGCAGGGGAGCCGGACTATTTTGCGGCGCTCTTGCCGGCATCCGAGTCATGGAGGCTTTTTTCCGAGTTTCGCGGCCAGACCGCGTACCTTGACATAGAGACGAACGGGCAGATGCCCCCTTACGGTTACATAACGGCCATATCCCTTTATGACGGTAAAACCACGCGGGTTTACGTGCGCGGCAGGAATCTCGACGACTTCAAAAACGACATCATGAGGTTCAAGGTCATCGTTACTTACAACGGAAAATGCTTTGACGTGCCTTTTATCCGGCGGAGCCTCGGCATACGGATGCCTCATGCCCATATTGATCTGCGTTGCGTCCTTGGGAGCCTCGGGTTCAAGGGCGGACTCAAGGGATGTGAAAGGCGGCTGGGGCTGGACAGGGGAGAGTTAAACGGCGTGGACGGGTACACCGCCGTGCTCCTGTGGCATGACTATAAAAAAAACGGAAATCTCAAGGCGCTGGACACGCTCCTTGCCTACAACGCGCTTGATACCGTGAATCTGGAAACCCTGATGGTCGAGGCATATAACCTCAAGCTGGCCGCGACCCCCTTTCATGCGCTCCTTGCCCCTGCCGCGCATTCCGCCGCGCCGAAACCGGAGTTCAAGCCGGACGTTCAAACGCTCGCAAGGCTTGCCGCCGGCATGAGCGGATTTCGCGGCGTTTAACGACGCCCTATTTTTTTGTTGACATTGTTTCATAGTTTCGCAATAATGCAACTATGAAACGCAGCGTCTTTGAACTCCAGGCCGAGATTTGCAAGACCCTTGCCAACCCAAAGAGGCTTGAGATAATCGCCGCTCTCAAGGACGATGAACTCTCATCCGGCGCGCTTGCGGAAAGGCTCGGCCTCACGAAGGCCAACCTCTCGCAACACCTTGCCCTGCTTCGCTCAAGAAGGATAGTCGCGGCACGGCGCGACGGCGTCAAGGTCTACTATCGCATCAGCAGCGCGAGGATAACCGAGGCCTGCGCCATGATGAAGTCCGTGCTCATGGAGCAGCTTGAAGACGGAGGCAGGGCCGCGAAGGAAATGAAAGGACACGGAAAGAGATAAATATGGCAAGGATAATCGTAATCGGCGCGTCAACCGGAGGGCTCCGCGCGGCATATACGCTTTCAAAGGAAGTCGGCAAGACGCACGAGATAACCGTGGTATCGAACACGCCGGAGTTTCACTTCGTGCCGTCCAATCCGTGGGTGGCGATCGGGTGGAGAAAGAGAAGCGAGACGAGCTTTCCGCTGAGAGAGCGCCTTGAGAAAAAAGGCGCGCGGTTTTTTTCGACTGGCGCGGCAACGATCGACGCGGAGAAAAATATCGTCATAACGGGCGGCGGCGAGGCGCTGCCTTACGACTATCTCGTCATTGCAACCGGGCCCTCTCTCGCCTTTGACGACGTTCCCGGGCTTGGCCCCCAACCCCAAGGCCACACCGTATCCATCTGCACCGTTGAGCACGCCGAGGCAGCGTATGCAAGGTACGAGGAGTTTCTCAAAGACCCTGGACCGGTGATTATCGGCGCGGCTCAGGGGGCGTCGTGCTTCGGCCCTGCGTATGAGTTTGCCTGCATCCTTGACGTTGACCTCAGAAAAAGGAGGCTTAGGAAAAAAGTCCCCATCACCTTCGTTACGAGCGAGCCGTACATAGGACACATGGGGCTTGCCGGCATAGGCGATTCTAAGGCGCTCATGGAGCACGAGCTGCGCCAGAGGCACATAAACTGGCGCACAAGCGCAACGATACGGCGCGTTGAGAACGGCAAGATGATTGTGCATACGAACGAGGCCGGAGAGGAACAGATGCCGTTCAAGTATTCGATGATAATTCCCGCCTTCAAGGGCGTTGACGCCGTTGCATCGGTGCCCGGATTAGTCAATCCAAGGGGTTTTGTCATGGTTGACGAACATCAAAGATCGAAAAAATACCCGAACGTCTACGCCGTCGGCGTATGTGTGGCCATACCGCCGGTTGAGCCGACGCCGGTGCCGGTCGGAGTGCCCAAGACCGGGTTCATGATAGAGTCAATGGTTAGCGCAGCGGTTCGTAACATAAAGGACGAGATAAACGGACTGAAGCCATGCGCGTCCCCGACGCTCAACGCCGTATGCCTTGCGGACCTCGGGGACACGGGCGTAGCCTTTGTCGCCAAGCCTCAAATCCCGCCAAGAGACTTTACATGGGCAAAAAAGGGCGCATGGGTCAGGCTTGCCAAGATCGCATTCGAGAAGTACTACATAAGGAAGATGAGGCGCGGCAATGCGGAGCCGTTCTACGAAAAGATGATCGCTGCCGCGTTGAAGATAAAAAAGATCGAATAGCAGGCTGCTCACAAACGCCCATCCCCGCTAAATACCCTCGATAGAAACATTCGAGGGCAGGCTATGCGAGGACATGTCTGCGGCGTTGGCCTCAAAGCTTCTCAACTAGCGGCACACAACCCCCGATAGAAACATTCGGGGGCAGGCTCCGTGCGCCGCATTCGCTCTTCCCTGATAGGGAATAAACAGCCGGGCTGACGGATACAAATATTGCCCGTGCGGCTTACACCCATGAAACTCTGGGACGCGCAAAGATACGACGCATGGTATGAAACCTTGCTCGGCAGCATGGCGCACGGAAAGGAACAGGGGCTTGTTTTTTCGCTTGCGGCTCTGAGGCCGGGGCAAAGGGCGCTTGATGCGGGGTGCGGAACAGGCATATACGCGCTGGCGCTTGCCCAAAAGGGTTTGAGCGTCGTTGCAAGCGACTCATCACCTGAGATGATTGGCCTTGCGGCCTCAAAGGCGGCGGCGAGGAGCGTCAACGTGGAGTTTGTAGAGGCGTCGGTACAAAGACTGCCATTCAGGGACAATGAATTTGATCTTGTGGTTGCGATAGGCGTCCTGTGTTTTGTCAATTCAAAGGCAAGGTCAATTGCGCTCAAGGAGATGCGCCGGGTATTGAAGCCGGGCGGCAGGATCGTCGTCGGGACGCTGAACGCCTGGTCCCCGTGGGCCTTCCTGAGAAGGCTCAAAGGCTTATTTAAGGATACCGTCTATTCACGGGCCGAGTTCATCTCTCCGCCGGAGTTGCAATCTTCGCTTCTTGCCAACGGATTCGTGGACGTGGAGGTAAAGACCTGTCTTTACTTCCTGCCGATAAACAGCGCTCTCTATCTCAAGACCGCGCCGCTGACGGAGAGAATCGGCTCGTCCGTGCTCCCGCGCCTTGGGGCGTTTTGCGCGGCAGTCGGGGTAAAGCCATAGCCCCCTCTCCCCGATGGAGACCTTTGCGTAACTGTCGTTGTGTGGTTCTAACAAGACAGCCCCCTCACCTCAGTCCTCTCCCCAAAGGGGAGAGGAAGTAAAAACTCAGATGAGAAGATCTCCCCTTGGGGATGTACACGGTCTGTACAGGGGAGAGGGCAGGCATGAGGGGGGCGCGCCGCCGGAAATTAGCCCTTAATGAAAGATTAAATCATTCGGAGGTCTCATGCAGCATCGCTTCTCGCTTGTGGAATTTTCTGTAAATCGTCCTTGGCTCGTCCTTGCAATCGTCTTACTCGTTACCATCGGGTTTGCCACGCGGTTTCCTCAAATACGGCTCGACACCAATCCAAAGAACATGCTCCCGCCGGATTCTCCTGTGCGTGTGCTCAACGCCGAGGTGGAAAAGGCCTTTGGCTTGTATGAGGACATGCTTGTGGTCGGCGTCGTCAATGAGGCGGGCGTGTTCAACATAGAGACGTTGCAACGCATCAAGCGCATAACCAGCGCCGTCTCCGCGCTCAAGGGCGTTGCATCAAGGGACGTTACCGGATTCACGACGGTTACGCTCGTCTCCTCCGAGGCCGGAACCTTGAAGGTTGCGCCGCTTATGGATAAGGCGCCGGAGAGCGAGGCCGAAGCAGCCTCGCTCAGAAAGGCCGTTCAAGCCAACCCGCTTTTCCTTGAGCGGCTCATATCAAGGGATGGAAAGGCAACGGCCATTTACATACCGCTTGAAAAAGACGCTAATGCCAAGGAAATAGCCGACGAGATAAGGGAGATTACGGGCAGGGAAAAAGGCACAGAAAGATACTACGTCGCCGGAGACCCGGTGGCGCGGGACACCTTCGGTGGCGAGATGTTTTCCCTCATGGGCAAGTTCGCGCCAATCGCCGGGGCGATAATGTTCGTGGCCATACTCATCATGTTCAGGAGCTTGCCTCTTGCGGCCTCCATGATGGGCGTTGCGATGGTGAGCATTATATGGAGCATGGGGCTTTTTATCGGCCTTGGCTATCCGGTGCACATAATGAGCTCCATGGCCCCGGTCTTTCTAATGGCCATAGCAACGGACAGCATTCACATATTCAACGAGTACCGCTTCAAGGAAGGCGGGGATAGAAAAACCGCGATAATCGAGACCATGCACGCGGTGAGCGGCCCGGTGCGATATACCGCGCTTGCAACGGCCGTTGGTTTTGCGGTGTTGCTCTTGATGTCAATAATACCGGTGCAGGTCTTCGGCGCAATGATAGCCTTTGGCACGGTTGTCTTGAGACTCTTAAGCTTCAGCGTCATTCCGGCGATTTTGATGTTGCTGAAAGATAACAAGTCGCGGAGGGAGGAGGCAGAGGCGTCGCTCGCATCAGGTTTTCTCAGCGGCTTGAGCGCCATCGGAGCCGGAAGGCCGCGGACCATTGCCGTCGCAGGAGGCGCGTTGATCGTCCTTTCGGTCATCGGCATTTCAAGGCTCAACGTCAACAACAACATGGTTGA
>JBBTCG010000214.1:0-12901 GCA_038043305.1 Deltaproteobacteria bacterium | reverse complement strand
AAGTCCCCCTGATAAGGGGGATTTAGGGGGTTGGGGGTTGAGTCTTTCATGGTCACGGTTCACGGTACTTTACGGCCTCTAAGGTTTGACACGGGGCCTAAGCGGGTGTAAAATAGAATTAGACGGACACATTGGGTTATCAGGAGATGGAGTACAGTTAGTTCCCTTGGGACCCTTCATAAGCGTGGTGAGCAGGCCGACCGTCTTAACGGACGATGCCGGAAGCCTAAAGCGCTTTCATGGGTTGCCACCTTTTCTTCTCTCTCTTCTACCGAGCCTCATATGTCCGTCATTTTATTTTCCAATGAAAATGAGGAGTTGCCTACATCCGATTTTTACGATTGGTGGGTTGCGAAAAAAACAAGGTTGTGGTAAAATAATAGTAGAGGCAAAGTAGGCGCTGAATGGACTGACGCGCGAAGGCGTACCTCCCATCCGCAGGGTGCGTATAAACCACCTAAGGAGGCTTTAGCGGAGTCAGTGCCCGAATGGAGCGCGGCATATGGATACGGCGCTTCGAGGTGAACAAGCCAATAGGGACTTGTCAGGAAGGGGCTTCAGTTCCGCGCGAAGTCGGCGGATTGGCAAATCAGTTGTCCATCCAACGCCTGTTTGCCCATAGCCGTTGTCAAGTAAGGATGCGCTGTTAGAAATAGCGCATCCTTTTTAGTTTGCCGCCTGTACTCGCGCCTTTTGGAAGGGGATAGGGCCCGGTGGCCCTGCTGGTCTTCAAAACTACGCTGTCACCGTTAACCGGGGATTGGTGGGTTCGACTCCCGCCCCCTTCCGCCAGATATAAATAGGGACAGCTGTCCCTATTTCCCATTCCATTTCCATTCAATAAAATCGCTGGAGGCTGCCAGTAAGCCGGATTCTGTTGTCCCGTTTTACGGGGACGGCGGCCATTCATCTGAGCGCCGCGTTGCCGCGGCGCTTGAGCGGCCAACCCGCTCCGTTGCTCCGTTGCCGGAGACAAAGACGGGCAATCCTTGAAGCGGAGCCTATTTGGCCTTGCACCGGGAGGGGGTTGCCGAGCAGCGCCGGTCGCCCGGCGCTCTGGTGTGCTCTTACCACGCCATTTCACCCTTGCCATTGCGGCTTGCGCCGAACTGGCGGTCTCGTTTTCTGTGGCCCTGTCCCTGGGGTCGCCCCCGGTCGTCGTTAACGACCTCCCTGCCCTGCGGTGTCCGGACTTTCCTCCATCGATCGTTAAACCGACGGCGGCCGCCAGGCATCCTCCAGCGTACAACGCTTGTTGCATAACACCTTTACCACCATCAAAGTCTTGCGCCGTCCTCTAAAGATAATCCCTGAGCGGACATTCGGAGCAGCGCGGCGTTTTTGTCCTGCAATAGTCCTTGCCGACCTTTACTATAAGCGCGTGGTACTCGTTGAACATGGCCGCGTCAGGAGGAAGGTTGTCCGTAAAGAGCGCCTTGACCTCGTCATATTTGGCCGCCTCGCTCACGAGGCCGTGCCGGGAAAATATGCGCCTTGTGTATGCGTCAACCACGAACTCTGGATGGAGCGCGGCGTACAGAAGGATGGAGTCGGCCGTCTCCGGCCCTATGCCGTTGAGGCTTAAAAGCTCCTCACGCAGCCCGTTGCCCTTTTTCCCAAGGAACTTATCAAGGCTTCCGCCGTAGTTGTTGAATATATGCCCTGTCAGGTTTTTAAGCCTTGCGGCCTTGACGTTAAAGTACCCAGCGCTTTTTATATTCAGCGCAAGCTCCGGTGCGCCGACGCGGTGCATGGCCAAGGGATTCAGGAGTTTTCTCTCCCTGAGATTCTTAATCGCCTTCTCAACGTTGGTCCATGCCGTGTTTTGCGTAAGGATCGCTCCCACCATGACCTCAAAGCGCGTCCTGCCCGGCCACCAAAACTGCTCGCCAAGCCTCGTGAACATGGCGTCGTAGTAATTACGAAGGGTTTTTGATTGGTCTTTTATCCGTTCGCGTCTCATCTGATACAAACAAAGATACCACATAACAGGCCCTTGTTGCCACAACTTGCTTGAGGCAAGGACCGACCGTCACCGGCACAACGCAAGGTTTTTTCATTGTTTCAAAAAGGCAGGTTGTAAGTTACCGTAAAATAGTATATAGTAATACACATATTACTTTTGCGGCGTACAACCTCGATCCGTGCTCTAAAACATAAAACCCGGAGACGCCAATGTCCGAAGGGCAGCGGAAAAAGATATTGATCGTTGACGACGAGGAGGCTATACGCCTGTTGTGCGCCGAGTTCCTCTCAGGCGTCTCTTTTGCGGTCCAGACGGCGGTCAACGGCCTTGACGCCATGGACAAACTCGCCGCGTCCTCCTTTGACGCCGTTATCCTCGACATAAACATGCCCGGCCTCGACGGAATAGATTTTTACAACAGGGCTATACGCAAATACGAACACCTTAGAGACAACTTCCTTTTCATAACCGGAGACCTTTTCGGAGAGATTGAAACCCTATCTCTCTTTGCCAGCAAGGAAAAAAACGTCCTGAGAAAACCGTTTACAAAGTTACAGCTCATTGACGCGCTCAAGCTCATAGTCCGTTAGCGCCCTTGCCGGGCATCCCCGCGCCTTAACCGATCAGGATATGCACTTTACCTCCGTTCAATATCTGGTTTTTTTCCTTGTAATCTATCTTGTCTACTGGCGTTTGAACGCGCGTCGGCAGAATATCCTTTTGGTGCTGGCCAGTTATTTTTTCTACGCCAACTGGAACTGGCGCATGTTGGGCCTTATCGTCCTTGTTACCGTTGCGGATTATTTCAACGGCCTGCGCATCCGCGGCTCTTCCTCTCAAGCGCAAAAGAAGTTTTGGCTTGCCGCGAGCATCGCGGTAAATCTCGGCATCCTCGGCAGCTTCAAATACTTTAACTTCTTCGTTGAGAGCCTTGCAGCCCTTGCCGAGTCAACCGGCTTTGCCGTTTCCTTTTCCACGTTGAATATAATCCTTCCCATCGGGATCTCCTTTTACACCTTCAGGAGCCTGAGCTACACCCTTGACATCTATCGCGGACGGCTTGAGCCGACGGGTTCACTGATAGACTATGCCGCGTTCGTCTCTTTTTTCCCGCACCTTGCCGCAGGCCCCATAACCCGCGCCAAGGAGTTCCTGTTTCAATTGGAGAAAAAGCGGCTCTTGAACGGAGCGGACCTTCAGGAAGGGCTGAGGCGGTTTCTTCACGGCTTTTTCAAGAAGGCATTTATCGCCGATACGCTGGGCTTTTACGTCGTTGACAAGGTATTTGCCTCTCCGGCGGACTACTCATCAGGCGCTTTGTGGCTTGGGATGCTGGCCTATACGGTGCAAATCTACGCCGATTTTTCCGGTTATTCAAGCATGGCAATCGGCTCGGCCAGGATGCTGGCCTTAAAGCTCCCGGAAAACTTCGCATTCCCCTATCTATCAAAAAACGTCTCTGAATTCTGGAGGCGCTGGCACATCACCATGTCCGGATTTTTTCGCGACTACGTCTATATCACCCTTGGCGGCAACAGGAAGGGGAGGGCGCGCACCGTTATTAACCTTGCGGCAACGACGCTTGTCAGCGGGCTGTGGCACGGGGCTGGGTTGACGTTCGTCCTCTGGGGCGCCGCTCACGGCGCGTATATCACGATATATCATCTATGGCGCGGCCAAGACGCACCGCGCGCGTCTGGACCATTCGGCCTGTTCATGGCGTGGCTTCTTACTCAATTGGCGGTCAGCCTCGCATGGATACTGTTCAGATCCCCGAACATGGCCGTTGCATGGATTTACATGAAGGGGCTTATAGCGGCGCCGGGCGTTGATACGATCGAAGTCCCGCTGCTCGTGCATCTGGCCTTTGCCGCGTTTATCGCCGACCACTTTGCAGGATGGCTCATGGAGCGCCAATCAACGGCCAAGGTGCGGATACCGGCGTACCTTCAAGCCATTGGCTACGCGGCAATGATACTTTTTTTGTATCATGCGCGGACAGAGGCCGCCAATCCGTTCATCTACTTTCAATTTTGAGTTAGGAAGGTTATGCGAGAGGCCGGGTCAGAGAACGAGAATACGCCGGTCTGGCCGCATCAGTTGCGGCTGCGGAGAGGCGCGCCGCTGGTGTTTTACACGCTCGTCCTGCTCCTGCTTGCCGAATTCATCGTTGCCGTGGTTTTGCCGTACATAGCGCCTGAGCGTCTCTACTTGAAGCTCTATCTTAGCAAAGAGGCGCGTGAGAACGCAAAGCGGTTTGTGAACGACTCTGCCCCGTTTCTATCTTACGACGAGATTGTCGGATGGCGGAACCGGCCCAATGTCTCTCATAAAAGGTGGGTCATTGACGGACACGGCTCGCGCTCCACGCGCGCCGTTGCCACCGCCTCGGCGCGGCGCGATAAAGTGATTTTTCTCGGCAACTCGCTTGTAAACGGAAGCTCTGGCGTTTCAAATGATGAAACCATATCCGCGTATATTGAGGATGAGACGACCGAATCGTCCAATTTCGCCACTATGCTTTATTCCCTTGATCAATCATACCTTGCCTATAAACACCGGCTCCACGAATATAAGGCCAATGTCGTTGTGGTGGGCCTTGGGGTAGACCCGGGGGCCGGGCTTATGAACCGGTACATACCGTTGCGCGCCAGGCAGGAACACAACATGCCGTTTTTCAAGCCGCGCTTTGAGCTGACGGGTAAAGCGCTTAACCTCATTCCGATGCCGCCAAAACAGGCTTATGAGGAGATATTCAACGACGACGCGGTCCTTTCAACCCTTGCGTCCAGCGACGCTCATTATAATGAGTTTAAGGCTTATACGCGCCTTGGTCTGACGCCCATCCTCTCAAGCGTGTACTATATCTATAATAAGGCGGAGCACCTTGCCAGCCTGATAAACGGCGATAACAGAGGTTTACCGCTCCTTAAAGCGCTGATGAGCGCAATGGTTACGGAGGCCGAGACGCGGGGCGCTCACGTTATCTTTGTGCTCCTCCCCGACATGAAAACAACGTCTCCGGGCCGATGGAGGAAGTTCTTGCCTGATCACTACGGTAATACGGTCAAGGACCTTTCCGGCGCGGGCTTTAACGTCCTTGACGCGCGGCGGACGCTCAGAAAGAGCGGTATACCGAGTCGAGGGCTGTTTTTTGACGACGGCATTCATTACACCAGCGCCGGAAACCGCGTGATAGCGGCGGAGTTGAAGACGATGATAGGCAAGACCGGAGGCAAGAGGCAATAGATACGGTTATCAGTTATCGGTAAAGGTAAACGCTTCCCATCCTTCAAGATATGTGCTACAGTGGAGTTAAGACCATCTCGTGGTGCGGGAGGCGCACCACCTTCGTTGCCGGAGACGCCTGCCCTCCCTTCGGTATGAGATGGTTCTTCTTTTTTAGTAGTTTTGCCGTTGTCCTTCTCTCCTTGACGCTCAATCCGGCCTTGCAAGACCTCATCGTTTACCCCATCACGAAAACTCATCAATTAATCCCACGGTTGTCTTTATATGAAAAAAGAGACGCTCAATACCGATATTATCGTGGTAGGGTGCGGCATAGTGGGCCTTGCCGTTGTCAGGGAGTTGCGCGCGCGGTATCCGCGTCTCGCCTTAACCGCCATTGACAAGGAGGGCTCTCTCGCGTGCCACGCAAGCGGCAGAAACAGCGGGGTGGTTCACGCGGGTTTTTATTACTCGCCGGAGAGCCTCAAGGCAAGGTTGACGGCTGAGGGCAACAGGCTCCTCACCGAATACTGCCTGAAGCGCTCCCTTTCCATACTGAGATGCGGCAAGGTGGTTGTGGCAAAGGATGAATCCGAGGTCGCGCTCCTTGATGAGTTGAAAAGAAGAGGGGAGGCCAATAACGTCGAGCTTGAGGTTATTGACGAAAAACGGCTCGCCGCCATAGAGCCTAACGCCCGCACTCACCGCGCCGCGCTTTATTCGCCGTCAACGTCAACGATAAATCCAAGGGAGGTCGTTGAAAGCATTGCGGCTGAATTGACGGAAGGCTGCCGGCTCCTCTTAAACGAGCGGTTTGTCCGGCGCATTGACGCGGGATGCATAGAGACGACGTCCCGTATGATACGCTTCAAACATCTCATAAACTCCGCGGGCCTTTATGCCGACAAGGTGGCGCACCAGTTCGGCGTTGGAGGCGAATATACGCTCCTGCCCTTCAAGGGGCTGTATCTCGGTTATAAAGACGACGGCCTTGTCCGCACCCACGTCTACCCTGTGCCTGACCTGAAAAACCCTTTCCTTGGCGTGCACCTCACAAAAACAGCGGACGGACACGTGAAGGTCGGGCCAACGGCCATACCCGCCTTCTGGAGAGAGCAGTACAAAGGCTTGGCCAACTTCAACGTCTCTGAGTTCGTTGAGGTGCTAAGTTCGGAGGCGCGGCTCTTTGCCGTTGACTCCTTCAACTTCAGGAGACTTGCGTTTGACGAGTTGAGAAAATACTACGGGCACCGCATGCAGGACGAGGCCGCCGCTCTAGTAAAGAAGCTCGACCCCGGCAAGTTCAGCGGCTTTCTTTCACCGGGCATCAGGGCGCAGCTTATTGACAGACGCACGTCAAAACTCGTGATGGACTTCGTGGTGGAGTACGCCGAAAACTCGACACATATCCTGAACGCCGTATCGCCCGCGTTTACCTGCGCCTTCTCATTCGCAAATTTTGTTGTTGACGAAATGCAAAACAGGTGTATAATCGGTGCATAGCTGGTTACAATGAAACACATAGCCGTGGTTTGCGGGCAGGCTTCTGTTTGGCGCACCTCGGAATGAACCGGCAACAGACATAGAAACACAGCGTGGCAGATACCCCCAACGAAGTCCTTGAGACAACAGGACTTGAGACTCCTCATCCGGCACATCACGAACCTCCCCAATGAGTTTGTATCCAAGGCATCCAAGGCATTGATGCGGCTTTAGCGCCGGGCATCCGCGTTAAACGGCTCAACCGGAGGCGGAGGCGGTCGTATTTACCTGAAAGCCATAGTTTCATCGTACACAAGGCGGTTATGTTTACACACGCCAACGGTACTCTATTGTGACATCCGCATCTCGTTAAGAACTTCATCCCGGCAACCTCTTCTAAGAATCCTTACACCTTGACGCACCCCATCATTGTCTCATCACTATCAGCCGGGTACTTGCATGACCAACGCAATAATATTGGCGGGCGGGCTTGGCACAAGGCTTGGCTCCGTTCTGAACGGGAGACCAAAGCCGATGGCCGACGTTAACGGCAGACCGTTCCTTGCATACCTGCTGGATTACATCGCAACGTCGGCCGCCGGGATTGACAGGGTTTTACTGTCGGTCGGATATAAGCAGGGTGTCATCATGGATTACTTCGGCCTGTCCTACAACGGCCTTGCGATTGATTACGCGGTCGAGGGGACGCCCTTGGGCACGGGAGGGGCAATAAGAAAGGCGCTTTTGGCCTCCCGCAGCAAGGACGTTTTCGTGCTCAACGGAGACAGTTTTTTTTGCGTTGACCTCAATGCCTTGGCTCGAAGGCATGTATCGAGCGGGACTTTTTTAACGCTCTCCCTGAAACGAATGAGCGAGACCGGAAGATACGGCGCGGTTACGGTAACGAACGGCAAGGTTACGGGATTCGAGGAAAAGACAACGGCCAGAGGCGGCCTTATAAACGCCGGGGTATACGTGATGAATAGGGAGGCCATGTCCAGAGGGCTTGCCCCCTGGCCAGAGGCGTTTTCATTCGAGAGGGAGTTTTTACCGGGCTGCAAGACAGGACGCCCAGCGATTGAAATCGCATCTGAGATAAGCGACGGATACTTCATAGACATCGGCATCCCGGAGGATTACGAAAGGGCTAAAACAGAGCTTGCAGGCGAATTCAAAGGGGTAGTCGGATGATAATTTCACGCACGCCTCACAGGATTTCATTCTTCGGCGGCGGCACGGATTATCCTCAGTGGTACATGGAAAACAGCGGAAAGGTCCTCGGGGTCGCCATAGACAAGTACTGCTACATAAGCTGCCGGGTGCTGCCGCCGTTTTTCAAGCACAGATACAGGATAGCGTACTCAAGGCTTGAGACGGCCAACGAGATGCACGAGATAGAGCATCCGTCGGTAAAAGAGACGCTCAGGCACATGAAGGTGAGTCACGGCCTTGAGATACACCATGACGGCGACATACCGGCGCGCTCAGGCATGGGATCAAGCTCGGCCTTCACCGTGGGGCTTTTGAAAAATCTCCATGCCCTTGAGGGAAAGATAATCTCAAAGACCGAGCTGTTCAAGGAGGCCATACATATCGAGCAAAACCTTATAAAGGAAAACGTAGGCTCTCAGGATCAGGTATGGGCCGCCTGCGGCGGTCTTAACACCATAGAGTTCATGCAGAACGGCGAGATAATCGTGGAGCCGGTGATAATGCCGGAAAAAAATCTGAGGAGCTTCGAGGGCAAGTTCATGCTCTTTTTCACCGGCATATCGCGCTTCGCCTCGGAGATAGCAAAGGAGCAGATACAAAATACTCCAAAGAAGAAGGACGAGTTGAAGCAGATGAAGTCCCTTGTAAACGAGGCGCACAAGGTGCTGACCTCAGGGGGCGACGACTTTACCGGCTTTGGGGAGATGCTGAACGAGACATGGCGGTTAAAAAGGCGGCTTTCCACGAAGATAAGCAACGATGAGATAGACGCCATGTACGACGCGGCGCTTAAAAACGGGGCGATCGGCGGCAAGCTCCTCGGCGCAGGCGGCGGCGGCTTCATACTGTTTTACGTGGAGCCTTACGACAGGGCGAGGGTCAAAGAGGCGTTGAAAAACTATCTTCACATACCATTCAAATTCGATTTTACAGGCTCTGAGATTATCGTTTATAAACCGGAGCACCTTAACGGCAACGGAAATGGGTACGGGGCATGATACAAACGCAATACAACCTTGCATCTTCGACGTGGGGAGACGAAGAAAGGCAGGCCATCTACGCCGTAGTAGACTCCGACATATTCACAATGGGGAGAAAGGTCAAGGAGTTCGAGGAAAGGTTCGCGGCGCGTTTCGGCATGAGACACGCGGTCATGGCCAACTCCGGCTCGTCAGCCAACCTTATTGCAATAGGGTCGCTCTTTTACAGAAAGGACAATCCCCTGAAAAGGGGCGACGAGGCGATCGTTCCGTGCATCTCATGGGCAACTACCTTTCATCCGCTTCATCAGTACGGTTTGAAGCTCAGGTTCGTAGACGTTGATCTCCATACTCTCAACTACGACATGGCCTCGCTTAAAAAGGCTCTGACGCCCAAGACGCGGATGATAGTCGCTGTGAGCATCCTCGGCAATCCGTGCGCCTTCGACGAGATAACCGCGCTTTGCGAGGAAAAGGGCATAATCCTCTTTGAGGACAACTGCGAGTCAATGGGCGCGAAGCTCAACGGAAGATACACCGGCACATTCGGGCTGGTCAACACCTTTTCAACCTTTTTTTCCCACCACATATCAACGATGGAAGGCGGGCTTGTCCTTACCGACGACTTTGAGCTTTACAACATCCTGAAGTCCCTGAGAAACCACGGCTGGACCCGGGATCAAGACCTTGACAGCCCGATATTCGAGCGAAAGAAGGACGACTTTTTCGAGGCGTACAGGTTCATCCTGCCCGGGTATAACGTAAGACCCGGAGAGATACACGGGGCAATAGGGATAGCCCAGCTCAAAAAACTCGACAAGTTTATCAAGGCAAGGAGGGACAACGCCGCTTATTTTCAGTCGCTTTTCAAGGACGACGAAAGATTCATCATACAAAAGGAGATAGGCGAGTCCTCGTGGTTCAGCTTCACCATGATAGTAAATCCGGCAAGCGGGATTTCAAGGGACACGGTGTTAAAGAGGCTCAAAGAGGCGGGCATAGAGCACAGGATAATAACCGGCGGCAATATCCTCAGGCATGACGTCATAAAATATTACGACCATACGGTTACTGGCTCGGCAAACGCGGACACGGCTCACTACAACGGATTTTTCGTGGGCAACCACCCTTACGACATAAGGGACTTACTGGACTATCTTAATATGACGCTGAAAACGATATGAATAAAGATGGTTCATGGTTCACGGTTCACAGTTCATGGAGCACGGGCACGGTCTTTATTAAGGAGGGTCTGATTAATTTCTTTTTTCTCCTCTCCCCTTGCGGGAGAGGGTAGGGTGAGGGGTAAAGGTGAGGTAAAGACAGGTAACGGGTATCGGAAAAGACGCCGCAGAACTGATACCCGATTTGACCTCAGAAAAGAATAAACCAGAGATTCCTTAGGAGGACTAATGAGCGGATTTGACGTTCTTGTAACGGGCGGGGCGGGGTATTTGGGTTCAGTGCTTACCCCCGCGCTTTTGCGCGCTGGGCACAGGGTAACGGTTGCCGACAACTTCATGTTCAGGCAGACCACGCTCCTTGACTGCTGCGCTCATCCGGGCTTCGAGGTCTTCAAGGGGGATGCGCGGGACGAGCGGTTTTTAACGCCGCTTCTTAAAAAGGCTGACTTCATAATCCCGCTCGCCGCGCTCGTCGGCGCGCCGCTTTGCGACAAGGATACCATTGGCACAATAACGACGAACAGGGACGCCGTGGCCTTGCTTGCAAGGCTTGCCTCAAAGGGGCAGAGGATAATCCTTCCGACGACCAACAGCGGCTACGGCGTGGGCAACAAGGAGGGCTTGTGCACCGAGGATACGCCTCTTAATCCAATCTCCCTTTACGGCAGGACAAAGGTGGAGGCCGAAAAGATCGTGCTCGACCGGGGAGAGTCAATAAGCCTCAGGCTTGCGACGGTATTCGGCATGTCCCCGCGGCCGAGGCTTGATCTCCTTGTGAACGACTTTACCTACAGGGCCGTAAAGGACAGGTTCATCGTGGTCTTTGAGGGACATTTCAAACGCAACTACATTCACATAGCCGACGTTGCAAGGGCGTTCATCCACGCGATGGACAACTTCGAGACCATGAAGAACTCAGCGTACAACGTCGGGCTCTCCGACGCGAACCTTTCAAAGCTGGAGCTCTGTGGAAGGATAAAGCAAGAGCTGCCGGATTTCGTGTACATGACCGCGCCGGTTGGCGAGGACCCGGACAAGAGGGACTATATCGTTTCAAACGAAAAGCTGGAAAAGACAGGCTTTGCCCCGTCCCATTCGCTATCTGATGGCATCAGGGAGCTGATAAAGGGCTACAGGATTATAACCAACAACAGGTATGCCAATGCGTAAGGACTTGAGCGTCTACGTTGCCGGACACACCGGGCTTCTTGGAAGTGCGGTCATGAAGAGGCTCATCCATGACGACTGGGCTAGCGTCATTACAAGGACTCATAAGGAACTTGACCTGACGAGGCAGGCCGCGGTGGAGGAGTTTTTTAAGCGGGCACAGCCGGAATACGTGTTTTTGTGCGCCGGTCTTACCGGCGGCATAGGGGCCAACAGGGGTTTCCCGGCGTCGTTTCTTCATGCGAATCTGGCCATACAGGACAACGTGTTCGAGGCAAGCGTTAAACACGGGGTTCAGGGGCTTGTATTCTACGCATCGTCGTGCGTGTATCCGAAAGGTTGCGCTCAACCCATGAGGGAGAGCGAGATACTTACCGGCGCAGTAGAGGAGACGAGCGAGGCTTACGCAGTCGCGAAACTTGCCGGTTTGAAGGGATGCAGGGCATACAACAAACAGTACGGAGGCAATCGCTTTATAGCGCTCCTTCCCAACTCCATGTACGGGCCGCACGACAACTTTGACACGGAAAGCTCTCATGTGCTGGCCGCTCTGATGCGAAAGATACATGACGCGAAGGCCCAACGTTCGAGCGCGGTCAGGCTGTGGGGGTCCGGCAATCCGCTCAGGGAGTTCGTTTATTCGGAGGACGTTGCCGCGGCCTCGGTCTTCGCGCTTGAAAACGCATGGCGGCTTGAGAACGAGAGCTACAACGTGGGAAGCGGCCATGAGGCGTCAATAAAGGAGCTTGCGGCAAAGGTGGCCGCTGTCGTCGGGTATAAGGGTGAAATCGAGTGGGACACACATAAGCCGGACGGCGCGCCGAGAAAGCTCCTTGACTGCGCGCGTTTCAACGCGCTCGGATGGCGGCCGTCCGTTTCGCTTGAAGAGGGCATCAAACGGACTTACGACTGGTTTTTGGCGATTCATGGACGGAAGGAGGGAGAATGTTTACAGAAGAAGCAACGGCAACCGGCACGGTCTTGAGCATGGCGTCCCGCAGGGTGCGCTCTGCAACGCTTAAGATACACAAGACGGCCCCGGGCACAAGGATAGCCTCCTCCCTTTCGTGCGTCGAGATATTCGTTGCCCTGTACTACGGCGGCGTGCTCGCCTTTGACGCTGCACAGCCGGGCTGGGAAGGCCGCGACAGGCTCATCATAAGCAAGGGGCACGGCGCAATATCCCTCTATCCGATTCTGGCGGACCTTGGTTACTTTGACGCCTCTGAACTTTCAAGGGTCTGCAAGGAGGGGTCTTTCCTCGGCGGCATCCCGGACTGCGTGATACCCGGTTTTGAGACCATTAACGGCTCTCTTGGCCACGGCCCAGGGGTGGCCGCAGGCATGGCCATTGCGCTCAAGAGGAGAAGAAACGAGGCAACGGTCTTCGTGCTCATAGGCGACGGCGAGTTATACGAGGGCGCGGTCTGGGAGGCTCTGATGTTCGCCGGAGAACATGGGCTGGACAACCTTGTAATGATACTGGACAACAACAAGGCCAGTATGTTGGGCTTCTGCAAAAATATCCTTGACTTGGAGCCGATAGCGGAAAAATTCAGGGCGTTCAGATGGTCGGTTGAGACGGTTGACGGCCATGACGCCGACGCGCTTGCCTCCTCTCTTGCCGAGTTGAAGGCCGACAGGAGGGGCAGGCCAAAGCTCCTTATAGCCGACACGGTTAA
>JBBTCG010000213.1:0-2128 GCA_038043305.1 Deltaproteobacteria bacterium | reverse complement strand
GGACGCAAGGCGGGACACACCGGCGACTATGAGCTCGACGCCCTTGCCGATGCCTTCAACGGCATGGCCGGGAGGCTTATCAGCAACATCACGGCGCTTCAGTATCATATAAAGGAGCGCGACGCGGCAAACGCGACGCTTCAAAAAAAGACCGTTGAACTGGAGTCAACCAACGTCCGGCTTGAAAAGGAGTTCGCGGACAAGTTGAGCGCCCAGCGGGCGCTGGCTCACTCACATGAACGCCTCCTTGCGGTATTGAATAGCCTTGACGCGGCGGTCTACGTCGCTGACATGAAGACCTACGAGATACTCTTCGCCAACGCGCTCGTAACGTCGCTCTTCGGAGACGTCGTTGGCAAGACGTGCTGGCAGACGCTGCAGTCCGGCCAGACCGGGCCGTGCCCATTTTGCACGAACGACAAACTTCTCGACAAAAACGCTGAGCCGACCGGCGTTTACAAGTGGGAGTTCAGGAACACGGCCAACGGTCAGTGGTACGCCATACACGACCGCGCCATAAGATGGATTGACGGCCAGCGAGTAAGGCTGGAGATCGCCTATGACATCACTGAAAGGAAGAAGCTGGAGGCGGAAAAATACCGCTCAGACAAATTGGCGGCAATGGGCACGCTCGCCGCCGGAATCGCGCACGAGATAAACAACCCGCTTACAAACGCGTCGCTGACCATCGAACTTCTGAAGGGCAGGCTCAACTGTTGCGGAGACAAGGCCGAGGAGATACTGCAAAAGGTCAAGGAGGTGGAGTCCAACGTTGACCGCGCCGCGTTCATAGCAAAAGAGCTTCTCCACTTCTCAAGGCAAAAAGAGATTCAATTGGAGGAGACGGACGTAAACGAGGTCATTGGCGCGGCCGTCAGTTCCATTCAATACAAACTCGACGGCATTACGCTCACAAAAGACCTTGCCGTCCTTCCAGCCATTTATGCCGACCCTCGTGAACTCCGGCAGGTCTTCATAAATATCCTCAGCAACGCGGCTGAGGCCATGCCAAAAGGCGGTAATATAAAAATCACTACCACCTCAAGCGAGAGCCATGTTACTATTAAAATTACCGATACAGGCATCGGGGTGTCGCCCCGCGACACGCTAAGGGTCTTTGAGCCGTTTTTCTCAACCAAGGAGCTCGGCCAAGGCACCGGACTCGGCCTTTCCATATCTTATGGGATCATCATCCGGCACAACGGAACCATAGACCTTTCAAGCGAGGCCGGCAAGGGCGCCGCCGTAACCATAAAACTTCCGATAAGGGGAGAGGCATGAAAAAGATACTCATCGTTGACGACGACGCGGCTCTCAGGAAAAACATAGCCGAGGTGCTGACCCAGGCCGGTTATGAACATGACGAGGCGGCAAACGGCATAGAGGCGCTCGAAAAGGCCGAGGCAGCGGACTACGACGTTGTGCTTCTCGATTACCTGATGCCAAAGATGGACGGCATGGAGGTACTCTCCAATCTTCGCAAGATGTCGCCCAGGTCGAAGATAATCATCATGACGGCGTTCGCCACGATAGACGGGGCCGTCGAGGCGATAAAAAAAGGCGCAAGCCACTACCTCACAAAACCGTTCAAGATTGACGAGGTGCTCACCGCGATAAAACGCACCCTTGAGGAGGCCACGTTCGAGGACGGCATAAAAAAACTTGCGATGGACACGAGCCTCAACGCCCTGTCAAACGCCAT
Organism: Deltaproteobacteria bacterium; assembly: GCA_038043305.1. Taxonomy (GTDB): domain Bacteria; phylum Desulfobacterota; class GWC2-55-46; order GWC2-55-46; family GWC2-55-46; genus JACRCE01. The sequence continues at coordinate 426 of JBBTCG010000213.1, read as the reverse complement.
ACGCAGGAGGATCATCGCGCAACTCATCGAAAGAGGCAAGATGCGCCTCATGGAGATTGCAAGGGAACTGTTGATAACCGACCATACAAAGGTCATCTTCCATTTAAGGCTCCTTCGAGAGGTCGGATTGGTCGAGCAGGACGCACAAAAGGCATATTCTCTCACAAGGGAGGGTGAAAAGATCTTCGAGTGTCTTAAAATCCTCGAAAACTACCTGTCAACGCCTGAAAATACATAGCAAGACCGCTGAAAAACATCAATAACCCTGGTTTCAGCAACAACCAACGCACGCCATAAAAACAACATCGTCCTGAATTAGACTCAACATAAAACTATTTACAATCGAATATCTATTTACTTGCACTATCAATAGGCGTGCCTGCTTCTTGACATTACCCTATTTTTTCTGATATAAGTAAAGTATAA
>JBBTCG010000212.1:0-28031 GCA_038043305.1 Deltaproteobacteria bacterium | reverse complement strand
TAACGAGGTGAACGGATGGCAACCTTTGTCTATACTGGAAGGAACATCGGCGGCGAGGTCAAGAAGGGCGAGATAGACGCTCCGAACATGGCGCAGGCAACGGCGGCGTTGAAGCGCCAACAGATCAGCCCAACGTCCATTACGGAGAAAAAGAAGGGTTTTGCATTCCCCTCGTTCGGCGGCGGAGTAAAGGCAAAGGAGCTTGTCATCTTCAGCAGGCAGTTTGCCACGATGATTGACGCCGGGCTGCCGCTCGTGCAATGTCTTGAGATACTCGGCTCTCAACAGGAGAATCCGGCCTTCAAGAAGGTGCTTATCGAGGTAAAGGTCGCCGTCGAGGGCGGTTCCACCTTTGCCGACGCGCTCAGCAAACATCCCAAGGTCTTTGACGAATTGTACGTAAACCTCATCGCCGCAGGCGAGGTCGGCGGCATACTTGACACGATACTTAACCGCCTTTCAGGCTTCCTTGAGAAGTCGGAAAAGCTCAAAGGCAAGATCAAGGCCGCCATGACGTACCCCACCGTAGTCATCATAATCGCCTCGATAATAGTCACGGGCCTTCTCGTCTTCGTTGTCCCCATATTCGAGAAACTGTTCGAGGGCATGGGCAAAGGGCTTCCGGCGCCCACCCAGATGGTCGTGAATATGTCCAATGCCATAAAGAACTACTGGTATGTAATTGTCGGCGTCATAGCCGGCGTTATTTTCGGCCTTAAGTATGCATATACAACGCCAAAGGGCAAACGCACGATGGACTCCATATTCCTGAAACTGCCGGTGGTTGGAGACCTTATCAGGAAGACCTCGGTAGCAAGGTTCACGAGGACGCTTGGCACGATGCTCTCAAGCGGCGTGCCGATCCTCGAGGGCCTTGAGATAGTCGCCAAAACTGCCGGCAACGAGATAATCAAGGAAGGCATCATGAAGGCAAGGGTGAGCCTGTCTCAGGGAAAGACCCTTGCCGATCCGCTCATCGAGACAAAGATATTCCCGGGCATGGTTACGCAGATGATCTCGGTAGGAGAGTCAACCGGCGCGCTTGACGCCATGCTCACTAAGATAGCCGACTTCTATGAGGACGAGGTTGACGCGGCTGTGGACGCCCTGACCTCCATGATAGAGCCGATGCTCATGGCCTTCCTTGGTGTCGTGGTCGGCGGGTTGGTAATAGCCTTGTATCTGCCGATATTCCAGATAGCCGGTTAAGCGGGCTAATAGAGATATTTATGCGGGATGCGTCTTCTAACGCGCTCAGGGGCAAACTCCTGGCCATGATGGTATTGCGCGTGGTGCTTGCCCTTGGGTTCCTGAGCATCACGTCGTGGTTCCAGATACGCGATCACTCCGTTGCAAGGCAATTCGTTTATTACCCATTATACGCAATCGTAGCCGCCGTCGGCATCCTGACCATCGCCTACGCGCTGAGCCTTAGCAGGGTAAGGAACCTCCGCCTTTTCACGTTCCTGCAGGTTACGGTTGACGTCATCCTCATAACCGTCATAGTTTACATCACCGGCGGCGTTGAGAGTTATATGCACGCCCTCTATCCGCTCGTTGTCATAGGTGCCGCAATACTCCTTAACAGGCGTGGAGGGCTGTACGCGGCCTCGGTTGCAAGCATATCTTACGGCGTCCTCATTGATATGGATTTTTACAGGATGCTGCCGCTAAAGTACAAGGTCATCGGTTCGGGCCAGATGAACGCGGCGTGGGAGGACGTATTTACCACGGTTTTTACGAACATACTGGCCTACTTCACCATCGCATACCTGACCGGTTATTTAGCCGAGAAAACGGCAAAGGTTGAAAGGCGGCTTGAAGAAAAGGAGATAGATTTCGAGAGGCTTGAAAATCTCAACAGGCATATAGTCGGCAACATAACAAGCGGCATAATGACGATTGACGAGGCATTGAGGATTACGTCCTTTAACCGCGCCGCTGAAACGATTACCGGCTATTCGCTCAGGGATGTTTACTATAAGGACGTGCGGGATATATTCACGGACATCATGCGCCCGACCGCTCAGGCCGGCTCTCTGAGGGTTGAGAAGACCTTCAGGAAAAAGGAAGGGGACGAGGTCTATCTGGGATTTACCATATCAGAGGGCAGGGGGGCCGAGGCCACGCATATCATCATCTTTCAGGACCTGACTCAGCTCAAGGACATGGAGGCGCGGCTCATGATGAATGAAAAACTCAGGGCATTGGGAGAGTTGTCCGTAGGCATAGCCCATGAGATACGCAATCCGCTTGCGTCAATAAGCGGCTCCATTCAGGTTTTGAAGGACGAACTAAAGCTCTCCGGCGACAACCTCAATCTCATGGACATAGTTATTAGGGAAACTGAGCGGCTCAACGCGCTTATCAACGACTACCTGCTTTTCGCAAAGCCGGCAAAGGGTCTTCGCGCAAGGGTGGACGTATCCGAGATAATATCAGAGACCGTAAGGATATTTTCACACTGCCCTGAGGCCGCTCGAATAAAGGTAGAATGCCGCGTAAACGAGCGTCTTTACGTCAACGGGGACGCGCGCCAATTGGGGCAGATATTCTGGAACCTTTTCGTCAATGCGGCGCATGCCATGCCTGACGGGGGCAGCCTTACCGTGGGTTCGCGCATACTATTGCATGGGCGCGGCGGGAATAGATTCGAGCCACCCAATACTTATGAAGCCGTTGAGAGCGCAGGGCAGGTGGAGATAACCGTTGCCGATACGGGCAAGGGCATCAAGCCGGAGGAGCTTAACCGTATATTCGACCCGTTTTATTCAACAAAGGACTCAGGCACCGGGCTTGGCCTTGCGATAGTGCACAGGATCGTCGAGACGCACGACGGAACCATAGAGGTTGCAAGCAACCAGGGTTCAGGCACCGTGTTCAAGATAACATTCCCGATGTATGTTCATTCGGTTGAGGCAGGACAGGGGATGCTTCATTGAACATCGGCATTTAGGGGCATTGCGCGCGATTATGGCAAAAGACAACATTGTAATAGTGGACGATGAAAAGGACATGCGCGAGTTCCTTGAGATAATGCTCAGGAAGGAGGGCTACGACGTTCATTGTTTTTCATCCGGCCAGGCGGCCATTGACTATTGCAGGGACTCAGATTGCGACCTTGCGATAACCGATTTGAAGATGCCGGGCATGAATGGCGTTGACTTCCTTAAGTTGCTCAGGGAGACAAGTCCCGACGTGCTGGTGATAATGATAACGGCCTATGCCTCGGTTGACACGGCCATCGAGGCCATGAAGGCCGGGGCTTACGACTATTTCACGAAGCCCTTCAAGGTGGACGAGATAAAGCTCAACATCAAAAAGGCGCTGAGGCTTAAAAGGCTTGAGAAGGAAAACGCTCTGCTTAAAAATGACTTGAAGTCGAGGTTCGGCTTTTCCGGGATAATCGGCACGAGCAAGAAGATGAACGAGGTCTATACGCTCATAATGAGCGTAGCCAGGACGCGCTCCAGCGTGTTCATAACCGGCGAGAGCGGCACGGGCAAGGAGCTTGCGGCGCGCGCCATACATAATGAAGGCGACAGGCGGGATGCGCCCTTTGTCGCCATAAACTGCGGCGCCATACCGGAAAATCTTATAGAGAGCGAGTTGTTCGGATACCAGAGGGGCGCTTTCACGGGTGCGGTTTCAAACAAGGAAGGGCTGGTTGAGCAGGCTGACGCCGGGACGCTGTTTCTGGATGAAATAACGGAGTTGCCGGTGCATCTTCAGGTAAAGCTCCTGCGGTTCATTCAGGAGCGCACCTTCAGGAGGGTTGGCGGCACGGCCGATATAACCGTTGACATCAGGCTTGTCGCGGCCTCAAACCGCGACATCGAGGCCGAGGTTAAGGCCGGCAGGTTCAGGGAGGATCTGTTCTACAGGCTCAACGTCATAAGATTATCGCTCCCTGCCCTGAGGGACAGGAAAGAGGACATACCGCAGCTTGCGTGGTATTTTCTTGAGAAGTATTGCAAGGAGTTTGGCAAGGACATAAAGGGCATATCAGAGCCGGCTATGCGTTGCCTTGTGGATTACGACTACTCCGGCAACGTAAGGGAGCTTGAGAATATCGTCGAGAGGGCCGTAACTCTGGAAGGCTCGTCTTTGATTACATTGGAGAGTCTGCCTCAGATGATACGCCGGATGACCTTCGAGAGCTTGTCCGGTCGAACAATGCCGGATGGCGGTATTGACCTTGAAAAGACCATAGAGGACATTGAGAGGGCGGCGCTCGTTGACGCGCTCAAAAAGGCGGACGGCGTAAAGACAAGGGCGGCTGAACTGCTTGGCCTGTCCTTCAGGTCAATGAGATACAAACTAAGCAAATACAAGCTCACTAACGATGACTAACGATGACCGGCTCATGCGTCGTTCACTAAAGTTATATGCTCTCGTCTCGTCAATTATATGAGTTCATCTGAAAAAACATCATCCGACCGCAGAGTTTTTATATCTGGAGGAGCGCTGGCGCTGATAATCCTTCTCTTTGTCGTCGGATTCGCCATATATTCCGAGGCCATGAAAGGGCCATTTCTGTATGATGACGAACCTTATATATTAAGGAACACGCTTATATACAGGTTGGATAATTTCCTTGTTCCGCCGTTTAACAGATACGTCACCTTCCTGAGTTTTGCCGTCAACTACGCCGTCAGCGGGCTTATCCCGTTTGATTTTCGTTTGGTTAACGTTTTGATTCATGTCGTCAATTCCGTTCTGGTTTATGCGTTTATAATACAAATCTTTAGGACGCCGCGTATGAGCATGGAAAGCGCGCCTTCCGGCCATGCTCATGCGGTCGCCGCAATGGCCGCCCTTATCTTTGTTTCCCACCCGATACAGACGCAGGCCGTTACTTACATAACCCAGCGCTTTGCCGCGCTTGCCGCGCTTTTCTATCTCCTCTCGATTATTTTATACCTCGACTATAGGCTGCATGAGCAACAAGCGCCGCAATGGAGGCGAAGAGTGCCGTATGGCCTGAGCCTTTTTTTCGCGCTTGTCGCGCAGTTTGCTAAGGAGATAAGTTTTACCCTGCCTGCGGCTGTCGTGCTCATTGAGGCTGTTTTTTTCAACGCGAGGGACGAAGAGGGAGGGCTGAGGAGAAGGCTCAAGAGGCTTGCGCCGTTTCTTGCTGTCTTTGTTGTGCTGCCTTTTGTTTTTTTGGCATCTCCGTGGTTTGGCATAGGCGGCGATGGAGTCGCGGAATCAGTCAGGAAGGCGCAGGTCGAGGAGCTGCAAAATCTTTCAACCCATGACTATCTTATCACACAGCTCAGGGTGATCGTAGAGTATCTGAGGCTTCTTGTATGGCCCGAGGGCTTAAGGCTTTATTACGAATTTCCAGCCTTCAAAACCTTTTTTGAACCAGCGGTATTCTTGTCATTCATCTTTCTTGCCTCCATATTTTCTCTTGGCGCGTATCTGTGTTTTGCGCGGAGGAACACGCATCATGTCTCTATCCCATTGATTGGTTTCGGCATCCTGTGGTTTTTTCTGACCCTTTCAGTCGAGTCATCAATAATTCCGATACGCCACGTCATCTTCGAGCACAGGCTGTATCTGCCGAGCGCTGGGGCCATATTGGCCGCTTCGGCCTTTCTTTATTATGTCTTTGATTATTTCTGGTATTCCCGGCACGGGCATGAACGGATATCGTGGACATGGTGGGCACTTATATCCGCAATAGTGCTAATGCTGTCCGCTGCCGCATATAACCGGAATATCGTATGGACGGACAAGGTTGTATTCTGGACGGACGTCGTTGAAAAGGCGCCTCGCTCCGCACAGGCGTATATAAATCTTGGTTCTGCATACGCGAACAAGGCTATGTATGGCAATGCCCTTGAGAATTACGAAAGGGCGCTGAAACTCGACTCAAGCCATGCGGGCGCATACTCCGGCATGAGTGAGGCTTATGCCGGGATCGGGAGATTGGATGAGGCGCTTGATGCGTGTCTCAAGGCCATTGCGATGGCGCCAAACCTGACGGCGGCGCACGTGAATTGCGGCACGGTATCGTTCCTGCGTAAGGATTACGAATCCGCCATTATTAACTATGAGAAGGCACTATCCATTGCCCCTTCCAACGTCGGCATAACAAGGAATCTTGCGGCAACCCTTGAGACGGTAGGCAGGTTGGATGAGGCAATCGGGCTTTATGAAGAAATCTTGAAAAGGACGCCAAGGGAGCCGGATATTTATATTAATATCGGCAATCTGCTTATGAAGTCCGGCAGACTAAAAGAGGCCGAGATTTACTTTAACGAGGCGATAAGGCTAAAGCCTGAGTACGCCTCAATTGTCCGCAACAGCCTTCGATAGGTAATTATATGAGTTCATCTGAAAAAACATCATCGACTCGTAGAATTTTTATCTCAGGCAGAGCGCTGGCGCTCATATCCCTTCTTTTTGTCGTTGGATTCGTCATATATTCCGAGGCCATGAAAGGGCCGTTCATATATGATGACGACCTTTATATATCAAATAACACGCTTATATTTAGGTTGGATAATTTCCTTGTCCTGCCGTTTAACAGATACATAACCTTCCTGAGTTTTGCCCTTAACTACGCCGTTACCGGATTGAACCCGTTTGATTTTCATGCGGTGAACGTCTTGATACACATTATTAATTCCGTGCTTGTTTATGCATTGATAATCGCCATCTTCAAAACGCCGCGAATGAATGGGCGTGTCTTAACCGGTCCAAGCGGTGAGGCTCATGCCGTGGCGGCCGCTGCTTCGCTTATCTTTCTTTCGCATCCCATGCAGACGCAGGCTGTTACTTATGTAACGCAGCGCTTTGCATCGCTTGCAACGCTTTTTTATCTCCTTGCGACGGTTTTTTACCTTGACTACAGGCTACAGGAGCAGGCGTCGTCAGGTTCAAGGTTACTCCGGCGCGCTCTGCCGTATGGCTTGAGCCTGTTTTTTGCGCTTGTCGCGCAATTTACCAAAGAGATATGTTTTACCCTGCCTGCCGTCATAGTACTCATTGAGGCCGTTTTTTTTAATGCGCGGGACGAAGTTGGAGGGTTAAAGAAAAGGCTCGTGCGACTTGCGCCTTTTCTTGCCGTCCTTGCCGTGTTGCCCTTTGTCTTTCTGTCGTCTCAGTGGATTGACATCGGCGGCGGTATTGCGCAGGGCATAAGGGAAGAGCAGGTCGTGGAACTGAAAAATCTTTCAACCCATGACTATCTTATGACCCAGTTCAGGGTTATCGTAACGTATCTGAGGCTTCTTGTATGGCCGGTTGGACAGCGGCTTTTCTATGATATTCCGCTTTATACGAGTCTTTTCATACCTTCCGTGCTTGTGTCATTTATCTTTCTTGCCTCCATATTTTCTCTTGGCGTGTATCTGTGTTTTGCGCGCAGGAGCGCCTCCGTGTCGCTCAGACCTTTGGTTGGTTTTGGCATCCTGTGGTTTTTTATCACCATTTCAGTCGAGTCCTCAATAGTGCCTATACGGCACCTGATCTTCGAGCATAGGGTGTATCTGTCGAGCGTCGGGGCGCTGCTCGCCGCAGCGGCCTTTCTTTATTATGTCTTTGATTATTTGCGGAAATCCATGCAAGGCCATGAGCGAGTGCGCTGGCCGTGGTGGATGCTCGTATCCGCAATAGTGATCGCGCTATCTATTGCAACCTACAATCGGAACATGTTTTGGACGGACAGGCTTATCTTCTGGACGGACGTTGCGGCAAAGGCCCCTCGAACGCAGCAATCCTACATAAATCTCGGCGCCGTCTATTTTGACAGGGGAGAGTATGAGAAGGCGATTGATAATTATGGAAAAGCGATTCAGCTTAACCCTGGTGATCCAAAGGCTTACACCAATATGGCAGGGTCATTGGCCATGCTTGGAAGATTGGATGAGGCCGAAGAGGCCTGTCTCAAGTCAATTGAGCTTGCGCCCGGATCTCATGAAGGTTACTTGAATCTCGGTACAGTGTTTTTCAAGCGCAAGGATTACGAATCAGCTTTGATTAATTTTCAGAAGGCGCTATCCATTAAACCGGCTGAAGTCACGACGATTAAGAATATGGCCGTGGTATTTGAGGAAACCGGCAGGATTGATGAGGCGATTGAATGGTATAAAGAGGCGTTGAAGATAGCGCCGCATGAGACAAGGATTTATATTACGATCGGCAGAGCGCTAAAGCTCAAGGGTAGAGATGAAGAGGCAGCGTTTTATTTTAAGGAAGCTGACAGATTAAAGCCAAGGTATTAAGCGTCTATTCCCCATACAGTACTCCTGATAGCTGCAATTATACATATTGTTTATTGTAGACAGCGTTGACAAAAAGTGTCAGCCAGACCTGACAAAAAATGTCAAAAAATGAAAGACGTATGGTTTTTGCCCTGAATCATTCGGTAATTAATATGTTTTTCTTTGGCATCACGCTTGCATATATATTCATACAAAGCTTAAGCAGAGTGATAAGCCCAACATTAAACCGGCGTAAATTAAAAAGGAGGTCTGAATGTTACAACAAATTCTCAAAGCGCTTAAGAAGAAAGATGAAGGCTTTACCCTGATTGAGTTGCTGATAGTCGTGGCCATCATAGCGATATTGGCGGCCATAGCCATCCCGCAGTTTTCGGCGTATAGGGAAAGAGGCGTAAGGGCTTCTATGGTTGCGGACGCAAGGAACGTCGCCACACAGGAAGAAGCCTTTTTTACCGACAATAGCACATACAGCGCAATAACCTCCTTCGCCGCACCGACGATATACACTTTCGGCGTCACGACGATAAGCGCAAGCAAGGGCAACACAATCGCCTCAACTGTTACAGGCACCTCCTACGTCATCACGGTTGGAAATACAGGCGCAGGTACAGGCAAGACGCCTGTGACCTTCCAGAGTAGCGGTGTATGCTCCTTTGCCGACGGCATTTCATGCTGATGGATGTTTAACCGCGATGCTATGAGCAGGCTGGCGAGGTCAGCCTGCTCATCTTTTTTTGTGAATGACAATCGGCGCCATTAAACGCAGGACACTCATATGACGCTCGGAGCGCAAAAAACAGCGCAATGCGCCTCAGGCTTCACGCTCATCGAGCTGTTGATAGTCGTGGCAATAATAGCGATATTGGCCGCGATAGCCATTCCGCAGTTTTCCGCCTACAGGGAAAGAGGCGTGAGGGCCTCTATGTTTTCAGACGCAAGGAATATGGCGACACTGGAAGAAGCTTTTTTTATTGATAACCGTACCTATAGCGCAATTGGGTCATTCACTTCACCTGCAACGGTCTCTTTCGGCACCACAACGATAGCGCTTAGCAAGGGCAACACGCTGGCTGTTACAGCCACGGCGAGCAGCTACAGCATCACGGTTGCAAACACCGGCGCTGGCGCTAACATGTCGCCTCTGACCTTCTGGAGCACGGGTGTATGCTCTTATGCCAATAATACTTTTTGCTGATGAAAGCATAATATCGAATGATAGAATCAAAAAATGCCGACGCCTTGAATCGAATAACCGCCGGCATTTTTTATTTGTTCTTGTCAGGGAAGCAGTCAAGCCGCTGTAAGCTCTTTTATCTCAACCGATGTGTGCCCGAACTCCTGAAAACGGTTGGTCTTGACCTTTATATCGCATGGGTTGCAGTGCCCAAACACGCGGCATTCGCGCCAGACGTCCTCAAGCGCAAACTTCGGGTCTATGATGTTGCCTACGGCGGGTCTGCCTTCGTATAAGTCGCTGTGGCAGCGGTACACGCTCCCGTCGCTTCCCACTATAAGCTCGGTGGTCTTGCACAGCACCGTCTTATTGAATTTCTTGTCGCACGCACCCGGGTACCTGTACATCCCGTACATGACGCCGTTATGCTCGCCAAGGAACTCCTTGAATCTGAAGTCAATGCCGAGTCCCTGACAGTAAACCTGAGCCTCCCGTACCGCAGCCTCTTGCTTGGGGTGCAGAACGCCCCAGATGCCGATGCTGAAACCGGCGTCTTGCAGTTTCAATACCTTCTCGGCAAGGGGCTTTAGTTCCATGACCTCAGGATGAAAGCTCACGCGGATGGAGGCGTAAGGGGACTTTCTTTTAATCCTCTCAGGGTCAACCTTTGCGATGAACTCGTCCGCGTCGAACTGCAGGTTTGTAAGGACGTCTATGTTAAGCTCAGGCTTTATGTTGTTCAGTATGTAGATGAAGTCCTTATGAAGGCTCGGCTCCCCGCCCTGAAGCGTTATGGGCAGATCGTCCCTTGACACGAGCCTGTTCATGCCACGTACCATGTCCTCGCCTGAGAGACGTTTTTTTACGAATCCGTCCTCGCCGAAGTGGTTTATGCAGTAGCTGCATTTAAGGTTGCAGGCAAGGGTAAGGAAGAACGCCGTGTAGTTGAAGTGTTCAGGAATGATTATCGGTTTCAGGTCTGACATATTCGCTCCGTGTAAGTCTGGTAGGGCGGGCATTGCCCGCCAAAACATTGTACGCTCCCGTGAATGGCGGGCAATGCCCGCCCTACAAATCTAAGGAAGCTCTGATTTATTCTTAGTTTGTCATTCTCGCGGGGGAAGCAATCCCGTGCTCGTAGGTAAATCAGCAAGTTACGAGATTGCCGCGTCGCAAAAGCGCTCCTCGCAAAGACAGAAAGAGAATAAATCAGAACTTCCCTAACAGCCTATCATTTACTGCCAAGGTACTTCTCAACTAAATGGTAGACCGTCTGCGGTCTGATGTCGTACAAGCACGGCCTTTCCTTTATGCAGACGTTCGTCAGGCACGGCAAACAGTCGTATGTCTTTTCAGGCAGGAGCTTTACCCCGTGCTTTATATACACCTCGTTGGAGACCGTTGGCCCGAAGAATGAGATTATCTTCTTCTCAAGCGCGTGGGCTATGTGAAGCCCGAGGCTGTCGTTTGTAACGATGAGAGCGCATGAATTTATCCATTCGATATAATCCTCGATGGACTTTAATCCCTGCTGCCATGATATCGAGTATTTGCCGTGAATGAGCGTTTCAAGCTCTTTCCAGTACTCGGCGGGCCATGCCTTTATCGGCCACTTCTCGCCCACGTGGTGGTTGAAGCCTATGTCGTAAACGACAGTTGAGGACGGCTTGTAGCCGATTATCGGCACCTCTCCCTGCCACTGGCCGCCCACCATCTCGAAGAGTATGTCCTCCCAGTACTTTGTGTTCGCTATCTTGTCCTTCTGATTTAAGCATATCTCCAGCACGTGATGACTGCCGTCGTAGGCGTTGGTGTCGCCCGTTTCGGGATCGAATCTGAAACCGTAGCGTCTCCAACCCGTAAGTGAATCCGAAAAGGCGCACACGCCGGCCACCTTTTCAAGGTTTATTATCGTGTCGAACCGCTCGGCCTTTAGTTGCAGGACGTTGGTAAGGTCGTATGTCAGTATCCTCGATATGTACGGGTTGCCCTTGAGGAGCGACACAGCCTTTTCATCCACAAGCCACGTAACGTGAGCGTCCTTATAGCGGCTGAGGATTACCGTGCTTCTCAATACGTCTCCAAGGCTTGTCGTGCGGCTCACCTCTCCAACGAGCGTCTCTGAGTATCCGAGTTTTATTATTAGAACCTTTTCCTTTTGCATCGGTAGAAAACCCCTTGTGCGTAGTGTGTTATGCCTTTTTAACGCCTTCAGTTGTAAAGACCTCTTGCGTGTGCTTGAAGCGCTCAAGCACGAAGCTCTCGTAGATGCCGCGTATCGTGTCGGGTATGGAAAACTTCATGGGATATATCCGCGTCTTTACAAGGTACGCCTTTACGATGTAATATAAGAGGAAGTACGCCCTCGTGAAAGGGAGCTTTATAAGGTGATTGACTATAAGGTTTCTCAGTTGCGGCTTCCACAGGCATATCGTCGAAAGGAGCGACAGGTTTACCTGTCTTAGTTTTTCCTTGTCAGTGAAACAGGTAAGGGGCGAGGTTGACTGGTAGCTCATGTGGAGCTTGTCAAAGTTCCCGTCGAATGAGCCTGTCTTAATGGCGTACATGGTAAGCTCGGTTTCAGGGTAGGGGAAGAATATCGGAAACTCGCCTAACGTTACCCTGCAGCGCAGATTCAGGTCAAGGGATTCGATGTCCTCTTTGAGGGTCGTGCCCGGTATGGCGAATATGGTGTTTGAAAACGTTGGGACGCCGTGTCTGGCGCACAGGTCAAAGGCCGTTGTCATGGTCTCCTTGCTCATGTTGCGTTTTAACACGTCGTTTCTCACGTGGTCGTTGCCGCTCTCGATGGACAGGCTCATGGAGGCAAGCCCGGCTTTTTTGAGTTTCAATAGTATGGACTCTGTAAGCAGGTTTGCCCTCATCAGGCAGTGAAAGGGCAGCCCTATCTCCTTTGCGTATTTCTCGGAGAATTCGTCAAGCCACTCGTCGTCCTTGAATATGAATATGTCGTCGTAGAACTTTATGAACTGGGTCGGCCAGTTTTTCTTTAGGTCTTTCAACTCGGCTATTATCCTGTCAACGCTCATGCGCGCGCCAAGCGCGCCCTTGCCCTTGTAGAACATGTTGTACTTGTGGTTGAAGCAGTAGGTGCATTTGTACGGACAGCCGCGGCTTACCATGAAGCTCCTCATGGGAAACCTGCCAAGACGGGTCGTGTTGTAGAAAAGCGCCCTGTCAAGGAAGGGCAGGTCGTCAAGGGAGGCGCGTTTTTGGCGCACCTCAGGCGGAGCGCCTTTGTGAAAGTTATTTTTTGTTACGATATTCGGGATATTGTCAATGGAGGTCTTCTTTTCAAGGGCGTCAAGAAACTCAGGCCATGCGTCGTCGCCTTCGCCGAGGCACAGCGCGTCGAACGGGTGCTTTTCAATAAGTTCAGGGAAGAAGGTCGCATGAGGCCCGCCCATGATGGTAACGATGGATTTATCGAACTGCTTTATGGCGCTGTTCGCCGCGATGTAATATTTGTGCTCCCCGGTCTTTGCGCTGAAGGCAACGAGGTCCGGCTTGAAGGAGCCCAACTTGTCCATCATAGCGCCGTCTGATAGCACACACACGTCCGTGGTATGCCCTTTTTTCTTTGCAAGGGCGGACAGGAGCATGATGCCCATCGGGTCAATGTACTCAACGTCCTTTATTATGAAGAGGATCTTCAAGTCAATGCCGCCAATCTTGTGTCATTGTGCGAGAGGCAATACATACCCAATCGTCAGCCCCTGTGCTTGTTCCCGATTAAAAGTTTTTTGGCCTACCCCCCGATAGATACCTTCGGGGGCAGGCTTTTTTACAAAAAAGGCAGGCGTCAAACGACAATCCGTTTCGCCGGGCTGGAGTAAGTGCTTTTATCCTTTACGCGCACGTCCCAGAAGAGCATGAACACGGCCTTGAACACGCTGACCATGTTTTTTGGGGCAAACGCCTTGCTCCTGCCGGTGTCCCTCGGCTTTATGTCAACGCCGGTCTCTATGTAGCTTGCGCCGGACTTTATGAGCCTTACGACTATCGCGGCCATGTACGCGAAGCCCCATGTCTTGAGCGGGCATTTTTTAAGAAGCGCGGCTCTTATCACGCACGTGCCGTTGTAGTATTTGAGCCTGAGGCCAAAGAGCGTGTTGATGATCGCGACGAACAGCCATGATATTGCCCGCCTTGAGGCCGGTCGTACCCGCGTGTTCGCGGTATACGGTATTATGAGGTCCGCTTTTCCAGCAAGCGCAAAGACCTTTTGAATGGCCTCAGCGGGGATTTCATTGTCCCCGGGAACCATGATGATGTACTCCTTTGAGGCCAGCCTTACGCCCTCGGTATAGTTGTAACCGAAGCCCATGTTCCTTGGGTTATGTATTACGCGCACGCCTTTTTCGGTTTTTTTAATCTCGTCGGCAACGGCGCCGGTTGAGTCCGTGCTGCCGTCGTTGAATATCAGTATCTCGTATTCTGAGAATACGCCGGTGGTTTTGAGCGCGTCTTTAACGGCCTCGATAGTGCCCCTTAGATTCCCTTCTTCATTCAGACACGGCACTATTATGGATATGCTCGGTTTTGTCTTGCTCATCCGTTGCTTTTTTTCGCCTCAAGCGCCTCTCTGACCGCCGTTGCAATAGTGTGTCTGTCCGGGTAATATATCTTTTCCAGCACCGGACTCGCCGGGGTAGGGCAGTCCGCGAAGTTTATGCGTCTCAGAGGCGCCCTAAGCGCTCCCGGCGCCTGTTCAACGAGCCTTGCCGCCAATTCCGCGCCGATGCCGCAGGAGCGCCAACCGGTATCGGCCACGATGAGCGCGCCCGTCTTTTTGACCGACTCGATAACCGCATCCGAGTCGAGCGGTCTTATCGTTCTTAGATCAATTACCTCGCAGTCAATGCCCTCGGCAACAAGAATCTCCGCTGCCTGCATCGCCTCAAAGACCATCTGAGACACGGCCGCGATGGTGATGTCCTTGCCCTGCCGCCTTGTGATGGACTTTCCGATAGGTACGGTGTAAGGCTCAATCGGCACATGCCCCATGTGCTCATATAACCAGCGGTGTTCTATGAACATGACCGGGTTGCCGTCATAGACGCTTGCGCGAAGAAGCCCCTTTGCGTCATAAGGCGTTGACGGCATAACAACCTTAAGCCCAGGGATATTGGCAAAGAGCGATTGCAGACTCTGTGAATGCTGCGCCGCCGAACCCCAGCCTCGTCCTATGATGCTTCTTATGGTGAGCGGCACTGTAACCACTCCGCCAAACATGTAATGCCACTTTGCCGCGTGGTTGATTATCTGATCCATCGTAAGCGGCATGAAGTCAATTCGCATGTGCACGAGTATGGGCCTCATGCCCGCCGTGGCCGCGCCTATGGCAATGCCGGTAAGGGCGTTTTCGGCAAGCGGGGTGTCCATGACCCTGTCGGAGCCGAAGCGTTTATGCAGGTCTAAAGTCGAGCCAAAGACGCCTCCGCCGTCGTCCACGCCCTCTCCCATGATGAATACGTTTTCGTCCGATTCAAGCATCTGGGACGCGGCCTCATGCAGGGCTTCCCTGTAAGTAAGCCCCCGGAGCCCTGCCGCCTCGCCCCCCGCCTTTTCAAAGTCGGCCTTGTTGCCGTATATCTTTGTCCATGGCATCTGTCAGCGGCCTTTCTCAGCGGTAAAGTATACATTCTTTAGCAGGTCTTCAGGCGACGGATACGGACTTATCTTTGCAAATTCGACCGCGTCGTCAATCTCAACGCTTATGCGGGTAATCATGCCGTCAATCTCATTTTCGTTTATTATCCCGGCCTCAAGAAGCTGTTTTTTGAAGCCGTCTATTGGACAGCGTTTTATCCATTCAAGAAGCTCGTCCTTTGGCCTCAAGCCCTTTTCATGGTCAGCCTCATGCCCGACGTGTCCCTTCCACCTGTAGGTCAGGGCCTCTATCAGACTTGGTCCCGCTCCGCTCCGCGCTTTTTCAATGGCCTTTTTCGCGCTCCAGTAGACGCTAATCGCGTCGTTGCCGTCAATGCACACGCCGTGTGAGCCGAAGACAGCGGCAGAATCCGCGATCCTGCACGTCGAGTGCCTTGCCGTTTGCGGCGAGTTCGTGGCATAGAGGTTGTTTTCGCATACGAACACCACCGGCAGTTTTTTGAGCGCCGCAAAATTGAAGGACTCGTAGAACACGCCCTCTTCCGACGCGCCGTCGCCGAAGAATATTACAGTTACCCTACCGTCGCGCCTGAGTGAAGAGGCCAGCGCTGCGCCGACCCCCATCGGGATGCCGCCGCCCACTATGGCCGACGTGCCGAACACGCCGTTTTGCAGGTCAATTATGTGCATTGACCCGCCTTTCCCGGCGCTGCATCCGGTCTTTTTGCCGTAGAATTCGGCCATCAGGGGGCGAAGATCAGCGCCCTTGGCGATTGCGTGGCCGTGTCCGCGATGATTGGAAAAGACGTAATCCTTAACCTCAAGATTGGCGCAAACCCCTGTTGCAATAGCCTCTTGACCTATACAAAGATGCACGGGGCACTTCATCTCCTGCTCAGGGTAAAGCACGACAATGCGCTCTTCAAACATGCGAATCCTTAACATGTTCGAGAGGAGCGCAATGAGTGTTTCAGGAGATAAGTCGGTATTTATCGTTGCGGCGTTTGTCATTTCAGGTTAAGTCTTGTTTTGCATGAGCCAGCGCACAAAGATGTACGCGCCTGCGATTGCCAGAAAAGTCCCCGTTTCCCAATTCCAATTCCACATGTCCCTCACCCCATGACTTTGATAATCATTATGCGCGTACCCGGCGGCCTTCGCATTAGCTTTTTTTACGAAGGCGCTTTTTTATTATTTCAAGATACTCTATATCCTCGGCGTCCTTAGCCGACTGTTTTTTCTTGCACGTCTTGAGGCTTATAAGGTCATCTATGTCAGGCACCCTTACGGTAAGCCCGGAAACATCCTTGAGAAGGATTGCCCTCTGGTAACATTCCTGAAAATCAATGCTTGAGCCGACGAGGGTCGTCATCTTCTTTGCAAAAAATACGTCTATCTTTTCTTCCTCGGCGTAAAAAATAACAAGAGGTTTTGAGGAGGCCGCAGTATTGTCATATTCAAAACCGCTCTCGTCGGCGACGCGCAAAAAATCCTTTCGTTGCGATGAATCAACCCAGAAATCAAAATCATAAGACACAAGCGGCGAGCCGTATAGCGTTATCGCCTGTCCGCCTATGAGCATGTACCTGATGCCGGCGGTTTCCAATTCCTTCGTGAAATCCTCAAGACTCCATGCCCCGTTCACTTTTTTGCCGCTTCTTTCAACGAAGGCGGCAAGGCTAAACCCTTAAGCCTCCTTGCGCGCCGCATGTTCTTTCTGGCGATTCGTATCCTTTCAAGAAGCGTAAATTGCGAAAACCATTTTACGTTCTCGACCTTTGCCTTGTCGTATATCTTTTTGGCCATTGTAGGATGCTATATGAAGTTGACGTGCGCTTGAGGATGCCGTAGTTCCCACAGGTATCTGTTGACCTCGTCCATCCTGCAGTTTACGCGGCACTCGTCGGTATTGAGTTCTTTTGCGACGAACCCCATTACCTTTTTTCTTCTCTCGCCCTTCCAGATTGCCTCGAAGGACGTCTCGTTTATGTTGCCGAGGAGAAAACGCTCATCTCCAAGATAGGCACTGCATGCCCACACGCCGCCTCCCGCGTCAATGTACGTCCAGAAGGGCAGGGCAAGGCATTTTTCGTATTGCCGCTTCTTTTCATCGAGCTTTCTCATGGCGTTCGATCTGAAGATGACGTTGAATCTGTCGTCTGATATCTTGTCCAACTCGTCTTTGAGGCTGAGGTGCTCGTTGTACTTGAACTCCTCGTAGAGCCTCGTGATGCTTTTGAGGTGCTGGGAGTATGACTTTATGACGAGATAATCCGCGCCGATATCCTTTGCCTTTTTAGCTAATAGAACGGCCTCGTTCACGTTTTCAGGGAGCAAGATGAGTTGCATCCCTATGGTGGAGGCGAGCCTGTTCGTTGAGCGGTATTTCACCGCTGCCGTAATGTTTGCGATAGCCTTGTCAAAGTCCGCCTCTTTTGTCCTGTGTATCTTGGCGTAAGTTTCCTTTGTGGCCGCGTTGATGCTTACCTTTATCCATGTGATGGCAGGAAGGGTTGCCTCCATCAGGGCATTGTTGAACAGTACGCCGTTTGAGGTTATGGCAACGTCAATGCCCGCGCCTTTTGTATGGTTTATGATGCCGGAGATGTCTTTATGCAGGAATGGCTCTCCCTCTCCCGCGTACATGACGCTTTTCAAGCCCAGGCCGCCAAGCTCCGTGAGCCTTTCCTTCAAAAGCGCGGCGTCAAGGGAGCGCGGCTTGTACTCCATGTAGTCGAGGCCGCAGTAGGTGCACCTGTGGTTACAGGCGCCTATCGGGGAGATCTCCGCGTATATCGGGTATATGTCAACACGGTTTTGCCAGTCGCTAACGCGCCCCGGGTGGTATATCAGCTTGTGGCTGTCAATCCTGAACTCATCCATGCCGTTGTCTGTCCTGCCTCCATTCTTTAGCTTTTAAGTTTATC
The DNA here is from genome assembly GCA_038043305.1 of Deltaproteobacteria bacterium. GTDB lineage: Bacteria > Desulfobacterota > GWC2-55-46 > GWC2-55-46 > GWC2-55-46 > JACRCE01. Next base: position 10,059 of record JBBTCG010000212.1, on the reverse strand, counting down.
ATAGGAAAATAAAATTAACAATAAAATCTGGCAGCACAATGTCTTTTGGATTTTATTTCATGCTATACTTGAAAACTTCAACACAAGAGAGGTGGTCTTTTTTATGCCGACTGATCCGGTATGCGGGATGAACGTGGAGCCTGACAAGGCTAAAGGTAAAAGCGTCTACAGGGGGTTAACCGTCTACTTTTGTCATGCCAATTGCAAAAAAATATTCGACGCATCTCCTGACGTGTTTATGACGCACAAGGACGACATAATGATTGACCCTGTGTGCGGCATGAAGGTAACAAAGGCCAAGGCCGTGGGCTCAACGATGTACAACGGCGCGCCGTATTATTTTTGCAACGTCAACTGCAAGCTCAGGTTCGACAAAGACCCGGAGTTGTATCTCTCCGGCGGCCATTCTCCGAAGACCATGCAAGAGAAGGCCGGCGCTGATTCAGGCGCTCTTGCAAAAGACCCGGTATGCGGCATGGTGGTGCCGAGGGAGCGTTCGTTGAGCGCGGTCGTCAACGGCAGGAAGTATTACTTCTGCGCGGAAGGCTGTTTGAAGACCTTTCAATCCCCGGAGGCCGAATTAAAGAGCATGAAGCGGCGCGTGGCCATCGCGCTTGGCGGCGTCCTGGCCCTTGCCATACTCCGCGCCGGTTTTTTCCTCGGCCTTGCAACCGGGGCAACCGTGCTTACATGGGTTCCTCTGCCGTGGCTTCCGTGGTTTACATGGGGGGTCTGGCTCTTTATTATCACCACGCCGGTTTTGATATTCGGCGGCAGGGGTTTTTACACAGGCGCGTATCACGCCATAAAGGACCGCGCCGCCAACATGGACCTTCTCATAGCGCTCGGCACTACGACCGCTTACGTCTACAGCGCGGTCGTAGTGTTTTTCCCCGGGCTTTTGCCGGTAAAGGAGGAGAACGTCTACTTCGAGGTCTCGGCGATCATCATAGCCTTTGTGCTCCTCGGCAAGTACATGGAGGAGCTTATAAGGAAGAGGAGTTCAGCGGCAATAAGAAAGCTTCTTGATCTAAGGCCGCAAACGGCGCGCATATTAAAAGACGGCGTTGAAACCGAGGTGAGCGCGGAAGCCGTACTTGCGGGCGACGTCGTCATCGTGCGGCCCGGCGAAAAGATACCGGCTGACGGGGTCGTCTCAGACGGTTATTCCACTGTAGATGAAAAGCTTGTTACGGGCGAGAGTATGCCGATTGAAAAAAAGACGGGCGACAACGTAACCGGAGGGACGCTCAACAAGACCGGTTCCTTCAACTTCGTCGCAAAGAGGGTGGGGGCCGAGACCACGCTTGCCCAGATAATACGCCTCGTGGAAGAGGCTCAAGGCTCTACCGCAAAGATACAGAGAATGGCGGACAAGGTTGCGTCGTACTTCGTGCCGGTAGTGATAGGGGTGTCCATTGCATCCGTTGTCTTTTGGCTTATACAAGGCAACGTTACGACGGCCCTCCTTTCATTTGTGGCCGTGATGATAATTGCTTGCCCCTGTGCCCTTGGCATTGCCACTCCAGCCGCGCTCATGGTGGGCGTCGGCAAGGGCGCGGAGCTTGGCATACTCATACGCGGGGCCGAGTATCTTGAGGTGGCTGAAAAGTTGAAGGTCGTGGTGTTCGACAAGACCGGCACGCTTACAAAGGGCGAGCCTGAAGTTATTGAAATCGTGGCCGCCGGGGGCAACGCTGAAAACGACGTGCTTTATGCCGCAGCGGTCTGCGAAAAAAAATCGGAGCATCCTCTTGCCGAGGCTGTATTGAAGGCCGCTAATATGCGCGGTCTGACCGTGCCTGAGCCTCAAGCCTTCGAGGCTCATCCGGGACTTGGCGTTAGAGCAGTTTGCAACGGCGCTGAACTCATGGCCGGAAATCTTCGCTTCATGGAGGAGGCGCTCTTCGACATCACGCCTCTCAGGGCGCAAATGCTCACACTTGAGGAGAAGGGCGCCACCGTGATGATTGTCTCAAGCGATAAAAGATTGATCGGCCTTGTCGCGGTTGCCGATACCGTCAAGGAACATGCCGCTCAGGTGGTTGCCGAACTCAAAGGCGAGGGCATCGAGGTCATAATGCTCACAGGCGACAACGAACGCACCGCAAGGGCCATAGGCAGGTCAATAGGCATTGACAACGTAATATCAGGAGTGCTCCCTGCGGGCAAGGCGGACGTGATACGCGGGATCAAGGCAAAGGGCTTGGTCGTCGCAATGGTTGGCGACGGCATCAACGACGCCCCCGCGCTTGCCGAATCCCACATAGGCATTGCCATGGCTTGCGGCTCGGACGTCGCCAAGGAGACGGGCGGCATCATACTTATGCGGGACGACTTGAGGGACGTAGTGAAGGGCATAAGGCTCTCCCGCGCAACCATGCGCCGGATAAAGATGAACCTCTTCTGGGCCTTCATATACAACGCGATAGGCATCCCTATCGCCGCGGCAGGTCTCTTGAATCCCATCATAGCCGCCGCGGCAATGGCGTTAAGCTCGTTGTCCGTTGTAACAAACTCCGCGCTCCTGAGGCGCGTAAGGATTTAGGCGCTCCGACGATGAACAAACTGTTCCTGATTTGCATATTATTTGTCCTGTTGCAAGCGCCCGTCGTGTCATTATCGGCTGGCGTCAGCCATGACGGAGAGCGGCTGTTCAACGCCCACTGTGCATCATGCCATGGCATGAAGGGCGTCGGTACGGTCAAAGGCCCGCCCCTTGTGCATAATATCTATAATCCGAATCATCATGCGGACATAACCTTCCGTTGGGCGGTTGAAAGGGGCGTAAAGGCGCATCACTGGAACTTCGGCGACATGCCCAAGCAGGGTGGCGTAAAGCAACAGGAGGTTGAGGCGATAATCAAGTATGTCAGGGACATTCAAAAAGAGGCGGGTATATACTGAGATGCTAAGGGTGGAGTCTCCTTTAGCATCTCTTCGGCGGGGCAGCGTATGGGTGCAAGAGCGATCATCATCCAGTTCCGTTAAAGGTATTATCGGCCATTTAGCACGGCTGTGATTATCGCTTGTCCTCGCGCGAAAGAACCTTTTCAATCTCGGCGGCAAGAGGTGGAAGGTCTTCGGTTACTGTCTTCCAGACCATGTCGAAATCAATGTCGAAATAAGCGTGTATGAGGTAGTTGCGCATACCGGTAATATCGCCCCATGGGATATGTGGATATTTCTCTTTTACGCCATTGGAAATCTTGCTTGCGGCCTCGCCCATTATCTCAATTTCTTTTATAAGTGAAAGCACAAGCATACGGTTTTTGTCGAAGTCTGTTCTGGACTTACCTTTAACAAAATCCAGAGCTTCCATCGTTGCCTCAAGAATATGCTTCAGGCGAATCAAATCATCTTTCGACATATTCCACCTGCGCGGATGAAACGACCTCGTCCCTGAAATATCTGCTAAGTTCGGCAGGCGTTCTTAAGTCAACCTCATGCGCGATAATTACGCTTAGTTCGTTTTTCATGCCGATAAATCTCAAAAGTCCAGGAACATGCCCTTCCTCAAATTCGACAAGCACATCAACGTCGCTGTCAGGACGGAAATCTTCCCTTAAGACCGAGCCGAAAAGAGAGAGCTTGCGTATATGATTGAGTTTACAAAATACTGCAATCTTGTCATGCGGGACGTTTATGTTTAACGTTTTGCCCATAATCCTCTTCCATATAACATAGCATGTGATTGCCTGAAAAGCAAAAAAGGGCTCCAGAATAACGAGGTGAGTCGGCGCGCCTCAGTCAAGGATATTCTTGACGACAAAGAAGATATTCTCCTTCCTTTCCCTGAGCCTTCTCATCATATACGGAAGCCAGTTCTTTCCGTAAGGCACGTAGACCCTGACGCGCCAGCCCTCGGCGGCTAATCTTTTCTGCAATGCGCGCTTGATGCCGAACAGCATCTCGAATTCAAAGCTCTCCTTTGGTATGTCGTTTTCAAGCGCGCTCCGCTTCGCCTCACTGATAATACGTTCATCGTGAGTCGCAATGGCCGGCATATTGCCTCGCTTCAAGAGTTCCTTCATAATCGCGGAGTAATTTTGGTCAACGTCTTTTTTGTCCTTGAAGGCAATGGAAGGCGGCTCTTTGTATGCGCCTTTTACAAGCCTGATGCTTGCGTTCTTGTCCATCAGACACTTTGCGTCGTCCTGACTCCTGAGTAAGGAACTCTGGAGCACGCAGCCGACATTTGCGAACTCGTCCCTGAGTCGAAGAAATATGTCAATAGTCCTTTGCGTATAGGCCGAACCCTCCATGTCGAAGCGGACGAAGTTGTTATAACCCGCAGCCCTCTTTATAATCCTTCGCGCATTGTCGTAAGCGAGGTCGCCCTTCAGGTCGAGTCCAAGGTGGGTAAGCTTGAGGGACACGGCGGCCCCAACGCCCGCGCTTGCAATATCGTCAAGCAGGCTCAGGTACTCCTTCACGGAACCCTCAGCCTCGTTGGAGTCTTTTACGTTTTCGCCGAGATTATCTATCGTGCACGCGATGCCGGATTGATTAAGGGCGCTGGCAACTTCAATTGCCTCGCGCCTGTCTTCGCCAGCGACGTAGCGTCTTGCAAAATAGGTAAAGATTCTCACTTTTTTAATCGTTTTGCGAAGGCGATTATCAGCGTATGAAGCCCCTGAGTGTGCTCTGCGGTATCAACGTCATGCACGTCGTAATTGACGCGAACCGTCTTATGTCTGATCTTTATTATGGCCGCGAGATCAACAGGCGTGGCAATCAGCACCGCGTCGCAAGGAACGTTGTTTATGGTCTCCTCAAGCTCTCGCTTCTGCTCATCTGAGTATCCCATCGCGGGAAGAAGGTTTTCAAGGTGCGGGTATTTAGCGAGCGTATCGCGTATCGAGCCGACTGCGTAAGGCCTGGGGTCAACGGCAATGGCCCTGTGGCGGCGCGCCGCAACCACGCCAGCGCCCCAAGCCATGCCGCCGTGGGTGAGGGTGGGGCCGTCCTCCACGATAAGCACCTTTTTGCCGACTATGGGCGAGGCGACTGTAACTACCGATGCGGTCTTGATGATCTTCGCCGACGGATTCAGAGCCTTGACGTTTTCGATGATGGTCTCGATGCCCTCTATCGGAGCGCCGCCCGCCTTGTTGATGATTACCGCGTCCGCGATACGCAGGTTGACGTTGCCGTGGAAGTATTCATTTTCATGCCCGGGACGGAGCGGGTCCGCCACGGTAAGCGCAAGGTCTGGTTTCAAAAAAGGCGTGTCGTTGTTGCCGCCGTCCCATATGATTACGTCCGCCTCGGTTTCGGCGGCCCGTAATATCTCTTGGTAGTCAACACCCGCGTAAACGGTCGTGCCGCTTCTGATGAGAGGGGCATACTCCTCCATCTCCTCTATGGTGCAGGCGGCCTTGACCATGTCCGCTTCCGATGCGAATCGCTGAACCGCTTGCGCCTCAAGGTTTCCATAAGGCATGGGGTGGCGTATGGCAACGGCCTTAAGTCCGGCTTCCTTGAGCGTTGCGGCCACAAAGCGCGTAACGCCTGATTTTCCGCAGCCGGTGCGCGTGGCGCATACCGAGATGACGGGCCTTGACGACTTGAGCATGGTCTTTTGAGCGCCGAGGAGCGTAAAATCCGCGTCAAGAGAGGCGCATAGCGCCGCGCGCTCCATGATATAGGCATGGGGCACGTCGCTGTAGGAGAATATGACCTCGTCTACCCGTTCTTTTTTTATCAACTCCGACAGGCCGTCTTCAGGGACAATCGGTATGCCTTGAGGGTAGAGCGTCCCGGCGAGCGAGGCCGGATAAACGCGGTTTTCGATGAACGGTATCTGCGCCGCCGTGAATGCGACGACGCGCGCGGATTGATCGGCGCGGTAGAGGACATTGAAGTTATGAAAGTCCCTGCCTGCCGCGCCCATGATTATGATTCTCTTAGTCATTGGCGTCTCCTCTTTGAGGACAGTAGCCGTTGGTGAGCAAGACGTATTTGCCCTGAGTCTCTATCGCTTCAAGTTCGTCAAATTTCTCAAGATCGCCAAGAGCGCCCTTTTCCGTTATCATGGCAACCATCCCTGATTCAAGCAACGCCTCTATCTCAAAGCCTCTATCAACCCTCGCCGCTTTTCTTGCCGCGTAAAAGGCGATGCTCGGTTTGTTGAGTTCATAAGCAACAAGGCGCGTATCCGCCCCGCATCCGGCTGCGCGTTTTGACAGCACGTACAGGTCTTTTTGCAGATGCGAGTTCACCGGCGGCACGGCCATGAGCCGCAGGACTATTATGATGACAACGGTTGAAGCCGCGGCGCCGGCGAGACCGGTCAGCGGCGTCGGCGACGTTGCCGCTGATATGCAGAAAAGTGCGGCAAGGATGAACAATAGTCCGAGCGCCGGAAAAACGATTGACGGCAATGGAACGTCCATCCTTACGTTCATGTACGGGAGCGCAAACAAGGCCGCGCCGATTATGAAGGCAATCGCTGCCGACAGGTAAAGCCCGTATCGTTTTGCGAACCTTGGTCTTTCAATCAAATCGGCGGCGGCCATTGAAGCGACTATCGCCGCAGCCGGGAAGAGCGGGAATATGTAGTTCGGCAGTTTTGTCCGGGCTATGGAAAAGAAGGCGAGCACAAAGACGAACCAGATGCAGGAGAGCATGTACAGCGCGTTTTCAGGGTTTGACCTTTCTCTGATAGTCCGTACCATTCCCTGCGGGAGAAGTCCTACCCACGGAAAAAATCCAAGGACAAGCACACCGATATAAAAGTAGATTGGCCCGCTGTGGCTTGATATTACCTCGCTGTAGCGCTGAACGTGGTGCTTTAGGATAAAGGCGTTGAAGAACTCCCAGCCGTTTGCATGAAATTCAGCCGCAAACCACGGGACAGTAACGGCAAGGAAAATGATAATGCCGAGCGGCCTGAATATCCGCCGTATCCTGCCAAGGTCTTTTGTGATTGCAAGGAATATAAGGCCGGTTGCAATTGGAAACAGCGCGCCTATGACGCCCTTTGTCAGCACCGCCGCGCCGGATGCGGCCCAGAACAATAAAAACCAGCGGCTATTGTTTTCTCTTACGCCGAGAAAGAATGAATAGATCGAGGCCGCGATAAAAAAGGCAAGCGTCATGTCGGTTACGGCTGAGTGCGAATAGACGAAGAACTCTATGTTGACGAGAAGCGCAAATGCGGCCATGTATGCGGCGATCTCGCCCCTTGCTCGTCTTACGAAATGGAAGGTCATCATCACGAGGAGCACAGCGACGCCCCCTGATACGGCGCGCGCCGAAAATTCATTGACGCCAAGGAGTTTGTAGGAGGCGGTCATCAGCCAGTATATGAGTATGGGCTTATCGTACCTCGGCTCGTAGTTGTAAGTCGGGGTTATGTAGTCGCCCGTCTCCAGCATCTCGCGTGACGCCTCGGAAAAGACCGCCTCGTCCACGTCGAACAGGATGATCCCGCCTGATTTGAAAAACGACAGAGACACCGTGAGTAAAATCAGTCCAGCGTAAAGCCAGCGTCTCCATGCCCATGTTTTGTTGGCAACAAGATACCCGGCGACAAGCCCGACGAGAGCGCCGACGAATACGTCGGAAGGGTTATGTGAGCCGAGATACACGCGGGATAAGGCAACGAGAGCGGCAACGTAGTACGCGAACCATTTCCACGCGGGATACCTCCGCGCAATGACCGAGGCAAGGGCAAAGCTCACCGTGGCATGTCCGGATGGGAATGAGTTGTATCTGCCGGTAAGGTCAATAAGAGACGGGTTTTGAAGAAAGGTCAGCACCGTCTCAGCCGTTGCGTGCGATGGGCGCGGCCTTTCAAACGCGGCCTTTAGCACGTGCGTTGCTATCGAGCTTGCGAAGAGCGCGAAAAGGCCGTCCCTGCCGGCTTCGCGCAGATGGTCTTTCTTCGTGTACCAGCCTATGATGAAGATGGCGAGGGCAAGGCCGCCTAAGACCGTGCCTTCGCCTATGAAGCTAAAGAAGCGCGAGACAGCCTCAAGCGCCTCTGCTTTAGGGAGGCTTGTTGACCATGCGTCAAGAATAATCGAGAGGATTAACAGGAGAATGACGGCAACAACGGCAAACCCCTTGGAAGGATTAGTCAAACAACGCCTCCTCAAAGATGTCGAGCGCCTTTTTCATCTGAGCGGCCGTTGTGGTAAGCGGAGGCATGAAGCGCGCCACGTTCTTGTCTATGCCGCACTCCACTATTATCAGTCCATTTGAGGCGCACGAGGCCATTACCCTGTCAAGCGACTTTTTGTCAGGGGAGCCGTCCTTGGCGACAAACTCGACGCCGATCATCATGCCGAGGCCGCGCACGTCGCCTATGGAAGCCGCATCCCGCTGCATGGCTTTGAGCCTCTCCATCGCATATCCGCCCATAACCCGTGCATTCTCAAGCACACGGCCTTTTTCGATTGTATCAATGGTTGCCGTTGCCGCGGCGCATGAAACCGGGTTTCCGCCGAATGTCGTTCCGTGTGCGCCCGGACTCCACTTCGACATTAAAGAGCGTGATGCGCCGATGGCGCTTAACGGAAAGCCTGATGCTATGCCTTTTGCCATCACCATTATGTCGGGCTTGAGGCCGAAGTGATGGGATGCGAACCATTCGCCAGTTCTGCCGAATCCGGTCTGCACCTCGTCGGCTATGAGCAGTATGCCTTCATCCGAGCAAACCCTTGAGAGGCTTTGTAGAAACTCCTTTGGTGGGACCACGTAGCCGCCTTCGCCCAAGACCGGTTCGATGATGACGCAAGCCACCTCATCAGGGCTGATCTGATGGCGTAGGATGTTTTTAAGGTAGTTCAAGCAGGCGATGCCGCACGTGTCTCTATGTTTACCCATCGGACAGCGAAAGCAGTAAGGGTAGGGCGCGTGGTAGACCGACGGCAACAGCGGATGATAGCGCCTTCTGTACCATGACTTTGACGACGTAAGGCTGAGCGCGCCGAGCGTCCTGCCGTGGAACGCGCCGGTAAACGATATGATGCCCTGCCGTCCCGTCGTGTGGCGGGCGAGTTTAATGGCGCCTTCCACGGCCTCTGTCCCGCTGTTTGAGAAAAAGAACATCTCGATGCCGGGCGGACTTATCCTTGCGAGTCTTTCGGCCAGTTCAACCGCTGATTCGTAGTAGAATATGCAGCCTGAATGGATGAGCGAGTCCATCTGCCTCTTTGCCGCCTTTATGACAGACGCCGGGCAGTGGCCGAGGTTGGCCGTTGCAAGACCGGACGAAAAGTCCATGTAACGCCTCCCGTCGGTTCCGGTAACGTACAGCCCCGACGCCTTTTTGACCGTGATCTCCGAGTGAAAGACAAGGGCAGGGGTTAGAAGGCGTCTTGCCTTTTTTACGATGTTATCGGTTTTTTTTTCTGGCATGTGTTTGTGGAATACCGTAAAGGCCGTGAAACGTGACCGTGACCGTGAAAGGATTCAACCTCCAACCTCCAACCCCCTAAATCCCCCTTATCAGGGGGACTTTATCAAGGGGACTTCTACTCATCACTGCGTACTTAGTCTTCGCTTATAAGCACAGGGGAGCAAAGCTGAGAGTCGTACACCGCAAGGCGTCCGCACTTCTTGCAGACGTAGGCGATATTGTCAAGCATGGGAGCGCATACGTGGCGCGTGTCCTTTATCGTCTTTTTGCAGAATTCGCATTTGTAGGCTCCGGCGTCAGAGTTAGGATGACACAGGTGCCCTTTGCCGCTTGCCGCAACGGCGCACGTTGGGCATGAGTATGTCTTTACGTATCGTGGCATGTTTCCGGGATGCTCCTTTTTTTATTGCGTCCGTTCTTATGAATAAACGTCCATAAGCAGCGCCGTGAGTTTTCTGAGGTGCGCCTTTTCCTGTTCGATGAGGTTTTCAAGAATCAGCCTGTCCCGTCCCCGCATCATGCCGCCAAGCTCATAGTAGAAAAGCAAAGAGTCCTTTTCCATGCCTATCGCGGTATTAACGGCCTGCTTCTCGCTCTTTAGAGCCTTGGCAAGACGCGCCCCTTCTCCGACGGAGGTAAATACGCGCGTATCGGCAATGGCCGAGAGATACCCGGCTGCCTCTTCATTA
>JBBTCG010000211.1:7976-13143 GCA_038043305.1 Deltaproteobacteria bacterium | reverse complement strand
GATAAAGTCCCCCTGATAAGGGGGATTTAGGGGGTTGGGGGTTGGGGGTTGAATCTTTTAACGGTTCACGGTCACGGCCGCATCACGGCCTTTCAGTCCTGATGTAGCTTGAATATCTCGTCAAAGCTGGCGGCAATGTCGGCAAATGCCTCAAGCAGCTTCTGGTCAAAGTGGCCCGGCATGGTTCTGCCGTCGCCCTCAAGGATAATCTTTAATGTCTTTTCATGCGTAAACGGCTCCTTGTACGGCCTTTTGCTCCTCAGGGCGTCATACTGATCCACGAGCATCACTATGCGTCCCTCGATGGGAGTGCCCCCCGCCTTCAGCCCTTGCGGGTAGCCGCCCCCGTCCCACCGTTCATGGTGATTGAGCGCGATAATGGCCGCCATTTGTATGCTTGCATACGGCGACTTGTCCAGCATCCTGTGGCCTATGGTGGTATGGGTCTTCATTATCTCCCACTCGTCTTTTGTAAGCGAGGCGGGCTTCAAAAGAACGCTGTCAGGGATACCGATCTTCCCAAGGTCGTGCATACAGGCGGCAAAGGTTATCCTCTCCACGAACTCATCAGGCATATTCAGCCTTCTTGCCACGAGGCCGGAGTAATATCCTATCCTTTTGATGTGCGCCCCTGTCTCCGGGTCCCTGAACTCGGACACCGCAGTAAGCCGCTCTACAAACTCCCTGCTTGTGTTCTCAAGCAGCTTTAATGCCTCGGAGAGTTCCCTTGTCCTTGCGGCCACCTCCTTTTCAAGATTCGTCTTGTAGTCCCTTTCCATGAGCACGAGCCTGTGATGCTCGACCGCCTTTTCAACGGAATGTATGAGATATTCCGGTTTGTACGGCTTGATTATGAAGTCGAATGCGCCCTGTTTGACCGCGTCCACGGCAAGGTCCATCTCCGCGTAAGCCGTCATCAGAATAACGGGTATGTTCGGGTTGGCCGCATGAGCCTCCCTGAGAAGATCTATGCCCGTCATCCCCGGCATCTTTATGTCCGTGAGCACCGCGTCGAACTTTTGAGCCTTGAGCTTATCCAGCGCCTGCTCCGCGCTCATGGAGGACACTACTGAAAAGCCTGAGCCGCCAAGAAGCACGGATACGCTTTCAAGCACATAGGCGTTATCGTCAACGACAAGTACGGCTCCATCGCTCTTCCCCGTCATCTGTCCATCACCTCCCTTATCTTCCGCAGAAAATCACCCGGCGCTACCGGCTTTGACATGAAGTCAACCTTGCCCGCTGCGACGTACTCGGCGAGCGCCGTATCTGCGGCATAGCCGCTGACGAACAACGCCCTTGCATCCGGCTTGAGACGCTTTATTTCATCGTAAGCCTCCATGCCGTTCTTCCTCGGCATGATCACGTCAAGGATCACAAGGCCGATTGACTCCTTGTGCTCCGCGAACTTGGCGTAAGCCTCTTCTCCGTTTGCGGCCTCAATGACCCTGTAGCCGAACTCCTCAAGCATATTTCTCGTAACCTGCCTGACCTCTGCCTCGTCCTCGGCAAGGAGTATGGTTTCCGTGCCGCCCTTCATTGCCGCGTGTACCTTAGCCCTTGGCTCCTCAGCCGGAAGGGCCGCGAGCGGCAGGTATATCTTGAAGACCGAGCCTCTGCCCGGCTCCGAGTATACGTTAATGAAGCCGTTGTGCTGCTTGATAATGCCGTAGACTATGGCCAGTCCGAGTCCTGTGCCCTTGCCCAACTCCTTTGTGGTGAAGAACGGCTCGAATATCTTTTTCCTCGTCTCCTCGTCCATTCCGGCGCCGGTATCCGCGAAGGTGATGAGCGCGTAACTCCCCCCTTCGCCGTAGCCGTGCGCCCTTATGAAGTCGTTGTCAACCTCCACCACGCCAATGGTTATGGTGAGCCTTCCGCCTTTGGGCATGGCGTCTCTCGCGTTGGCGGCAAGGTTGAAAAAGACCTGCTCTATCTGTGCCGCGTCGGCCATGACGGTAAGCTCTGGCCCGGCAAGCGCGCACTTAAGCTCTATATCCTCGCCGATGACCCTATGGAGTATCTGCTCTACCCGCCTGAGAGCTTCGTTTATGTCAATCGGCTGAAGGTTTATGACCTGTTTTCTGCTGAAGGCGAGGAGTCCCTGCGTGAGGGATGCGGCCCTGTCCGAGAGGGTAAGGATATTGTCAACGTAGCTCCTTACAACCGGGTCGTCCCCGCGCTTTCTGAGGAGGATATTCCCGTAACCTATCGTGGCCGTGAGTATATTATTGAAGTCATGGGCAATGCCGCCGGCGAGCCTGCCTATCGCCTCAATCTTTTGCGAGTGTCTCAACTGGTCTTCCAGCGACTTTTTCCTTGTTATGTCCTCGATGAAGCCGTCCACGTAAACATTCCCGTCTTTGTCCTTTTTCATCACCGCGTTCAGCGACGCCCATATCTTCCTGCCCTTGCACGTAATCAGTTCAACCTCCTCGTCCTTCAAGAATCCGAATTTTTTCAGCCTGCCGGTTACGTCGGCGCGCCTTGACGGATCATGGTAAAAATCGCCGGAGCCGCGTTTGAGCATCTCATCCCTTGAGGAGGCGTCCATAATGGCTACGAACGCCGGGTTTGCCTCTATTATCCGTCCGTCGCCGTCACCAGAGGTCCTGTAAACGCCGATAGTAAGGTTATTAAGGAGTCCCTCGTAGCGTTCACGAAGCTCGTTGTTGGTCTCCTCCATGAGCTTTTTCTTTAAGGCGCTCCCAAGCTGCGTCGCCACGGCCGATACTATTTCTATCCTATGTTTGTCCTCGTCGCTTGCCCTTTCCATGAAGAACACGATCACCGCCAGGGCGTTGTCGTCGTCGGAAGTGATAGGCATGCCGAGACAGGCGTTGAAGCCGAGGGTGGCGGCCACGTCGGCGCGAAAGAAAATGGCGCCTCCGGCGGATACGTCCCTTATCCATTCCGGTCTTCTCGTTGCCCACACCCTGCCGGGAAGCCCCACGCCCGGCGAGAAAAGAAGCGCCTTGCCGCTCTCGACAAGGGCGTTAATGTCATTGCCTGAGGAGTCGCACCCGAACTCGTACAGGAGCGATGAGCCGTCCGGCGCCGGAACCCATGCCTCTCCGAAGCCCCACCCCATTGTCCTGCATACCATGATGATGGTCTGTCTCAGCGCATAACGAAAGTTTTTCGCGGCGTTGATGCTCATGGACAGACGCTGGAGGAGCCTCATCTCCTCATCCATCCGCTTTCTTTCGGTAATGTCCGTTGATATGCCGCAGGCGCCTGCGTACGCGCCGTCCGGCCCGAAAAGAGGCACCTTTACGGAGATATACGAATGCAGCCCGTCGGGATGCCGCACCTGCTCGTCAAACTCCATGGGCCTTCTGCCCTCTATAAGTTTTAAGTCGTTGGCGCGGAAGGCCGAGGCCTCTTCCATCGGAAATACATCCGCGTCGGTCTTCCCCTTGATATACTCCATTGATATGCCGAATATCTCCTCAAACCTTCTGTTGACGAGTTTGTAAGCCCCGTCTGCGTCCTTCAGGTATATGACTGCAATGGAGTTGTCAATGATTGCCCTTAGCGTCTTCTCGCTCTCCGTCAGCAGGGAGTTCCTTCTGGCGACCTCGGCGGCCATGCTGTTGAAGGACTCTACGAGAGAGCCTATCTCATCGCCTGACGCGATCGGCACGGTTACGCTGTAATCGCCGTCCGCCATTCGGGCGCTTGCCGCGGCAATGGCCTTGAGCCGTTTTATTATGGATTCAAAGAACGCGGCAAAGAGCGCGGCAAGCAACAGCGCCACAACAAGGGCGCTTATTATGGCGCCCTTGCGTATATAGGCAAGCGGGGCAAGCACCTCTTTGCCCCCGACCTGAACGACAAGGGTCCAGCGCATCTCAGGTATGCACTTCGTGCTTAAGGCCGCCTCAATCCCGCCAAGGCCGGTATAGAACCCCGTCGTTTCCTTATTGGAGAGCAGGCAGTCTCTGATTGGCGCGATGTCGAGCTTCTCCATTATTGCGCCGTCCTTGCCATCGCGCTCATGATTGAACTGCGGCTCGGTTATCAGCGTCATTTCACTGTCAACAAGGAATATGTTCATGGTGGCGAGTCTATTGTCGCTCGTCAGGGCGTCCAAGTCCCTGCTGAAGGCGCCGCTCAGAACCTTGCCCAACTCCGTCATGTCAACGAAGTTCACAAGCACGCCCAAGGGTTTGCCGGTGCGCTTGTCCGTTATCGGGGCTGATATCGCAAGCTCGTTTGAGCCGCCTTCATGCGCCTCGGCAACGCTTACGGCCTCCTTGCCGTCCTTGAAAAACCGTTCGTTGGCTACGGACCTTCCAAGCGAGGCTGGCCTTGTTGATGCAATGATGCGGCCGTCAAGAGAAACCACGCTTATGCGGCTTAAGGTCCTGTCCAGCGTCAATTTGTTCCTTATAAGATGGTCGTTCAATAACGAGGCGCCCTCGACGCGGACATGGGTAAGAGCGGAGGTCTCATCCCTTATGAAGCCGTCGCTTGCAAAGTCCGCGGCGCGCCTCTTGGACATTTCCAGAAATTGATAAACCTGTCCCTCATAAGCCTCGGCGATAACGCTCAGACCGGCAAGGCTGTTTTTCTTTATATGTTCGCTGTTTCGGGCGTAGGTTATGAAAAAGGTGACAACGACGGGCAGAGCGGCTACGACTATGCCGACAACGGCCTTTTGCAGGAGCGTTAGGTGCAATTTCTTCATAGGGGCCTGTGGCTTATTTTTCTCGTCGTTATTCCGGGATGAGGGTACAAAGGTTTTTATCGCGTATGAACGGCTTGCAGCGACGGCGAGAGTTGCATGGATCGTAAAATCTTTTTTGATTTTATATCAGTTGCAGGCTCAAAGCAAGGCTAACCCCCAACCCCCTAAATCCCCCTTGTCAGGGGGACTTTATCAGGGGACTTTTACGGTCACGGTTCACGGTCTCATCACGGCCTTAACATAGTATGCCATTTGTTATATTTTAATGGAATGCCTGAAGAGGTAATCACAGCGGCTCAAGAGCGGTTTGAAAGGGCAAGGAGGATTGCCGGGTTTTTTACAGGCATTACTTCTTCACCTTCCTCCCAAGCCTTTTTTCAACGCTTTCGATCTTGCCGGTTATCCTGTCCTTTGCGCCCTTTCTGTAGTCAACCTTGATGCTCGTTGATATGCGTTTACAGTCCTTTTGCATCC
>JBBTCG010000211.1:0-7876 GCA_038043305.1 Deltaproteobacteria bacterium | reverse complement strand
TCGAGCTCGGCGTTGACAAGTTCGATGCTATGCTCCTCAGATGCCCTGATGGCCGATATTTCCTGAATCATAATGCCTTCGGTTGCGTCCACGGCAACGGAAAAAACCTCCTCTACGCTATCCCCCTCGGCCTCAAAGGCGATGTCAGCCATTGTCATTCCGTCAAGATACTTAAACGGCATTTCTATCCTTTTATATTGCCTATTGGGACAAGCCGCGCTACCCGCCTGCACAGCCCGGCAAGTTCCGTGGCCTCCACCACGTCGTCTATGTTTTTATAGGCGGCCCCGGCCTCCTCGGCAAGTCCGGCAAAGGATGCGGTACGCACGTAGATGCCTTGCGCCTCCATGTCTCTGGCGAGTTTATCGCCCCTGTAGAGCCTCTTTGCCTGATGCCTGCTCATTGTCCTGCCGCTACCGTGCGCCGCGGAGTAGAACGAACCGGCGCCGCTTTTGACCCCGGCGCACAGGTAAGAGCCTGTCTCCATGCTCCCGCCGATGATGACGGGCTGGCCAAACTCCTTATAGCGCCGGGGCACGCCGTCCATTCCCGGGGCGAACGAGCGCGTCGCGCCCTTTCTGTGAACGAGCAGTTCCTTGGGCCTTCCGTCAACGTCATGCGTCTCAAGTTTGGCGGTATTGTGCGTAACGTCGTATACCATGTCCATGCCGAGCGCCTCCGCAGGTTTCTCGAATACATTGGAGAAGACCTCGCGTATCCGATGCAGTATCACCTGACGGTTTGCAAAGGCCATGTTCACGGCGCACTTCATGGCGGCAAAGTAGTCTTGCCCCTCCTTTGAGTGAAACGGGGCGCAGGCAAGCTCCCTGTCGGCGGTGCTTATGCCGTACTTCCTTCCCATGACATCAAGGAATAGCTTGAGGTAATCGGTAGCCACCTGATGGCCGAAGCCCCTGCTCCCGCAGTGAAACATTATAACCACCTGATTCGGGATGGTGATGCCAAAGGCCTCGGCCAGCCGTTGGTTAAAGATGTTTTCCGGTTTGGCCACCTGAATCTCGCAGTAATGGTTGCCTGAGCCGAGGGTTCCCACCTGATTAATGCCGCGCTCCAGCGCCTTTTTGCTCACCTTTGAGACATCCGCGCCTTCAAAGCAGCCTCTCTCCTCGGTAAGCTCGATGTCATCTGGCCATGCAAGCCCGTTGTCAAGACACCAGAGCGCCCCGCGCGCCGCCACCTTCTCGAACTCATCATGGGTAAGCTTTATAAAGCCGGTTGACCCCACGCCAGAAGGCACGCGAAAGAAGAGCTGGTCAACAAGCTCCTTTAGTCTTGGCGCAACCTCCTCATGCGTCAGGTTTGTACGCACAAGCCTCATGCCGCAGTTTATGTCAAAGCCGATGCCTCCTGGAGATATGACGCCGGTCTTTGCGTCCATTGCCGCGACGCCGCCTATGGGGAAGCCGTAGCCCCAGTGTCCGTCCGGCATACAACAGGCGCACCGGACGATGCCGGGTAGACAAGCCACGTTCGTAATCTGATCAAACACGCCGTCGTCCATCCCGGATAGGAGCTTTTCCGTGGCATATATCCTTGCTGGCACGAGCATCCCGCTCTTGTACGACGCGGGTATCTCCCATACGGTTTCAGAGACCTTTTTTATAACGGACGGGGCGGCCATGCGTCCTACTTCACTGAATCGTAATCGGTCTTCAATATCCCTGCCGCCTCGTTTGAGAATATCATGTCCTCGTCAGGGTGGACAACGCGCCAGCTTCCCATTGCCAACTCGGACTCAAGCTGGCCGCCCGCCCATCCTGAGTAACCGGCGTAGACGCGAAATGGCGCGCCGGTGCCAGCGATGCGCTTTAAGTCGTTAATGTTGAGCAACGAATAAACGCCTCCGAATATATGTATGGAATTTTCCGGCGGCGTAAGAGCCTTTATAAGCGCAAAGGTAAGCATGTTCGTTGACACCGGGCCGCCGTAATAGACTCGCTCAATCCTTGAGAGCGCCTTCAACTCCGGCAATACCTTCGAGACCAAAAGATGAGTAGGCCTGTTGATGATGACGCCTTGTGCGCCTTTTGGCCCGTACTCGATAAGCAGTATGACCGTCTCCGAGAATATTGAGCCTGCAAGTTTCGGCGTTGCAACGAGGAATTTGCCTTTTGCCGGCGCTACAACGCTCCCGCTCCCCATCTCGGCAAATAGCGGCCTTGGCCCTGATATGTCATATACAAAGACAAGGCAGGCAAGGAAAACAGCTATGGCAAGAGCGGCTCTCGCAGGTTTGCTCACAACGGATGCTCCTTTTTTGAAAGACCGGCGATTCGTACTACCGTCAATATTACCGCTCAAGCGGCCTTTTGTCTACAATACCGTGACCGTGACCGTAAAAGACTCAACCCCCAACCCCCTAAATCCCCCTTATCAGGGGGACTTTATCAGGGGGCTTTTACGGTCACGGTTCACGGTCACGGTCTTTAGTTGACCTTCCCATGCTTTGCAAGTAAAATACTCGAATGAGAAAACGTTGGAGATTGGGTCAGATTAACGACGCTCTCGTTGGCAAGCTTGCCGGGGAGCTTGATATACTGCCGCTTACCGCCCGACTCCTCGTCAATAGAGGCATCGAAGACGCTGGGGCCGCCTCTGGTTTCTTAACGCCGTCTCTCAAAGATTTGCACGACCCGTTTTTATTCAAGGACATGGAAAAGGCCGCCCAGCGCGTCTGCCGAGCCGTTATGGAGCGCGAGAAGATTGCGGTATACGGCGATTATGACGTTGACGGGGCCACGAGCGCGGCCGTAGCGTATCTTTTTTTCAAGGAGATTGGCGTTGACGTTATATGCTACATACCGGATAGGGCTTTGGAGGGCTACGGCGTAAATGCAAAGGCGCTTGACGGTCTAAAGGAGAGAGGCGCAAGCCTTGTCATTACAGTTGACTGCGGCTCATCCGATTATGAGGCCATAGGGCATGCCAATGCGCTTGGACTTGACGTTATCGTAACGGACCATCACGAGATGCCGCTGCTTAAGCCGCCCGCCCTCGCCATACTCAATCCCAAGCAGGAGGGGTGCGGCTTTCCGTTCAAGGGTCTGGCCGGTGTCGGCGTTGCCTTCAACCTGCTTATGGCGGTGCGCGCGGTGTTACGCCTCAAGGGGTGGTTCAAGGGAGAAGCGCCGAACCTGAGAAAGCTCCTTGACCTCGTTGCAATTGGCACAGTGGCAGATATGGTGCCGCTTCAGGACGAAAACAGGATATTCGTAAGCTACGGACTTAAAGAGCTCAACGGCTTACCAAGGCCCGGCCTCCTTGCCATGCTTGAGGCGGCCCGGATAAAGAGCGGTGAGGCGAGCGCCGAGACCATAGGCTTTCAAATCGCGCCGCGTCTTAACGCCGCAGGCAGGCTCAAACAGGCAAAGGCCGCATTTGACCTGCTTGTGACTGATGATGCCTTGATTGCGGCCGGCCTTGCCGCTGAACTCAACAGGGAAAATGCCCTGAGACAGCGGCTTGAGGACGAAATATTGAACGACGCGCTCGGCATGATAGCGCCTGATGCCTCTGACAGAGGGATAGTGCTTGCCGCTCATGTCTGGCATCCCGGGGTCATAGGCATAGTGGCCTCCCGCATCGTCGAGCGGTTCGGCAAGCCTGCGGTAATGATAGCCATTGACGGAGACGTCGGCAAAGGCTCGGCAAGGGGGACAAGGAAGTTCAATATCCTCGAAGGCTTGAGGACATGCTCCGCGCTTCTTGAGAGGTTCGGCGGGCATAAGGCCGCAGCCGGACTAACCGTATCCGGCAGTAATATCGAAAGCTTCAGGCAAGAGTTCATCGCCTATTGCAACGGCGTCCTTTCGGACGATGACCTTGTGCCTGAGATGCGCCTTGACGCCTATGTGGAGCTTGGTGACATAGACATGCGCGTTGCCGGGGAATTAGGCTCCCTTGCGCCATTCGGTCAGGCCAATAAAGAACCGCTGCTCGTCCTCGCCAATGCGCGCATAGTCCAAACCGAGGTCTTTGGCGTCGCGAAAAAACACCTGCGCTTGAAGCTTGACCATAACGGCTCATCCGGGGACGGCGTGGGATTCGGCCTTGCCGGATTGCATCCCATGAAGGGCGACGGCTTTGCCGTGGCCTTTTCTCCGTTCATAGACACATGGCAGGGCGCGAAAAAGATAAAGCTCCGCATAAAGGACGTACAAAAAGACCGTGAACCGTGACCGTGAAAGTCCCCCTGATAAGGGGGATTTAGGGGGTTGAATCCCTTCTTTCAAGAAAGGGTGTAAGCCGCGTGGGCAACATGAGATGGGCAAATTCCTTGACTTAACGCCATAAAATCAATATATTATTGTGTTGCGAAATGTGATTTACAGCGGAGTCAGCCGCGTCGCCTCAGTACGGGGGCGTGGATTGAAAGGTCTTGATGACTATCTGTTTTAAGGATATGTTCGATTGCAAGCCTGTCCTCGCATGTCCCCCGATAGAAACATTCGAGGGCAAGCTTAAGCGGGGCCTGCCCTCGAATGTTTCTATCGGGGGAAAGGCGTCAATTGCCCTGCTCATGGCCGTTCTTGTTGCGGCCGGTCTTTACGGTTTTGCGCGGTACGGCAAGGACAGCAACGAGTCCGCGAGGCTTGTCTACGTGCAGGACGTGTTCAAGCGGGAGAGGACCGGCCTTGGCGCCTCTGAGGAAAAGGCGCTTGCGGGATATATAATCGCCGAAAGCGTTGCCTACAAGATTGACCCGCTCCTCGTGCTCGCCATGATAAAGACGGAGAGCGAGTACTACAACTGGTCGCGCTCGGACAGGGGCGCATTGGGACTGATGCAGATAATGCCGTCCACCGGCGCTGAGCTTGCCGGGCAGTTGAGGTTCAGATGGGACGGCGAGGCGACCCTTTTTAATCCGTATATGAACGTCAAGATGGGCATGCATTATTACTCCAGCCTACTCGACATCTACTTGGGCGACGCGCACCTGTCCCTTACCGCTTACAACGCCGGGCCTTCAAGCGTGAATGCGCGGCTTCTCGCCGGTAAGGGCGTGCCCAACGGCTTTGCGAGGAGGGTCATGGCAAACTACGAACAATATACGGTTGCCTTAAAAGAAAGGGTGGAGATTTATTAATATGGCTGGCAAGGTCAACAGAAAGAAGTTCTTAAAAAAGCCGGTAAAGCCGGTAAGGATTGATTCAGACTCAACCGTTGAAGGACTCTTGCGGCGCATGGGAGAAGCGGCCTTTCAAGGGAAAAACCTTGCGGTTGCCGTTGATATCTGGGAGCAGATGCTCAAGGGACGCACCACGGTATTTTTCGGGCTTGCGGGCGCGATGGTGCCGGCAGGGCTCCGGGAGGTGATAGTGCACCTTATAAAAGAGCGCTACATTGACTGCCTTGTGTCAACCGGCGCGAACCTCTTTCACGACATACATGAAACCCTCGGCAGATACCACTGGCAGGGGAGCTGCAACGTGGATGACAACGAATTAAAGGATGCGGGCATTGACCGCATCTATGACGTGTTCGCCGTGGAGGATGAGTTCAACGCCGCAGACAGGTATATATATGACCTTGCCGAGCGGCTTAAGCAAGCCGATATGCGGCCGTATACCACGAGGGAGTTTCTCTCAATAGCCGGCCAAGACCTGTCGAAGCACGGCAAGGCTGAGGGCATATTGACCGCGGCCTACAAGGCCGGGGTGCCGGTCTACTGTCCGGCGGTTGCGGACTCGTCCATCGGCATAGCGCTGGCGTTAAAGGACGGCCCTGATCATTTCGTGTTTGACGTTATAGGCGACGTGAAGGAGACGGCCGAGATCGCGGCAAGGGCCAAGACTACCGGCGTAGTATACGTCGGAGGCGGAACCCCGAAAAACTTCATACAGCAGACTGAGGTTACGGCCACGCTCCAATGCAAGGACGTGGAAGGCCATAAGTACGCGGTGCAGATAACCGCCGACTCCCCGCACTGGGGGGGCCTGTCCGGCTGCACCTTCGAGGAGGCGCAGTCATGGGGCAAGATCGCAAAGAAATCGTCCCACGTTACCGTGAACTCGGACGCGACCATCGCGCTTCCGGTAATCGTAACGGCCCTTGCCCAGAGGCTTAAAGGGTACAAGAGACGCGCCCCGCGGCTTGACCTCAAGAAGTCCAACGTCGTCGGAAAAAGGATTTGGGAAAGATAGCAAGGCGACCGTGAACCGTGACCGTGAAAGTCCCCCTGATAAAGTCCCCCTGACAAGGGGGATTTAGGGGGTTGGGGGTTGAATCCTTTACACGGTCATGGCCTTATCCAAAGGCAGCCTAAAAGGGGAGTCGTCATTGGATACTCTATTCAACTTCGGCGGGCTTTCAAGAGAGATATTGGACAAACAGGTTCCGCGGTTTTCCGTGTTGCCGGTTCCGTATGACCTGACCGCTTCTTACGTGAGCGGAATGAGGAACGGCCCGCGCGCCATCATAGAGGCGTCAACCCACATGGAGCTTTACGACGACGAGCTTGGGTTAGAGTCTTTTGAGGCGGGCATAGAGACCCTGCCGTTTCTTGAATCAACGGCCGTGGGGCCTGACAAGATGATACACAGGGTTCAGGAGGCGGCCGACTGGATACTTGACGCCGGAAGGATTCCTGTAATCCTTGGCGGTGAGCACAGCGTAACCCTTGGTATGGTGCGCGCTCTCCTTGAAAGATACCCTAAGATGTCGGTCTTGCAGCTTGACGCGCATGCGGACATGAGGGACTCTTATCAGGGCAGCCCGTATAACCATGCGTGCGTAGCGAGAAGGATCTCCGAGTTGTGTCCCATCGTTCAGGTGGGCGTAAGGAGCCTGTCAATCGAGGAGGCCGAGTTCATGGCCTCTGAAAAGACGCGTCCGAAAAAGAGCAAGGGCATAAAGACGTGGTACGCAAGGGACATGTTCGGGCCCAAGGGGTTTTCGTTGGATAAGGTGGTCGCTGGTCTTACCGGAGAGGTGTGTATAACCATAGACCTTGACTGTTTTGATCCGGCCATCATGCCGGCAACCGGCACGCCTGAGCCGGGCGGGTTTGATTGGTACGGCGCGTTGGCGGTTCTGAAAAAGGTCATTGAAAAAAGGCGCGTGGTCGGATTTGACGTGGTGGAGCTTTGCCCCCTGCCGGGCAATATCGCGCCGGACTTTCTGGCGGCGAAGCTCGTGTATAAGATAATGGGTTACATCGCGTATGGCAAGGGCAAGGGGCCGCGTAAGAGTCCGCGTTAGCAGGAAGCAGCATAAAATATGCAATTCGGAGGAATGAAAAATGTTTGTTCCCAAAAGAGTGTTCTTCACAAAAGGCGTAGGGACGCACAAAAAAGAGCTGCACTCGTTCGAGCTGGCGTTAAGGGACGCAGGGATTGAAAAATTGAACCTCGTGCAGGTGTCGAGCATATTCCCTCCGGGCTGCAAGGTGCTCCCAAGGTCCATCGGGATGAAGAAACTCTCCCCGGGTCAGGTTACGTTTTGCGTGATGAGCAAGCTGGCAAGCAACGAGCCGAGGCGACTCATGGCCGCCTCAGTAGGCTGCGCCATACCGACGGACGGCAAACTCTACGGATACCTGAGCGAGCACCACGCCTACGGCCAGACCGACGCCGTTGCCGGAGACTACGCCGAAGACCTTGCCGCGGCAATGCTTGCCTCCACCCTCGGCTTCGAGCTTGACGAAAACCTCGGCTGGGACGAGAAAAAAGAGATATACAGGATAAGCGACAAGATAGTCAAGACGACTAACGTTACCCAATCGGCCATCGTCAAAAGCGACGGCAGCTTCTCCACGGTAGTCGCTGCCGCGGTGCTGATACTGTAAATACCGTGATGAGGCCGTGACCGTGAACCGTGAAAGTCCCCCTGATAAGGGGGATTTAGGGGGTTGGGG
>JBBTCG010000210.1:7158-9159 GCA_038043305.1 Deltaproteobacteria bacterium | reverse complement strand
TAACGATCATCGCTGTCAGAGTTACGAAAAACAGTTGCGTTGCGAACTTCTTCATTTTACTGCCTCCTTGAAAGTTTTTTTGTGGTGAACGATTGGCTCATGCCTCCTCTCCCCATCGGGGAGAGGACAGAGGTGAGGGGGTTTAAATCACCATGTTCCCCCTCACCCAACCCTCTCCCCGATGGGGAGAGGAGATTTATCCAAAACAAAAAAAGGGACAGGCCATAATGGCCTGTCCCTTTCAAAAAAAGCCTGCAACTGTAGTTAGAGTTTTCCTACCTGCCTACCTACCTGCCTGCCTGCCTGCCTGCCTGCCTGCCTGCCTTGCAAGCTATGTGCCAATGTCGTTGTCATTGTACGCATATCCATGATGATGAAAAGAACCCCCTAACCCCCTAAATCCCCCTTATCAGGGGGACTTCAATACGTCTTAATTACGTACCACGTTCAACAACGAAGCGCAAACTATGTTTCAGTCCGGTAGGGCGGGCATTGCCCGCCAAAACATTGCGAAGCTGACGCCATCAGGAGGAAGCTCCTGACGGCACACAACAAACCATTCCCTGTGTTTCAAGCGAGAAGGCATTTGATTGGCGGGCAATGCCCGCCCTACATAACTGGCCTCACCGATAACCGTCTTTCTACGGCCTTCTTGACACAAAACCCTTATTGCCTTAATATGAAGAAAATCCAAGAGGGCAATCGCGTTGACTATTAATCAGGCGGATACTGTCGTAAAAAATCCCAAGACACGTTTTTTCAGGCCCGCCCTGCTTGCAACGCTTATCGTGATTGCATCTGCCCTGTCCTTTGTTTTCATCATAAGTCCTAACGCCTTTTCAGAAAAGTTTTCCGGCAATGAAGGTTCGCCCCGTCAGACAGGCGTCGCTGCGCCGGACGTTGCCTCGTCTGAAAGTACGCCAAAGACCTCAAGATACGACTTCAAGCTCAACAACAGCCAGACATTTTACAGCGTGATGTCTCTGCTTGGCGTACCTGGCGCCCAGATACAAAAGATAACGCAAAAGGCCATGCCGGTTTACGACCTGAGAAAGCTCCAAAAGGACGCGGTACTGAGGGTGCATACCATCGGGGATCAATGGGAGACCGTGGAGTACCGCTTCAGCGACATAGAGGTGCTTCACGTCAAAAAAGACGCCTCCTCACCTGACGGCCTCAGTGTCTCAAGGCGAGAGCTTCCCAACGAGACGCGTACAGAGCGGGTCAGCGGGTCAATAGAAAGTTCGCTCTTTGAAGCGGGCGTCAAGTCGGGCGCTGACCCCCATGCCATTATGACGCTTTCGGATATCTTCGCGTGGGACGTTGACTTCGCCTCCGACATAAGAAAGGGCGACACCTTTGCAATGCTCTACGAGGTGCTTTACGTGGAAGGCAAGCCTATCAGGGCCGGGCGCATAATCGGCGCTGAAATGGTAAATGACGGACAAAGGCACGTTGCCGTGTACTTCGAGGACAACGCAGGTAAGGGCGGCTACTACGACGATACAGGCAAGGGCCTTGCGCGTTCGCTTCTAAAATCCCCGTTGCGCTACAGGCGCATATCGAGCCACTTCACCAATAAGCGTTTTCACCCGATACTCAAGAAGTTCAGGCCCCATCACGGGATTGACTATTCCGCACCCACTGGCACACCTGTGGAGGCCGCCGGAGGCGGAAGGGTCGTTTATTCGGGATGGAAGAGCGGATACGGCAACTACGTCGAGATAAAGCACAACAACGGGTACGTTACGGTCTACGGGCACTTCTCCAGGATAAAACCGGGTTTGAGGAACGGCGCAAAGGTTGACCAGGGCGAGATCATAGGCTACGTCGGATCAACCGGCATATCAACCGGCCCGCATCTGCATTACGAGATACGGGTAAACGGGAGGCTCGTAAACCCTCTTGGAGTAAAGTCGTTGCCCGACAAGAGCGTTGCAAAGGCCGAGATGCAAAGATTCGCCTCGGTTAAAGAGCAGTTGCTGGCCTCGTTGGCAAATA
>JBBTCG010000210.1:0-7058 GCA_038043305.1 Deltaproteobacteria bacterium | reverse complement strand
CCGGTCCACTTTCTCATCCCGCCCTTGACGTTGTAAACGTCCTTGTAGCCGTTTTTCATGAGCAGTGCGCCGTATTCGTCGCCCATTGGGCCGCCGTGACAGATGAACACGATGCGGTCTTTCGGAGAAAGTTTTTTCAGTATCTCCTTTTGCTTTTGCGGGTCGTCGTCATACGGGATGTTTATGGCCCCGGTAACGTGCCCCTTTGTATACAGTTCAGGTTCGCGCACGTCAACGATTACGATGGGAGAGCCGTCCTTCATCATGGTCTCAAGCTCAGACCCGGTAATGACCTTGTGCTCCGCAGCCCTTGCAGGCGCATAGCACAAAAGCGCAAAGACAATCGCCATGCAACCCACCATCACTAATTTTTTCATACTAAACCTCCATTGTTTTCTACGTCTATGATGAAGCATAGCAGAGACAGGAACGGCTGTCAAAATCCAATGCTCAAATACTGCACATACATTTCCTGTCTCGGCCCGATCCATATCGCCCGCACCAAGGCCGGGGTGTCGGACCTGTCAATTGCGCTTGAGGCCGATTTATTTGTTAAAAAGCTGAAACGCGCTCATTCCAATGAGGTCGTTGAGCCGGTTTACGATGAAGGCGCGTTTGCCAGACTCTTTAGTGAGCTTGACAGGTATTTTAACGGCAGGGTCGTGTGCTTCAATGAGCCGCTTGACCTGATTGGCACACCGTTTGAATTGTCCGTGTTCCATGTCATGCAACGCATTCCGTTTGGAAAGACGCTCTCTTACGGCGAGTTGGCCGCAACTATCAACAAGCCAAAGGCCGCAAGGGCGGTCGGCCATGCCTGCGGCTTTAACCCTGTTCCCATTATCGTGCCATGCCACAGGGTGGTGCGCTCCGATTGGGCACGCAACGGCTCAATAGGCGGGTACACGGGCGGGGTATGGATAAAAAAGGCGCTCTTGGAGCTTGAGGGAACAACGCGGAATTAAGATTGTTTTTTGATATAAAACGCATACACGGCAAGTACAACGCCAACCGTGATGGCAGAGTCCGCGGCATTGAAGGCTGGCCAGTGAAGCCGCCCGACGTGAAGGTCAAGAAAGTCCACCACAAAACCGAGGCGCACCCTGTCAACGAGATTCCCGGCTGCCCCGCCCGCGATGAGCGACAGCGCGACGGTTGTCAGTAGAATTTTCGACTGGCCGATGAGGTATATAAGGATGCCGAGCGCAACGACGGACGCGCCGATGAGTATGAGAGTGCCGAGCATCCCGGCGTTATTCAGGATGCTAAAGGCGGCCCCCCTGTTGATCACGTAAACGATATCGAAAAACCCGTTGATAACCTCCATTGATTCGCCGAGCACAAAGGTATGCGTGATTACGGCCTTTGTAATCATGTCAATTACGAACACGGACGCGGCTATTATGGCCGCTATGAGGCGCGTCTTTCCTATTTCAATGCCTCCGCGCATCTTGAGCAGATAGTCGGATGGGTTTGGTTTAAGCCTACTGTTTCGCCGTAGTGCCAGCACCTTTCGCATTTTGCGCCGGTTGCGCGTTCTACTAAAATTGATGCCGAAGGCACGTCGTTTTCCGTAACGATGAACTGGCTCACGATGAGCGCCTCCTCCAGCGCCTTGGCCTCCCCTTTAAGAAGCGCGTACAAATCCCCTTGGGCGCGATAATGAACCCTTGCGTCTAGCGGATGGCCG
This sequence comes from Deltaproteobacteria bacterium, assembly GCA_038043305.1. Classification (GTDB taxonomy): domain Bacteria; phylum Desulfobacterota; class GWC2-55-46; order GWC2-55-46; family GWC2-55-46; genus JACRCE01. The sequence goes on along the minus strand of JBBTCG010000210.1, from coordinate 5,368 downwards.
ATTGTCTTTTGTTGACGGGCCGTCTCAAGCGCCTTGGCCGCCTCCTCCCTTATTGCGATGAGTCTTTCCCATTTTTCCGCAAGGCCGTTGTCAAGCCACTCCTTGTTCGGCTCAGGCAGGCTTGCAAGATGCACGCTCTTTTCCTTCCTTCCGGGCATACAACCCCATGCCTCGTCCGCCGTGAACACGAGTATCGGCGCAACGAGCCGGACAAGGTGGTCAAGCACGTGGTATATGGCGGTCTGGGCGGCGCGGCGTTTGACGAAGCGCGGCGCGCTGGTATAGAGCCTGTCCTTGATTATGTCCAGATAAAACGCGCTCAGGTCGTTGTTGCAGAAGTTGTGCACGGAGTGGTATATCTTGTAAAACTCGAAGTTGTCATAGGCGTTGCGAACAATGGCCGTCAACTGGGTAAGGCGGTGGAGGGTAAGCCTGTCAAGCTCCTCAAGCTTCCCGTATGGCACGGAATCGGTCTCAGGGTTAAAGTCGTGCAGATTGCCGAGGATGTACCTGAAGGTGTTGCGTATGCGTCTATAAGCCTCGGAAGCGCGTTTCAATATCTCATCCGATATGCGGATGTCGTCCCTGTAATCCTCAGCCGCGACCCAGAGCCTCAATACCTCTGCCCCGTACTTGTCCATCACCTGCTGCGGGGCTATGACGTTGCCGATGGACTTGCTCATCTTCCTGCCTGAGCCGTCAACGACAAAGCCGTGCGTGAGCACGGACTTATACGGAGGCTCTCCGCGTGTGCCGACTGACGCGAGAAGGGATGAGTGAAACCACCCCCTGTGCTGGTCGCTCCCTTCAAGGTACAGGTCCGCCGGAAAGCGAAGGTTTTTACGTTGGAGAACCACGGCCGCGTAGCTTACGCCGGAGTCGAACCACACGTCCAAAATATCCTCTTCTTTTTTGAAGTCAACGGAGGAGCATTTTGGACAGTTGACGCCCTGTGTCCATTGACTTACGTCCTTTTCAAACCACACGTCAGCGCCGTGCGTCTCACAATCGTTTGCAAGCCTTTCGATAAGAACCGCGTCAAGGAAAGAGTGTCCGCACTTTACGCACTTGAGGCCGGGTATCGGCACACCCCATGCGCGTTGGCGCGACAGACACCAGTCCGGTCTGTTGACTATCATATTATAGATGCGGTCCCTGCCCCACGCCGGTATCCACTCAACCTTTTTGTCAATGGCTTCAAGCGCCGCCTTCCTCAGTCCGGTCGCGTCCATTGACGCGAACCACTGCTCAGTTGCCCTAAATATGACGGGAGACTTGCACCTCCAGCAGTGCGGGTAAGAGTGGCGTATATCTTCCCTTAGAAGGAGCGCGTCTTTGCTTTTTAGCAGTTCGATAATGCCTTCGTTGGCCTTGAATACGAACTGTCCCTCGAACTCAGGCACGTCTTTTGTGAACTTGCCGGAGTCGTCAACCGGGTTGTAGACGTCAAGGCCGTATCTGAGACCGAGCTCATAGTCCTCCTGCCCATGTCCCGGCGCGATATGAACGCAGCCCGTGCCAGCGTCGGTCGTAACGTGTTCGCCGAGATATACCGGCGACTCGCGGTCAATGAAAGGGTGCGAGCAGACGATTTTTATATTATCGCCGGCAAGGCTTGTGCCGCCACACGACCATAAGAACGTTACGTCTTCTTTTTTCAGACCCGCTTTTTCGAGTATTGACTCCCTAAGCGCCTCCGCAAAAATCCAAATATCGTTTGCGTGCCAGCCGCGGTTAACCTTATAAAACGAATACTCAATATCTGGATGTATTGCTATGGCAAGGTTTGCCGGAAGCGTCCAAGGCGTAGTCGTCCAGATAAGGAAATAGTATTTTAATTCCGATAGGAAGCCAAAGTGAAGTTTTTTCCCGGGCACAGAGTCCGGCACATCTTTCACCCTAAACTTCACGTACACCGAAGGCGAGGTCTTGTCAGCGTACTCAACCTCGGCCTCTGCAAGCGCGGTCCTGCACGACGAGCACCAGTGCACGGGTTTTTTGCCCTTGTAAACGGCCCCCTCCTTTGCCGCGAATCTTCCGAACTCGCGCAGGATCGCGGCCTGATAGCCGTAGTCCATTGTAAGGTACGGCTCGTCCCAGAGTCCTCCGACGCCGAGCCTCTTGAACTCCTCGCGTTGTATGTTGACGAACCTTTCGGCGTAGGCGCGGCACTCCCTGCGTATCTCGGCCTTTGACATCTCCTGCTTTTTCGCGCCGAGGTTTTTCTCCACCTGAAGCTCTATGGGCAGGCCGTGGCAGTCCCAGCCGGGAACGTAGTCAGCGGCAAACCCGGCCATGAATCTGCTTCTGACGATGAAGTCCTTGAGTATCTTGTTGAGCGCGTGGCCTATGTGTATGTTGCCGTTCGCATAAGGCGGGCCGTCGTGCAGGACGTACTTTTTCCTGCCTGCGCCCTTGGCCATGATCTCTTTGTAAAGACCGGCCTCCTCCCATCTTTTGAGGGTCTCCGGCTCCTTCTTCGCTAAGTCAGCCTTCATCTGAAAGTCCGTAACAGGCAGATTCAGCGTAGTCTTGTAGTCCATATCAATCAATGCCCCTTATTATATCGAACCCCCGATAGAGACATTCGAGGGCAGGCTTAAATTCTTAACACACTGCGCCATTAAATAAAACAGGTTTCTTGCGGCCGGATTTACTTGCACCGGCATTTCATGGTATTTTTAAGGGATGACCGTAACGACACGCTCAGAGACGTTGTTCAGGATGAAGACGGGCTTTACCCCGGCCGGGGACCAGCCAGCGGCCATAGAAGCGCTTGTTGACGGCATCCTCAAGGGTGAGCGCCATCAGACCCTGCTTGGCGTTACCGGCTCAGGCAAGACCTTCACCGTTGCCAACGTCATACAAATAACCGGCCGCCCGGCGCTCGTCATCGCGCCGAACAAGACCCTTGCGGCCCAGCTTTACTCCGAGTTCAAGGACCTCTTCCCGGACAACGCGGTTGAGTACTTCGTATCATACTACGACTACTACCAGCCAGAGGCCTACGTCCCGGCAAGCGACACCTACATTGAAAAGGACGCGGCTATCAACGACGAGATTGACAAGCTCAGACACTCGGCAACCCATTCGCTCCTCACGCGCTCCGACGTCATCATCGTTGCCTCGGTCTCCTGCATATACGGCATAGGCTCGCCTGAGGACTACGGCGCGATGCAGCTCTATGTCGAGGCCGGGATGCGGACGGACAGGGCGGCCGTTCTCAACAAACTGGTCGAGATACGGTACGAGCGCAACGACTACGACTTCCACAGGGGCGCGTTCCGCGTTCGCGGCGACATAGTTGACGTGTTCCCTGCTTACGAGTCCGAGGCCGCGCTGAGGTTCGAGTTCTTCGGCGACGTGCTTGAATCCATCACCGAGATAGACCCGCTGAGGGGCAAGACGATCAGACGGCTCCAGAAGGCGCTCATCCATCCGGCAAGCCACTACGTTACCACCCGCGACAACGTGAAGCGCGCAATGGACACGGTGCGCGAGGAGTTGAGGGAACGACTTGCCGCGTTAAAGGCCGAAAACAAGCTGGTAGAGGCGCAGAGGCTGGAGAGCCGCACCCTCATGGACATGGAGATGCTTGAGGAGATGGGCTACTGCCCCGGCATAGAAAACTACTCAAGGCATATTACAGGCAGGCCGCAAGGAGAGCCGCCTTACTCTCTCCTCGACTATTTTCCAAAGAACTTTCTCCTGTTCATTGACGAGAGCCATATAACCGTGCCCCAGCTCGGGGCCATGTACAGCGGCGATAAGTCGCGGAAGGAGACGCTCATCAGCTACGGCTTCCGCCTGCCGTCTGCGCTTGACAACAGGCCGTTGAAGTTCGAGGAGTTCGAGAGGCGGATACCGCAGGCCGTTTACGTCAGCGCGACCCCGGCGGCTTATGAAAGAAAGATGTCGCGCGACAGGATAGTCGAGCAGGTAATCAGGCCGACCGGCCTGATGGACCCGGCCATAGAGGTAAGGCCGGCAACGGCGCAGGTTGACGACCTGCTTGGAGAGATAAAAAGGCGCGCCAAGAAGGACGAAAGGACGCTTGTTACCACGCTCACAAAAAGGCTTGCAGAGGACCTGACCCGGTACTACGGAGAACTTGGCATTAGGGTAAAGTACCTTCATTCGGACGTGGTAACGCTTGAGCGCATCGAGATAATACGCGAGTTCAGGCTCGGCGGCTTTGACGCGCTTATCGGCATAAACCTTTTGCGCGAGGGACTTGACCTGCCGGAGGTCTCGCTTGTTGCGATCCTTGACGCTGACAAGGAAGGCTTTTTGCGCTCAGAGACCTCTCTTATACAGACCTGCGGCAGGGCCGCGCGAAACGTCGCAGGATGCGTAATCATGTACGCCGACGCAATAACCCGCTCCATGCGGGCCGCCATTGACGAGACCGAAAGAAGAAGGCGGCTTCAATCAGAGTACAACAAGGCCAACGGCATCACGCCTGAGAGCGTAAAGAGCAGGATAAAGGAGGTCATCTCAACCGTGTACGAGGCCGATTACTACACGGTCCCAACGGCTCAGGAAAAACAGGCCAACTACGTCCCGGCGCACGAGATACCCGCCCTTATCAAGTCCCTGAGAAAAGAGATGGAAAAGGCGTCAAAAAAAATGGACTACGAAAAGGCCGCAAGCCTCAGAGACAGGATACGGGAGCTTGAGGACACGGAGATAGGGGTGAGGCCGTGATGCGTGAAAGAAATAAATAGGGGAAGTGTCCCTGTATTTGTTGTTGGAGGCCAAACGATGGGCTTCATACCTCAGCCCATCCTACCGCGCTTCCTTAACCTTTAGCCATCTCAATAGCAAGCAAGTGAGCGCTTGATCTTGTTTCTATTGAAAGGTTTTCCTCTCCGGTAATTTCTACAGCATCACGTTCATTGAGAACCTCGCCGTCCATAGCCAAAGAACCCTCAATGCAAACCAAATATGCCTGTCTGTCTTTTTTAACCGGAAAATCCAATTTATTACCGGCATCAATCTCTGAGACATATATATTTACATCCTGATGGATTTTAGTAACACCGCTTACATCCCCGCCTGTAACAACATGAAGCAACTTATTATGACGATCAACTTTTTCATATCTCTTTGAACCATACTGAGTCTTCAGGCTGCGGCTTGCCGGTAAAATCCATATCTGGAGAAAACGCAAAACAGTGTCTTTAGACTCGTTCATTTCCGAATGAGTTAATCCTGTGCCGGCGCTCATATACTGAATATCGCCGCGGGTAAGAGTTTCTTTGCTTCCCATACTATCTCTGTGGGTTAACTCACCTGAAAGGCAGTAGGAAATGCGCTTACCCCGGTTTTGTGGACACACCGAAGAGTTAATGTTATAAGACTAAAA
>JBBTCG010000209.1:0-5161 GCA_038043305.1 Deltaproteobacteria bacterium | reverse complement strand
ATTCCTCGCTACTCGGAGGCGGCTCCGACAACGCCGCAGATGGGCGTTTTTCAGCGGCCTGCTTTGATTCCAGCGGCCTCGTTGATAAGCCTTAGCGTCTCCTCGGCCATTTGCGCGTCTATCTTCTCTATCGCAAAACCGGCGTGGACTATTACGTAATCGCCCTCAAGCGCGCCTTCAAGGAGCATCATTGACGCCGCGCTACGCAAGCCCGCCACGTCAACGACGGCCATGCCGTCCTTCAACTCGACTATCCTGCCCGGTATTCCAAGACACATGATCTATTCTTCTTTCTCCGCTTTCAGGATTTGCCGCGCAACTGCGGCCTGCCCAAGGCAGATACCGCCGTCATTGGACGGCACGGCCTCATGCGTCCAGACCGTAAAGCCTTGAGCCTCAAGCCTTTTGCGCGTGATACCGGTCAATAAGGCGTTTTGGAATACGCCGCCGCTCAATACAACGTCCTTGATCCCGCCCTGCTCAACAAGCCCCTTTACGACTTGAACGATAACTTCCTTTATCGTGTGATGCGCCCTGCCTGCGATTATGGCCGCGTCAACGCCATTTGTCAAATCTGCGATTATGCCTTTTATGAGCGGAGAGACGTCAATGGCAACCGAAGCCTCCTGAGAAGAAAAGGCATAAGCCGGTTGGAAGTATGGTTCGTCGGCCTTGGCAAGGGCAATAGCCTCAAGGGCAATGGCGGCTTCGGCCTCGAATGTAACTGTGTCCATTACGCCAAGCAAGGAAGCGATAGCGTCAAAGAGTCTTCCGGCGCTTGACGTGAACGGCGAATTGACGCCGGAGTCAATCATCCTGATTATCGTTGTTGCCTTGCCTTGGTCAAACCTTTTAAGCTGTTGTTTGAGCAACTGTTCAACCGCCTCAATGCCGCAGGCGTGAAGGGCATAAGAGAGCGCCATCCTCCACGGCTCTCTTACGGCCATATCGCCTCCGGGCATGGCGACGTAAGCAAGATGCGCCGGACGCTTAAAGCCACCCCTATCCGCAATTAGAAATTCGCCGCCCCATATATTGCCGTCGGTTCCGTACCCTGTGCCGTCAAAGGCAACGCCGTAGACCCGCTCAATAAGGCCGTGTTCGGCCATGCAGCTTACGATATGTGCATGGTGGTGCTGCACTCCTATAACCCTTGTCGTCGGGATGCCCTCTTTCCTTGCGTATTCAAGGGCAAACCTTGTGCTCATATAGTCGGGGTGAAGATCATGGGCGAGAATCTCTGGCCTTGCCTTGAACGTCTTCTTGAGATTTACAAGGCTCTCGGCATAGAAGGCGACGGACTCCTCGTTTTCAACGTCCCCGATGTGCTGACTCATGACGGCGTATCCGCCCTTTGTAATGCAGAACGTGTTTTTAAGCTGCGCCCCAACGGCGAACACCTCGCGGCCTTCATCTCCTATATCAACCGGCTGCGGGGCATACCCGCGCGCCCTCCTGAGAAAGGTGCGTCTCCCGTCTGTAAGGCGTACAATGGAATCATCCACGCGCATGTGAATGTCCCTGTCGTGGAGCAGGAAAAAATCGGCAATGCCGGAGAGACGTTTAATGGCCTCGTCATTCGACGTAACAATCGGCTCGTCCGAGAGATTGCCGCTTGTCATAACAAGCGCGTCGAACCATAACGGCGTGGCCGCGCCCGAATTAAGAAGGATATGATGGAGCGGCGTATAAGGAAGCATTACGCCGTAGGATGCGTTGCCGGGCGCGACATCCTGGGTAAGTTTTTCCGGCATGAGCTTTTTGAGCAATACTATCGGATGAGCAAGGGAGAGAAGTATAGCCTCCTCCTCCGGCGACAACTCCGCAAAAGACCGTATAGTCCGCGTATCCGGCGACATAAGGGCAAACGGCTTGTTGTTTGGCGCACCTCTTTTATAGCCTGCGCGTTTTCCGAGACGGAGCCTTTTTACGGCCTCAAGGTTTTGAGCGTCGCAGGCAAGGTGAAACCCGCCAATCCCCTTTATCGCCAATATCCGGCCGTCCTTCAAAAGCCTTTTCGCCCGTGCTATCGTATGGGCTGCGCTGGAATTAATGCCCGCGTCATCAATAGTACCGCCGTCTTTCTTGGCAAGCCATACCCGCGGTCCGCACTCGGCGCAGGCGTTGGGCTGGGCATGAAAACGCCTGTTCACAGGGTCATGGTACTCTTCCTCGCAGGCGCGGCACATCCTGAACGCGGACATGGTCGTCTGGCCGCGGTCATACGGGGTGTCCTTTATGATGGAGTAGCGCGGCCCGCAGTTGGTACAGTTTATGAACGGATAGAGATACCGCCTGTCAGATTGGTCGAAAAGTTCCCTGACGCAGTCAAGGCATGTGCTTACGTCGGGTGAGACGAGCGCGAATGCGTTGTCCCGTTTTACGCTCTCTCGTATCTCGAACTTTACAAAACACGGATCAGCCTCCGCGCTTTGAAGCCGCATTGATTCGATGCGCGACAGGGCAGGAGCCTTTGTCCTGACTTCTTCTATAAAGGCGGCCACGCCATCCCCGTGCGCCTCGATGAATACGCCGCTCGAGTCGTTGAGGCAATACCCCTTTATACGGTGCTCAAGGGCGAGGTTGTAAACGAACGGGCGAAAACCCACGCCCTGCACCATGCCGGTTATGGAAATCTTGAATCCGCCCGCCATTCAATCGGCCTCTATTGAAATAAGCTCCACCTCGGCGCCGTCGGAAGAGTCAATGGTAAGACGCGCCCCTGCGAGAGGCGTGCCCTTTGTAAGCTCCTCGAAGTAGAGTTTGAAAGGCGCGGGCTTTATGCCGCTCAACTCTCCGAGCCGTATGCGCGCCTTCTTTAACTTCACCGCCCCCATAGAGGACATCTCTTTTTCAATGACCTGTATTATCGTTTTCGTAACGTGGCCTTCGTGCATTGACGGTTCCTTATCGTAAAGCCCATGTCTTCAAGACACCGGCGAATCCTGAGCGTTATATGTGGAAGAGAGTTTTTCACGACGGGCGTAAGGTCCATGCCCGGACTTACGTCCTTTGGCGTTACGCCGAATATGACTATATGCCGCGGTTTGTGGTCAAGGCCGACAAGGCTTAAAAGTTCTTTAAGCCCTATTCCGTGCGCCGACCTTTTGTGCCACGGAAGGTCTTTGACATCGTCCCATTCATATCGTTTTACCCTGCCCGGGGATAAGCCGCTCCGCACCGCGTCTATGACGATCAGGTGGGTAAACCCTTCGATTGCGGACAATAGATTCACGCCCTGCACCCCGCCGTCAAGGCACGAGACGTTTGTCGGCAGGCGGTATGCGTCTTTGAAGCGGAGAGCGGCGGCCACGCCCACGCCGTCGTCCTTCATTAATATATTGCCGATGCCGAGTACCAGCGCGTTTTTGGCAACAATCGGCTTGAGCGGAGCGCGTTTCATGGGTTGGGACGATTATAGCCGTGGAATGGGGAGATGTAAAGAGCGGGGTGTAGCCCTATCTTAAAATTGACCTGAAGACCTTTACAGCAAGCCTTAACTTTTCCTCATCGGCGTCATCTACAAACTTATTCATCAATTCCCTTATATCCCTCAAGGTCATCCGGTGTCTGAAATCGAATAGTTCCCACATTTCGATTTCCAGAGCGTTCGCAATCTTTATGAGCGTATCAAACGTTGGGTTTTCCGTCCCTCTTTCCATGCGGCTTACGTAATTCGGACTCGTTTCCGCCCTTTCAGCAAGCTCTTCCTGAGACAATCCCTTGCACCTTCTAAGCTCCTTAATCCGGTAGCCCATCAGCTTTTTTTCATTACTCCCCATGCATTAAGAGTACCTCTTTTGAGGTCAAATCAAATGCCTCATAGGAACATTTATTTGACAATAAAATACCTGATGGGTATAGTTTAATTCCCAACAGTGCTTTTTTTGTCAATAAATAATAACTGTTGGTGCGTAACGTTAAACCCTCGTTGGGGAGGCGGTCGGCTACGCTCATGTATAAGAATGCAAAAGACAAGACATCGAAATACATCTTCATCGAGGCGCTGTGCGGAATTTTAGCCGTTGCTTTTTGCGTATATCTTCTCCGCTCGCTTCTAATATTCGGCGACACGACATTCCAACATGATGTCTACGCTTGGGGCTTGCCGATATTTCATTTCTTTGCCGAGAGTATAGCAAACGGGCATTACCCTTTATGGAATCCCTTCAGCCATAGCGGCGAACCGTTTTTTCCGCTCCTCGTATCAGTCAGATTGCTTGAACCCATTGCATTACTGACCGCGTATCTCGGCCGTTTTATCTCCAATGATACGGTGGTTCTTTTTGGTTGGGTTATATTCTTGCAGTCGCTGATTATGGGCTTCGGAGTATATATCGTCCTTCGGCCTCTGACGGCGAATATTTTTGTAAGGCTTTCGCTGATGCCTGTCCTGCTTTTTTCTTCCTTCATGCTCGCTTCTTTTCATCAGGATGGAATACTTTATCAATTTGTCTGGGCGCCGTATGTCGCCTATTTCCTGACGCGCATTATCTATTATAAGGATACGCGCTGGTCTAACTGGCTTATGTTAGCCTCTGTAACGGGCATGAACTGGCAAAGTTATTTCTTCTCCGGGACTTGGATCTTTATCTTATTTTTCCTTCTGGCGATATTGCTTTTCAAAAGAGACCTGTTATTTGCCCTCCTCAAGTCGGTAAAACTAACGATAAAACTTTCGGTAACGGCAGCCATATTGTTCCTCATGATGGCGCCGAATATCGCGCTTGTGATGGAGAGCGGCAAGTATGTAAATCCTCCGAGAATGATGATTCCCAACTATGAAAATCTGTCGCCGCAAGGTATGCCGGCAAATTGCGATGAACGGCAAATGTCCAATATGCGTCAGGTCAACGGAATGCGTATGCCGTATGAGTACATTGTATTTACCGGAACCTTTTCGACGATATGGAACTTCATCCAGATAATCGCACCGGACGGCAATGGTTATCTCCACTGGGTTAACCGTGGCGGATGGGGTTCTCCTTCGGAGGCGTACATCTATATAGGTCTTTTGCCGTGGGCCATCGCGTTGCTTGGTATGGTGGTTGGCTGTCATGATATGAAGATGGTGTGGTTTTTCATGCTTGTTTCTTTCGGATTGCTTCTGCTTGGGCCCGCGGGCGGGGTGCACAGGCTACTCTACTATTTTTTCCCGCCT
>JBBTCG010000208.1:0-9223 GCA_038043305.1 Deltaproteobacteria bacterium | reverse complement strand
TTCGTCGCTCCTCGACGCCTTGCATCTGGCTGGGTTCCCATTGCGTCTTTTCATTATTGCAATGGGAAGATTTGAGCGGCCTGAACAAGTTTTGAGTTTTTAGCAAACTGTTAAGATTTTTCGTCTCTCAAAAGCATCTCCTTTGCAAAGGCCAGTTCATCCTCCCTTGAGTTGAGTTCGTTGTCGCATCTTTTCCTGAATATGGCGTCAAGCGTCTCGCCGATTGCTCTACCCTCCTTAAACCCTAACCTTTTAAGGTCTACTCCGCTAAGATGCGTCTTCAGGTATCGAAGCGTCGAGATATGCGTTGAGATCTCCTTCTTCGCCTTTTCATTTTCCGCCTTCGCAAGCATATACAGCGTCGTCTCAAGCGGCAGAGTTTTAAGGAGATCATAAGCGCCGCTCAAACTCCTTATCGCGCCGGAATTTATCCTTGACAGCGCCTTGAGTGCGGCCCTTCGCGCCTCGATCGCCTCAATGGTCCTCTGTCCGGGGATGCAAAGCCTCTTGGCAAGTTCGGCAAGGTCCGCGTCCTTTAACGTGTCGGTCAGCGCGAGAAAGAGCGTAAGCCACGCCTCGGCCTTGTCCTTTGTATAGAGCAGCTCATGCCATGCAAGCGCCTCTTTGGCCCTTTCAAAAAAGGCGGCGCGCTCCACGCCCCAAGAGATGTCCTTGTGGATGAGGGCAAGGACGCCGAGTTCGTACAGCTTGCCTATGGCCCCGGCGGCCGCGTCCTCCTCAAGGATATTTCTAAGTTCGTCAAAAAGCCTTGCGCCCGAAAGCTTCGTGAATATACCCTGCCTTACAGAGTTCTTGACGAGATACAACGTATGCTTGCTGAGCCTGAAGCCGAACTTTTCCGAGAACCTTACAGCCCTCAAGAGGCGCGTCGGGTCTTCCACGAAGCTCAGGTTATGCAGCACACGGATGGTCTTTTCCTTGATGTCTTTTTGAGCGCCGAAAAAATCTATCGTCTCGCCGAACCTTTGGGGGTTAAGGGCGATGGCAAGCGTGTTTATCACGAAGTCCCGCCTATAGAGATCGAGCTTCAGTGAGGACGCCTGTACGGTAGGGAGCGCGCCCGGCCTTTCATAATATTCGAGCCTCGCTGTGGCAACGTCCACCTTGAAGCCGTCCGGAAAAATAAGGGACGCGGTCTTGAACCTCTCGTGAGTCTTGACCTGTATCCTTTGTTTAGAGGCGAACTCCCCGGCAAAGGCGATAGCCGTGCCGCCTTCGATGACTATGTCCACGTCAAGGTTCCCTTGCCTGAGGAGCAGGTCGCGCGCGAATCCGCCGACTACGTACGCGCTCATGCCGCACTCCTCAGCCGTTTGCCCCGCGCCTTCGAGTATACCGAAAACCCTCTCTGGGAGCCTCTCCTTCATTATCCCCCGCAGGTTTCTCGGCCTCGCGGCCTTGAGGCCAATGGCCTTATTCAACTCCTCTTGTAGCAGCTTCAAAAGGTCGGTGCGGGTTATCACGCCAACGACAAGGCCGTCTTTAATCACAGGCAGGAGTCTTGTGCCGTGGGAGGCGATCCTTTCGCGTATCTCGTCAACCGAAGCTCCATATCCCACGGTCTCACACTCGGTCGTCATGTACGCGCTCACGGGAGACGCCCCAAGGCCGTGGAATACGGACTTGTCGGCTATCTGCCTCGTTATGACGCCAAGGCATCCTGACGAGTCCGTGACCGGGGCCGCATTTATGTTGTATTTGAGCATGAGCGCAACGACGTCCCTGACCGGCGTTTGAGGGGACACTGTGATGGCCGGAGACGACATGATGTCAAAGGCCGCATCCTTTGGATGGATGTTTCGCCTCAGCGCCCCAAGGAGCGCCTCTTTGGCCTGAATGAGCGTCATGTCTTTGAGCGTGGCGGACGCGGCAAAGGCATGGCCGCCTCCTCCGAGGGAGGCGAGTATCGTGCCCGCGTTCACCTCAGGCGCGCGGCTTCTTGCCACGATATGGACGCGGTCAATCGCGTCGGCAATGAGGAAGAGGTTTTTTAATCCGTCAATGGCCATTATCTTGTGCGCCAATATGGAGATGTCTCCGGCGTACTTTTCCATGTATCCCTCGGCAATGGTTACGGATACCCCGCCGATGGAATGCACGGTCTCGCTTTGAAGAAAGCCGTTGAGCAAAGAGACCTCGGCGCTTGTCAGCTCTCTTTTTATAAGCCCTGAGACCTCTGCCAGGTCCGCGTGGCAGGAGAGCAGGTAGGAGGCGGCTTCAAAGTCCTCAGTCGTAGTGGAAGGGAAGCTTAATGACCCGGTGTCCTCGTAGATGCCGGCCATCATTATCGTGGCCTCCTGTTGGGTGGGCCTCATGCCTTTTTCTTTTATCAAGAGCGTCAGCACGGTTGTGGTTGAGCCGTAAGGCCGTATATACTCGACGCTGCCCCGGATGTCGCCTTCGGATGCCGGGTGGTGGTCGTAGACGTGTACTTTCATCTCCGGCCGATTAAGGAGCGCTGAAAGAGCGCCGATCCGTCCGGGCTGTTTCACGTCAACAAGAATAAGGAGGTCAACGTCATCGGCGTTTATCTCTATCTCGTTTGCAAAGGAAAATTTATAAGGCACCTCCAGCGTGCCGACGACCTCAGAGACCCTCTTTTCAAGCGAACCGGAGAACACGGGAATCGCGTCCGGGTACAGTTTTTTCGCGGCCACCATGGAGGCTACCGTGTCAAAGTCCGCGCCTGTATGCGAGGTAATTATCTTCACGGGATAATTTTAGCACAACGGGACAGGATGTGCGGCAAGGAAAATAGTTGATAGTTCTCCTACAGGCTGTATAATATGTACTGTCTCAATCTAAAACGCGGATGCAAACAACGACCAGACCATACAACGCGCTCTCCGATTATATGAAGGCGCGTTTCGGCTGCAAGGTCTTCAAGGTAAGCCTTGACGCGGGCCTTACCTGTCCGAACAGGGACGGAAAAAAGGGGCTTCACGGCTGCATCTACTGCTCAAGCGACTCGCTCAAGCCGAAAGACGCGGCCTCGGAGGGTATTGCCGATCAACTTGCCGCAGGCGTTGATTACATAAGGAAGCGTCATAAGGCCGCAAGGTTCATCGCGTACTTTCAGATGAACACGGGCACGTATGCGCCGACGGAATATCTCAGGGGCATATACAACGAGGCGCTTAGCTCTAAAGACACGGCGGGCATCGCCATATCAACAAGGCCGGACTGTTTAAGCGATGAGATGCTGGATATGCTGGCGCGGCTTAAAGGGTCTAAGCCGCTGTGGCTGGAGCTTGGGCTTCAGTCCGCAAACGACGCTACGCTGGAGGCGCTCAACAGGCGGCATACCGTAAAGGATTTTGAAGACGCGGTTTATCGGGCGAGGAAGAGGGGCATTGACGTGTGCGCCCACGTTATCCTTGGGCTTCCCGGAGAGGACGCATCGGACTGGTTGAACACGGCGCAATTTCTGGCCGGCATCAAGGTCTGGGGCGTCAAGTTCCATCAGCTTCAGGTAATGAAGGGCACGGCGCTTGAGGAGATGTACGAGCGCGGAGAGGTGAGGCTTTTGGAGCTTGACGAGTATGCCTCGGCAATCGTTGACTGCATCGAGGCGTTGCCACCGGCGACAATAGTGCACAGGCTTTGCGGGGATGCGCCCTTGGAGCATCTCATCGCGCCAAGGTGGGGCGTAAATAAGTTCATTGTCATGGACAGGATACGAAGGCTTTTTGATGAGAGGGGCGCTTATCAGGGCAGGACGAGCGCCGGAATAAATTATCTCAGGAGGACGGATGCCAGACCCGCGCGTTGAAAAACTTGCCTCTATACTTGTGCGTCATTCCGTTGCCGTTAAAAAGGGAGACACGGTGCTCATAGGCGCATCAACCGAGCTTGCCAAGCCGTTGGTGCTCGCCGTCTATAAGGAGGTGATGAAGGCCGGAGCCCATCCCCTTACGGCAATCGGCTTTGAGGAGACCGGGAATCTTTTTTACGAATATGCGTCCGAGGCGCAGATAGCCCGATTCCCAAAGATCAAGATGTACGAGGCAAGGAACGTTGACTGCGTAATCAACATAAGGGCCCCGGCAAACAAGAAGTCCCTTTCAAACGCGTTGCCGAAACTTATCGCCGAGCGCGGCAAGGTAATGCGCCCCATCAGCGAGGAGATAGTCAACAACAAACGCTGGGTGATATGCAACTTCCCGACGAACGGTCTGGCTCAGGAGGCGGACATGAGCCTTGAGGACTACGAATCATTCGTCTACGGCGCCACGAACGTCAACTGGGCAACGGTCAGGAGCAAGGAGTTGAAGCTAAAAAAGGCGCTTGACGCGGCCAGGGAGGCGCGCATCATCGGCAAGGATACCGACCTGAGGATCGGCATAAAGGGCAGGAAGGCCATCGCCTGTTTCGGGGAGCGCAACATGCCTGACGGCGAGGTGTTCCTGTCTCCGGTGGAGGATTCGGCCGAGGGGCATATCTATTACGAGATGCCGGCCATATATCAAAGCAGGGAGGTGCTCGGCATAAGGCTTGAGTTCAAGGCCGGAAAGGTAGTAAACGCAAGCGCTGAGAAGAACGAACCCTTCCTTATAACCATGCTCGACACGGATAAGGGCGCGCGCTTCCTCGGGGAGCTTGGAATCGGGTGCAACTACGGAATAAAAAAGTTCACCAAGGACATCCTTTTCGATGAGAAGATAGGCGGCACAGTTCACCTTGCGGTCGGGCGCTCTTACGAGGAGGCCGGAGGCAAAAACATCTCGGCCATACATTGGGACATGATAAAGGACCTGAGAACGGGCGGCGCGATACTGCTTGACGGAAAGGCCGTGCAGAAAAACGGAAGGTTCCTTATCTGAACTTGACAGGTTTTTTCGCGAAAGTTATTATTGAGAGGCGACGCGGGCAATGCGCGTATTCGTCAGCCCGTTCGCTTATTCCCAATTAAAGTTCTTTGGCCTACCTTTCTTTCAAGAAAGGTAGGGATTCGGTCTGATTAGGAGGATGAATGGAAACCGATATCGTACTGAAGTCGTTTAACGAGGCTATGAAGGCAAAGGAGAGGTTCTTCACTAAAAAGAACGCAGCCCTTGTGGTGCAGGCCGCGACAATGATAGCCGACTCCTTTAAGGCCGGAGGCAAGCTCATGCTTGTGGGCAACGGCGGTTCAGCCGCGGACGCCCAGCACATCGCCGCCGAGTTTGTCAACAGATTCGAGATAGAAAGGCCGCCGCTTCCGGCGCTTGCCCTCACGACCGACACCTCCAACATAACGAGCATCGGAAACGACTACTCCTTTGATCAGGTTTTTTCAAAGCAGATCAGGGCGCTCGGCAGGGAAGGAGACGTGCTTCTTGCCATCTCCACGAGCGGCAACTCCCCCAACGTGGCAAAGGCCGTGGAGGCGGCAAGCGCCATGGGCATAAAGACCATTGCGCTTACGGGCAAGGGCGGCGGCATCCTTGCGGGCAAGACCGACCTGCTCCTTAACGTGGACGCTAAGTCAACGCCGAGGATTCAGGAGGTGCACATCACTATCTGTCATATCCTCTGCGAGCTTATTGACCATATACTGTTCCAGAAGGCCGGGCACGAGAGGGGTGCATCCTGATGGCGAAGAGGTTCAAGCCAATCGGGCTCAAGGGTATCAAGACCTACTCCATAAAGGACAGGAAGAGCAAGGTAAGCGTTGAGGAGTTCGCCGAGGTCTATAGGCGCGGCGCCTCGTTTGCCGGTTTTTTATCGTCCCTTCCGGCCATATTGGGCGCAAAGGATTTGAAGGCCGTTGCCGGTTCGGTCATAGAGGCGCATAAGTCCGGCGCTACCGTTGCGGTTGGCATGGGTGGACATGTCATAAAGACCGGTCTTGGGCCGATTGTCATTGACCTTATTGAAAGAGGCGTTATAAACGCGATTGCCATGAACGGCTCGTGCGTTGTCCATGACTTTGAGACGGCCTTTGCCGGGGTTACGTCGGAGGACGTTGACGCCGAGCTTTCGTCCGGTTCGTTCGGCATGGCTGAGGAGACCGGAAGCCTTCTGAATAAGGCGATAAAAAAAGGCGCTCAGCACGGCCTTGGATTTGCCGTGGGCTCCATGATAAATTCATCCGGATTTGTGCATAAGGACAAGAGCATCCTTGCGGCCGCCGCGCGATGCGGCGTTCCAGCGACTGTGCATGTGGCGCTCGGCACCGACATACTGCACATACATCCGCAGATGGACGCGGCCGCAACGGGCGTTGCCTCCATGACCGACTTCAGACTTTTTTCCTCGGTCGTGGCCTCGCTTGAAAAGGGCGTTTATATCAACATAGGCTCCGCGGTCATACTGCCGGAGGTGTTCTTGAAGGCGCTGACCCTCGTGAGGAACCTTGGCCACAAGGTTCAGGATTTTACGGCAGTTAACATGGACTTCATACAGCACTACAGGCCGCTTACGAACGTCGTAAGGAGGCCGACCGCTGGAAAAGGACGCGGCATAAGGCTTACCGGACATCACGAGATAATGCTGCCTCTGCTTGCCGCGGCGATAATCGAGGGGCTGTAATGACCAGGTTCGGTGAAATGGAAGAAATATGCAAAAGACTTACACTGGCGCTCAACGAGCGGCCTGAAATAATGAATATATGACAAATTCCAACGCAGATAAAAAACTCTGGTCAGGCAGGTTTGCCGAGGAGACGAACGCGCTCGTTGACGAGTTCAATGCGTCCATCGCCCTTGATGCGCGTCTGTATAAACACGACATACGCGGCTCAATCGCGCACGCGGCCGTGCTTGAAAAGGCCGGAGTCCTTACGCAAAAAGAGGCAAGGCGCATAACGAGCGGCCTCAAGGCCGTTGAAAAGGAGATAGCCTCCGGTGCGTTGCTCTTCTTATCCGGCATGGAGGACGTGCACATGGCCGTTGAGGCCGCGCTCACCGGCAAGATTGGGCCGCTCGGCGGAAAACTCCACACCGGCAGGAGCAGAAACGATCAGGTAAGCCTTGACGAGAGGCTGTATCTCAAGGACGAATTGTACGCAATAATATCGCTCCTCCATGAGTTCAAAACAGCCGTGGTCGAAACAGCGGAGCGGGGCATGGGATGCGTGATGCCCGGATATACGCACCTTCAAAGGGCGCAGCCCGTGCTCTTTGCCCATCACCTGCTGGCATATTATGAGATGTTCAAGCGCGACACCGGAAGGCTGCTTGACTGCCTTGAAAGAACGGACGAGATGCCGCTCGGCTCCGGCGCGCTTGCCGGAAGCCCGTATCCGCTTGACAGGCGATATGCCGCAAAGCTCCTCGGATTTTCACGCATAACTGAGAACAGCATTGACGCCGTATCAGACAGGGACTTTATCCTTGAGTTTCTTTCAGCGGCGAGCATCCTGATGACGCACCTGTCGAGGCTCTCGGAGGAGATTGTAGTATGGTCGAGTCAGGAGTTCGGCTTCATTGAGATATCGGACGCCTTTTCAACCGGCTCGTCCATCATGCCGCAAAAGAAAAACCCGGACGTTGCCGAGCTTACCCGGGGAAAGACCGGCAGGGTATACGGCAATCTCATATCGCTCCTTACCGTGATGAAGGCGCTGCCGCTTGCCTATAACAAGGACATGCAGGAGGACAAGGCCCCGCTCTTTGACACGGTTGACACGGTAAAGACGGTCTTGAGGGTTTACGCGCCGATGCTCAGGGGCATGAAAATAAACGCGGAAAGAATGCTCGTTGCCACGGAGGCCGGCTTTCTTAACGCGACCGACGCGGCGGACTACCTCGTTAAAAAGGGGATGCCGTTCAGACAGGCGCACAATGTCGCCGGACGGATAGTCGCCCATTGCATAAAGAATAAGAAGACGCTCAAAGACCTTGCGATGGACGAGTGGAAAGGCTTTTCTGCTTTATTCGACAGCGGCATAAAAGAGGCCGTTGCGATCCAAAACTCCATCAACGGAAGGAAGGTCTACGGCGGGACAGCCGTCAAGACCGTAGCCGCGCGAATGAAGGCCGTTAAGGCCGAGTTGAGAAAGGGGCTGTAAAGAGATGGGTAAACGCTGGCTCGTTATCATCGCGGCCTTTGCGCTGCTTGCCGTTGTCTCATGCGGTAAAAAAGCCCCGCCGCAGCCGTTGGATGAATCAAGCGCCGCTCTCGTTGAGAAGGGGCAGCAGGCATTCAAGAGCTGAAACCGGTAAATTGTTTGCAGGACATGAATTTATGAAAAACGATAACGTATACGCCGTCATTGAGAAGATAGCCCGATTCTTAGAGGAGCAGTACCGTCCTGATAAGATCATCCTCTTTGGCTCGTATGCATGGGGAACTCCGACGGAGGACAGCGATATTGACGTCTTGATAGTTAAGGATACTTCCGCGCCATTTTTCAAAAGACTGTTTGAGGTCAGAAAGATAGTGTCTGATGCAAGGCGCGGCTATGCTTTCGAGCCTATCGTCTTGACGCCGGGAGAATTGAAGGCGAGATTGGAACGCGACGACGCTTTTTTTGAAGAGATTGTAAAAAAAGGCAGGGTGCTGTATGCAGCATAGCAAGGAGATGCCGCATATCGAGGATTGGCTTAAAAAGGCGGATAAGGATTTGCAGCGGGTTCAAGCGAGGCTCAAAGACGGCGATACCGAAGACGCCGCTTTTCATCTTCAGCAAGGGCTTGAAAAATATCTCAAGGCATACCTTCTGTCAAAGGGTTGGAGGCTTAAAAAGATACATGATTTGGAGATGCTCCTTGACGAGGCCGCCATGTATTTACCTGAGATTGAAAGGTTCAGAGAATTGTGCGAAGAGGCGACCGGTTATTATTTAGTGGAAAGGTATCCGTCTATTTCGGAAACACCGGATAGCAAGGCGGTTATTGACGGCTTATCCGGCGCCAAGGATATGGTAAAGATGCTTAGAGGGAATCTTGATAATTGACAACGTAAAGCGATGCGATGATTGTGATGGGCGTTGTATTAAAAATATGGTGAAAAGACAGGGTAAAATATAATGGCTATCTATTCCATTGATGGCAAATTAATCCTAATTAGTGAGATTGACTTCGTATTGGAAAAAGATATTCAGAATATATGCGAAAATAATATTAGGGAATTGTTTGGGCTGGAAATTGTAAAATCTGAATTTGCCATCAAAAATTTTAGAATAGATACGCTCGCATTTGATTCGAAATCAAAGTCCTTTGTAATAATTGAATACAAGAAAGATAAAAATTTCAGCATCATAGATCAAGGTTACGCA
>JBBTCG010000207.1:0-2328 GCA_038043305.1 Deltaproteobacteria bacterium | reverse complement strand
GCTGGGTTCCCATTGCGTCTTTTCATTTTTGCAATGGGAAGATTTGAGCAGCCTAATTTTGAGTTTTGCAGTAAACTGTTAAAGAGGCCATGCCATGACCTTGGAATGGAAAAAAACCTTTCTGACCGGCCTGAACTGGCAAGATGAGCAGCACAGGGAACTTTTCAAAAGGGCGGACAGGTTCGTGCGCGCCGTGGATGAACATCATGCCGCGCTTGAGGCGCTCAAATTATTCGCATTCCTCGACGAATACATCGTCGAGCATCTTGACGCGGAAGAACAGGCCATGACAACTCACAACTACCCTGCGGTTATCGAGCATCTTGCCGAGCATACGGCATTTATCGAAGACGTGGCAAGGTTGAAAAAACAGCTTGCCGAGCAGTCTGCGGCCGATTGTTCAGCGGCCCTTGCCGCGTTGAGCAAAAGGGTGAGCGACTGGTTCTCGCATCACATCCACTCCGTTGACAAGGAGTTGGGCGAATTTATCCGTAAGGCCGAGGCGCGGACAAGGGCCAAGGCATGAAAAAAAGGTTATCCGTTATCGGTTATCCGTTATCGGCAAAGACAAAGATTACGTTAACCGATACCCCCGGGGCATTTAACGTTCCGGTGCGGCTTTTGTCCATACTCATTATCCTGCTTTTCTCTTTCCTCCCCGTTGCCTCACGCGCCGCAGACGTTCTGAACAACCGGTCCCCCGATAGATACATTCCCCCGCTTGAAACACGCGAGGGCAGGCTTGGGCAGGCATACTGGATTAATAAACTACCCTCTCCGGACGCCGTTCTATTGGAACGGCCTGAGATAGAATCTCTTAACCGCGTTGCCGCGCTCAAGGATGACCAGATGGCGGAT
Source organism: Deltaproteobacteria bacterium (assembly GCA_038043305.1). Taxonomy (GTDB): domain Bacteria; phylum Desulfobacterota; class GWC2-55-46; order GWC2-55-46; family GWC2-55-46; genus JACRCE01. Next base: position 1,470 of record JBBTCG010000207.1, on the reverse strand, counting down.
ATATCGGCCATGCCTGATAAGGTTAGCCGGGAAACGCTGATCTCGTGGCTTAACCACGACCCCCTGATTGACCCGACCGGCGCGCCCCGGTATGATTCACTGGGTTCAAGGGTCAACAAGAAATTTTACAAGGGTGTCGCGGACAACGAAAACCTGTCCAGCATTAAGGACGACGGCGCTCAGGTGCGCTACGGCGTTATTATCGAGAGGGCCGACATAAGGGCGCATCCGACCGACAAGGCCGCGCTCAAATATCCATCGGCAAAAGGGTTTGACACCCTCCAGTATTCGAGCATATTCCCTGCGACGCCCGTTGCGTTGCTGCATACGAGCAAGGACGGAAGATGGGGTTTTTTCCAAACGCCTTTTGTGCGCGGGTGGATTAAGCTGGACAAAGCCGCCTTTGGCGAACGTAAGGAGGCGTTGAGTGCTGGCGACGACTTCATCGTAATAACGGGTTCAAGCGTCAAGGTCTTTGCCGATATGAAACGCTCTAAGACGCTGGGCTCATTGCCTATGGGCGCGTCTCTAACCCTTGAAGACTCCCCCCACCCCAATGATGACCGATTCTGGATCGTCCACTATCCTGTCCGCGATAAGGGCGCTCTCAAATGGATCATAACTTACGTTGACAAGACCGCTGACGTACACAAGGGCTTTTTGCCGTATACGTCGGGCAACGTGGTAAGACAGGCATTCAAGATGATAGGGGAAAGGTACGGCTGGGGCGGGGTCAACGGCAGGCGCGACTGCTCCGAGTTCATAAGAAATACGTTCGCGACAATGGGCGTAGTACTCCCGCGACACTCTCAAAAACAGGCCGCCTCCGGCCTTATAAAGGCCGACGGAGTTGATTACGACGGCGCTCAAGTAAGGCTCGAAGGCGTCCGGCCCGGCATAACGCTGATAACCACGGACAGGCACGTCATGCTCTATCTCGGAGAAAAAGAAGGAACGGCGCACGTCATACATCAGAGCAGCGGTTACTGGGACGGGAAAAGAAAAAAGAAGCTGGGCATGGTTACGGTAACGGCCATCGGTGGCGCGCCCGGCGTTGACGTGTGGCCAATCGCCGGAAAGATCAAGGCCGTAACAGAGATAGTATCCGCAGGAAACAGGGCAAGGCTTCATAGCCTTGCACGGACGACCAGCCTATTAAAATAAAAAAACTCCTTTCTAATCTTGCTTTAATCTTCAACCCCTATAATAGGTAGTGTAAGCAGGACTCTATTGTCCCCTTACCCAGCCGACAAAAACCAACCTAACATTCTTTTCTCAAGCAGTCTTCCGTAAATCCGCAATGAAAACGGGGAGGCCGTAAAGCCTCCCCGTCTCCTTTCCTTCTTACCTTTTTATCGCAATCAGTATGCGCTCGATATTTGACAGGTCTTTTTTGATTTCGCAGTCAAAGCCGTTCTCCTCCGCCAACTCGCGTACCCGCCCTGACTGGCCAGCGCCGAACTCCATGAC
>JBBTCG010000206.1:0-3005 GCA_038043305.1 Deltaproteobacteria bacterium | reverse complement strand
GCCATGCAGACAAACCTGAAACAACTGTTTCCGCCGGAGGAGATACATATCATGGTAAACAGGCTTGCCCACGAGATACACCGTGATTTTCCGTCCAAAAATCCGGTGTTCATCGGCGCGCTCAAGGGTGCGTTCGTGTTTCTTGCGGACCTTGTGCGCGCCGTAAAGATGCCGCTGGAGGTAGACTTCATACAAACCGCCTCCTATGGTAAGCAGCATACGCCGTCGCAGGAGGTTTTAATAACGAGGGACGTCTCGCTGGACATACGCGGAAGGCACGTTATAATCGTGGAAGGGATAATTGACAGAGGGACAACGGCGCGGGCGATAAAAAAGCACCTTGAGGCAAATGCCCCGGCCTCCATGAGTCTTTGCGCCCTGCTCGTGCGCGACGGACACGCAAAAGACATTCAGGTGGACTACGCGGGCGCGCGCATCGGAGAGGGCTTTGTCGTAGGCTACGGCATGGACTACCATGAACACTACCGCGCCCTGCCAGGACTCTATACGGTTACACCTGACGAGCCGTAAACGTTAGCCTTCTTCCTATGACCCTGCCGCCTCTAATACGCGCTCTTCTCGATCCTGCGGCCTATCCAGAGCCTGCCGCAAAGGTCGTCCTTCGCCAGACCCATATCTCTTACCTGTTTTTTACCCCGCGTTTCGTCTATAAGGTGAAAAAGCCGGTAAACTTCGGCTTTCTCGACTTTTCAACCCTTAAAAAGAGACGGCATTACTGCGAAGAGGAGTTAAGGCTCAACAGACGCGGCGCCCCTGAAGTCTATCTTGAAGTAGTTGGAATCGGCTTTGAAAAAGGACGCGCAATTATAGGCGCAAAAAGGCCGGTTGAATATGCGGTAAAGATGAGACGGCTTAAACCCTCCACCATGCTTGAGCAGGCCATAAAGGATGGTACCGTAACGGATGCCATGATAAAAAAGACCGGCGTTGCCATAGCCGCCTTTCACGAGAGCGCCGCAACAGGAAGGCATATTTCCGGTTTCGGCTCAGTCCGCGTCATTGGGCGAAATGCCGATGAAAATTTTTCTCAGACCATGCCGTTTGTCGGAAGATGTATAACCGCAAGGAACTATCGTACTATCAAATCCTATACCAATGATTTTTTGCTGAACAATAAAACGCTCCTCTCCTCAAGGGTGAGGGACGGCTTCATACGCGAGGGCCACGGCGACATACACGCGGAGCACGTTTCATTCAGTGGGGGAAGGCTGTCCATAATAGACTGCATCGAGTTCAACGAACGCTTCAGGTTCGCGGACACGATTAGCGACATAGCATTCCTGTCAATGGACTTGGACTATCTCAACAGGCATGATCTGTCAAAGATAGTTGAAGCCGCGTATCTTAAAAGGTCTCGTGATAAAAACGGCTCAGAGCTGCTTAACTTTTATAAATGTTACCGCGCTTATGTGCGCGGGAAGGTGAGCGCCTTCAAATCAAAGGAGAGCGAGGTGGGCATAGAGGAGCGCCATGCCGCATGGATTGACGCAAGGGTGCACTTCAACCTGTCCGGCCTGTATGCCTCAGGCGGCTTTCGTCCCAAGGCTGTGCTTGTCCGCGGCCTTTCGGGAACCGGCAAGACTCATCTGGCATCATCCCTTGCCAATGCCGCTAACTTCAAGCGCATCTCAAGCGACGAGGCAAGAAAAGACCTTGCCGGGATACCGGCCTTGATGCGCGTCAAGGCCGCCTTTGGCAGAGGCATATACTCAGAGCGCTTCACGGAAAAGACCTACGTTGCAATGATTAAAAAGGCCGGTGAATACCTGCGGCAGGGGCGCTCCGTCATCCTTGACGCGACATTTGCAAAGTCCAGTTTCATCGAGGCCGCAAAAGAGGCGTGTAAGGTCGCCTCTTTTCATATTATCGAATGCGTTGCGGACGATGAAACCATAAAAAAGCATCTATTGAAAAGAAGCTCTGAGCAATCGTCGTCAGACGCGGATTGGCGGATATACCAAAGGCAAAAGGGATCGTTTGAGCAAACCTCAATGCCGCGCATCGTTATACCGGCCAATCGGCCATTATGCCGGAATATCAAGATGGCAATCGGAAAAATTTTTGATTGAAGCCTTGCGCGTCGAAGACGGCTCAATAACGAAGTGCAGCACTTGGGAAAGCAGGAGGGAAGATACGAAATTCAAAACCTGATGAAATTGTTTTTAGGTAATGTGCATGGGGATGTAATCGGGTCTCAATGGCGACAGGGCCAACAATAATACCAGAGACGCAGTCCGGCAGGTTGGGTTAAGCTTCGCTAACCCAACCTGCCGGGCTTCAATTCATGAAGTTGGCTGGGGAGAATCCGCCTGCGCGGCTTTTAGGCCATCTATTCCCTAAATCCGTTCAGCCGTCCGAAAGCCCATGTAACTAAAATTCAGTTGCAAAGATTAATCTTTGATATTATAATTGCGTAATGAGTAAAGCCGAAAAGCTCTTAAAACGGTTTTTATCGAAACCGAAGGATTTTACCTTCGATGAGCTTGCCAGTCTCTTGAAAGGTTTCGGCTATAAAGAAGTAAAGATGGGGAAAACGTCAGGTTCAAGGGTTGCGTTTATCAATTATGAAACAAAGCATATTATAAGACTCCATAAGCCGCACCAAAGACCAGAGCTTAAACGCTGCCAAATGGATAATGTCGAGGATGAGCTTATGGGCAAGGGTATAATTTAATGACATTAAAGGCTGGCTCTCTGAAAATTGCTATTTTCCCCGACCGTTACGTTACGGGCGTCAGGGCGAAAATAAAAATGCTCACATATTAAGGAAGCTCTGATTTATTCTCTTTCTGTCTTTGCGAGGAGCGCTTTTGCGACGCGGCAATCTCGTAACTTGCTGATTTACCTACGAGCACGGGATTGCTTCCCCCGCGAGAATGACAAACTAAGAATAAATCAGAGCTTCCTTAACTATATGCTCCGCTTTTTGTTTTCGCCCTTCCCTACCTTTTTTGAAAAAAAGGTAGGCCAAAAAACTTTAATAG
>JBBTCG010000205.1:0-10688 GCA_038043305.1 Deltaproteobacteria bacterium | reverse complement strand
AAAAAATACGGCGGCCTGCAACGCCGCCGCATTCAGTCGCAAAGCGAAGACCCAACTATTGTTTGCTATCCTTTTTAGCGGCTTCCTTAAGCTCGTTTACGAACATGGCAACGTCGGTTGAATGCATGGAGCAGGCTATTGATATCGGCTCTCCCCCGAATGCAGGGCAGGTAAAACACCCGCCGCCGAAGTGTTTGCTGAAGACCTCCTTTGTCGTCGGCCACTTCGTTGTTACCTCGCCGGTCGTCATGTCGCCGCTTATGTTATCGTACTCTGGCATCGAAACCTCCTATTTTAAGACATCTGTTTTAGAATATCACATATATGCCCTATTTGATTGTAATATTATATAATTTCCATCATGGTTAAATCAACCTACCTTTTTTGAAAAAAAGGTAGGCCAAAAAACTTTAACAGGGAATAAGCAACCGGGCTGACGAAAACTAATGTCGCCCGCGAGGCAATCACTTCGGCTGCGCGAGCGCCTCGGAGCCGATTAAATCCGTTTTCCCGCCTCTTATCGGCCGCCATCGCTTTGCGCCCTTCAGATCGTCAAACAACGAATAGACCACGGGCACGACAAGCAGCGTTACAAGCAGGCACATCGCCTGTCCGCCGACTATTACTATGGCCATGGACGCCCTTGAAAGAGCGCCGTCGCCCCTTGCAAGCGTTACCGGCAGCATACCCGCGATGATTGCAAGCGTCGTCATGAGTATCGGCCTCAAGCGCACCTTATTTGCCTGCATCTGAGCGTCCATACGCTCCATGCCGCGTCCTCTGAGCGTATTCGTGTAGTCTATCTGAAGTATGGCGTTTTTCTTTACTACGCCTATGAGTACGAACATGCCCATGATGCTGTAGATGTTCATCGTCGAACCGGCAAGTATCACGCTCAGGATGCCGAACGGGATGCTTAAAAATATCGAGACCATTATCGTTATGGGATGAACGTAGCTTTCAAACTGCGCCGCAAGCACCATGTAGATGAAGATAAGGCTCAAGACGAACGCGATCATGAAGTTGAAAAAGGCCTCCTTCATGAGCTTTGCCCTGCCGAGATAACTCGTTGAATATTCGGCGGGCATGTTCATGTCCTTTATAATACCGTCGGCCTTGAGCGTCGCGTCGCCGAGCGGCATATCGTACAGATTGGATGTAACGGTTATTTGCCTCTCCTGCGCGTACCGGTCTATCTGCCCGGGGCTTGCCCCTGTGGCAAGCGTCGCCACGTTGGAAAGTTTTACAAGCCCCCCTCTGGCCGACGGGACGGTAAGGTCTTCAAGGCTCTTTGAGTCTTTTCTGTGCTCTGGAGAGAGCCTCAGCCTTACGTTGTACTGATCCGCCCCCTGTCTGAAGAGCCCGACCTTTTCACCTCCTACCATCGTCCTCAGGCTTGATGCTATGGTCTCGGCTTTTATGCCGAGATCAGAGGCCTTGGTTCTGTCAAGGCGCACCTCTATTTCAGGGCGCTTGAAGGCCTGTCCCGTGTCCACGTCAACGAACCCGGGTATGGCCTTGAATCTATTTATGAGTTCAGACGAATATTCATCGAGTTTTTTGAGTTCAGGGCCGCGTATGACGAGATTAAAGGGGGTCGCCTTAAAACCGCCGCCGGAGAGAAGGCTTATGTTCTGAACGCCTATCCTCAGAGCCTTAAAGCCCTTTAGAGCGCCCCTTGCCTGCTGCATTATCTGGGCCTGACTTCTCTTGCGCTCGGAGAGATGCTTCAACCCGACATAGACGGAGGCGTCCGTAACGTTCGTCTGATACTGCCCTCTTACGCCGATGTTGGTGAATACGCGCTCGACCTCCGGTATCTTTTTCAGCTCTGATTCCACGTCCTTAAGGAGCGCATCGCTCCTGACAAGAGACGATCCCGGCGGGGTCTCTACAATCACCTCGAACTCGCTCATGTCGTCGTCCGGGATGAACTCGAACTTGGCCGTCTTGCCGAGAGGAACGACCGATAAGAGAATTGCAATGGAGGCCAGCACGACAATAAGCCTGTGTCGCAGACACCAACCGAGGAGCTTCAGGTAAACGCCCTGCAAGGACAAGTAAAGGCGGCTGTCTTTCGCGTGACCAAGAGAGCGTGAGCGGCCGATAAGCCTTGATGAAAGCATGGGCGTAAGCGTAAACGACACAAGTAAAGAGATCATTATCGCAAAGGCCGCCGTAAGCCCGAAGCTCTTCCAGAACCTGCCTACAAGGCCGGACATGAAGGCAACGGGCAGGAAGATGACCACGAGGGATAGAGTCGTCGCCATGACCGCAAGCGCGATCTCCCGCGTGCCTTCTATGGCCGCCTCGAACGCGCTCTTGGTGCCGTCCTCGGCGTGTCTGAAGATGTTCTCAAGCACTATGATGGCGTCGTCAATGACTATGCCCGTGCATACGGAAAGGGCAAGGAGGGTCATATTGTTGAGCGTGAAACCCATGTAACGAAGCACGGTGAAGGTGCCGATAATCGAGGCCGGAATGGCAAGGGCGGCCACTATTGCCGCTCGTACATTCCTTATGAAGAAGAGTATTATGAGGCTTGCAAGGAATGCGCCCTCTATAATATGCGTCTGCACCTGAGAGATGGCGAGCTTGATGAACTTGGATTGATCCGTTACCACCCGCACGGAAACGTCGGGCGGCAAGGTGCGGCGTATCTCGTCAAGACGAGCCTTTACGTTGTCAACGACCTTTACGGTGTTTGTACCGGACTGCTTGCGTATGAGAAGCGATACCGCGTTTTGTCCGTCAAGCCGCGATATTGTCCTCGGCTCTTCCTCGGTGTCGAGCGCCTGACCGATATCCTTAATACGAACCGGCGCGCCCTTGTAATCCGCCACTATAAGGTCTGAAAAATCATTAATCGTCTCAAGACGCGCAAGGGTACGGAGTCCGGTTTCGCTCTCTTGCCATGTAAGGCGGCCTCCCGGGACCTCGACGTTTTGCCTCCTTATGGCGTCCTTGACAACGGCGATGGACAGGCCGTATGCCTTTAGCCTTTCAGGGTCAATTACAATCTGCACCTCGCGTACTCTTCCGCCGACGATGGTGATCGCGCCTACGTCGTTTACCGCCTCAAGTCGTTTCTTGAGCCTCTTGTCCGCAAGCTCGGTTATTTCCCTTGGGCTTCTGACGCCGCTCACCACGAGCGACATAACGGCGGCGGCGTCGGGATCGAACTTTTCTATCGTCGGAGGGTCCGTGCCCGGCGGAAGCTGGGCAACAATCGCGCCGACCTTTTCCCTTACGTCGTTCGCGGCGACGTCAATGTTTTTCTCAAGCAGAAATGTCGCAAAGACCTGCGACTGACCCTCTATCGTCGTGGAGCGCAGTTCGTCCATGCCGTTGATGGTGTTTACGGCCTCCTCGACACGCTTGGTTATCTGGGTTTCTATCTCCTCTGGGCTTGCGCCTTCAAGGCGCGTCGTAATGGTTACGGTAGGCAGGTCAACCTTTGGGAAGAGATCAACGCCAAGCTCCATGTACGAGGCAAGGCCGAGCACCACGAGACTCAATATGAGCATCGTGGCGAAGACCGGCCTTCTTATACATACCTCGTAAAGCGACATGCTCAGTCCTTAGTCGCGCTTATTGGCGCGCCGTCATAAAGATTATGCAGATTCGATACGGCCACGACATCGCCGGGCTTTACGTCTCCAGTTACCTCAACCATGCCGTCGACGGCTTGTCCGGTCTTTACAAGCTTCTCTGTCGCGGAAGCGCCATGTATGACGAACACCTTCACTACGCCGGCGGACGAATAAACCGCAGCCTCTGGCGCAAAAGCGGCTGAGGCGTTTGCCGCGGTAATAATCACGCCCTTTGCAAAATAACCCGGCTTCAATAAACCGTCTTCGTTGGGGCTGATTGCCTCAATCTCAAGGGTGCGCGTATCAACGTCCACCGACGGGCTTACCCGTTCAAGCGTCGCGTTAAACCGCCTGTCCCTGAAGGCGTCAACCGTTATCCAGACCTTCTGTCCCTTTTTTATATACGGCGCGACCGGCTCAGGCACTGACCCGCGGAACTTAACCCGTCCCTTTGAAACTATGGTAAAAAGGATTGCCCTGTCCCGCACCGACTCGCCTTTGGAAACGTGCCGCTTTCTTATCTCGCCGCTTATCGGCGCGGCTATTATCGTATCGTACAGACGCTTCTTCATAAGCTGCACCCGCGCCTCGGTCTGCTTCAAACGCGCCGTTGCCTCGCTTGCGCTCGCAACTGCCACGTCATGGAGCGTCTTTGCGTTGTCATGCTCCCTTTCAGAGGCCATGCCGGTTTTGAAAAGCTCCTCGTATCTTTTGAGGCTTAACGCGGCCTCATAGCGCCTTGCCTCTTCCTTTTCAACGGTCTTGATTGCCGTATTGTGAGCGGCCTGGGCCTCGGCAAGATGTAGACGCGCCTCTGCGTCATCCAATACCGCCAGCACGTCCCCTGCCTCCACGGCGTCGCCAAGGTCAACCATTATCCTGTCCACGGTTCCGGCGGTCTCCGAACTTACCGTCGCCTCGTCAAACGGATATATGGTGCCAATGGCCTGAACGCTCCTTTCAGAGAGACGCGCCTCTATCAAGGCCGTCTTAACCTGCACAACCCGCTCAATCGCCGGCGCGGCCTCTTTTTTCTGCGCCTCGCCTGAGCAACCCGCGCTCAACAAAACAACGGCAATGACTAACAGATAAGAATGAAGTTTATTAAAACTGCGCATAGCAGACCCCCCTCCTTACTTACCTTGTTGAGGATAATCCCGGCCTGATTCAAGCTCCTCAAGAAGAGCGCCTATTACCGCCTTGTACTCCAGCTTTGACAACTCATAGTCATACGTCGAATTCATAAAGGAACTTTGCGCCGATATCAGCGTCGAGTCCGCGTCAATTATATCCACCATAGTTGCAAGACCGTACTTGAACTGCTCGAAGACCATCTTATAATCTTCCTCGGCAAAGGCTCTCTGCCTTTTGTAAGACTCTATAACGGCCTTTGCCGTAGTCATGCGATTTACGGCCTCGGTGATCTGCAGTTCCATATCGCGCTTCAAGGCAAGCCGCTTGAAGTCCGCGTCTCTGAATTTGCTCCTTGCCTCGGAGACCTCGGCAATCCTCAGACCGCCCTCGAATATAGGAAAACTCAGCACCACAGCCCCGTATATGCTCTCCTTTTGGAAGAAGGTCGTGCGAGGGTCCTGTTCCTTCCATGAGTATGCGCCCTCAAGCCTGAGCGAGGGATAATAACCGCTCTTCGCGTAATCAACGCCCGCTTCAAGGGCGTCCTTTTCAAGGATGCTTTGCCTGTAATCCAACCTGTTGGCATACGCCGTCTTTACGGCCTCCTCATGGCCCGGCCACAACATGAGCTTCATGGGCGGTTCAACCAGATCGAAATCCTCGGATATGCCGACAAGCCTTTTAAGAAGATTTCGCGCATTCACGTGTTCGCCGTCGGCCTTTATAAGGTCGGCCTCGGCTCCGGCGACCACAGCCTCGGCGCGAAGCACCGCTGACTTGGTAAGCTCTCCCGCCTTTAACCGCGCCTCGGCCACCTTCCTTCTTTCATAGGCCCTTTTAAGCGCCGCCTTCTTTATCTCCACGTCCTTGACAGCCTTTAGCGCCCCGAAGTACGCGCGGGCAACGGCGCGCATTACAGCCTCCCGTGCGCCTTTTCCGCCAAGACGCATCTTTTCAAGGGTCAAAGCCGCCTGCCGCCTGGCCGCCCATTCGCGGCCGCCTGAATACAGAGGCTGAGTAAGCTTGACGTCAATGCGGGAGGAATCATCAGGCTGGATGGTGAAGGTTCCGGACTTGACCTCCTTTGAGTAGACGGTATAACTTCCCTCGGCGTTGAGCTTTGGCAGGAGCTGAGAGAGCGCCTTGTCATAATTGGCGTCGGCCTGAGAAACCCCCTCTTCAGCCATCCTGACGTATTCATGGTTTTCGATGGCAAGGCGATATGCCTCGGCAAGGGTTACGACCCTTTTCGGGCCGTCGGCAAGGCCCGGCCATGGAAAGGCAAAAAGTATAAGCGCGGCAACTACGCCTTGAACTAACAAGAAAGCGTTGTGCGGCATATCATCTCCTCCTCATGCCTTCAAAGAATATGTCAACGAACACGCCGACCGCCTTTGCATTGGGCCTTTTGTAGTACCGCTTCAATCCGTAGACCTCCTGAGAAAAGCTGTAGTGCATGACCATACCTACGAGCGCCCTCGCCGCAAGGGATGCGTCCGTCTTCCTGAACACACCCTGTTTTATGAGCGTCTTGATCTGCGCCTCAAGAAACTCTATGAACTCAAGCCCCTTTGTCCTTATAAATATTTCAGACAGGTCGTGGCCTTCAAGGGCGCTGTAGGTCAGAAGGCGCAAAAAAGCGCTGTCCTTTTGATGTTCGGATATAAGATATGCGGCCACCGTTGAAAAGACCTCCCTGCCTTTGAGGCCCTTCAGCTTGCCGTACAGGATGGACTCACCCTGCTTATCGTTGCAGCGGGCGTCTATGATGGCGGTGTACAGATCCTGCTTCCTTGAGAAGTGCCTGAATATGACGGCCTCGCTGATGAGCGCCTTTGCGGCTATCTCCCGCGTGGTGGTGCCCTTGAAGCCCTTCCGCGCAAAGAGCCGCATCGCCACCTTGACTATCTGGGAGCGTCTGTCCGGCCCGGACATCCGTGTCTTTCCAATGTCGCTGTTTTTCATGCCCGCCTTTTGGACACCAATGTAAGTAAGCGCTTACTTTATACCATGATTGATCCGGTGTCAAGGGGTTAGCGGTGGAACAGGTTACAAACCTGCTCCCGCAATAAAAAAGCAAGAAACCTTGACGCATTATTCTCCAATGTATGATAGAATTGTCCAAATATCATGGCCATACTGACCGTAAAAAATCTTAACATCGTAATAAACAACGTCAATGTCCTTGAAGACATAAACTTCGAGGTCGAGAAAGGCACATGTCTTGCCATTATCGGGCCTAACGGCGCGGGCAAGACCGTGCTTCTTAAATCCCTTATAGGACTCATCCCGTGCAGCGGCGAGATTATCTGGGAGAAAGGCGCAAAGACCGGCTACGTGCCGCAGCGCATGGACATCGAAACGGACCTGCCGCTAACGGTAAGGGAGTTTTTTCTCCTCAGGGGCGCCGGAGCCGACGAGCCTAAGATACGCGCCTCGCTTGATTACGTTCAGCTTGCCCCTTCCATACTCGACTCAGGACTTGGCGAGATATCGGTGGGGCAGAGACAGCGCGTCCTCGTCGCATGGGCGGTGCTCGGCTCACCTGACGTTTTGCTGTTTGACGAACCGACGGCGGACATAGACATCACGGGGCAGGAGTCCATATACAAGATGCTCTATCACCTTCAGAAAAACTTGGGACTTACGATCATCCTCGTTTCCCACGACCTGAACGTGGTCTATCGCCATGCCGTCAACGTCCTATGCCTGAATCGCTCGAAACTTTGTTTCGGCGCTCCAAAGGACGTGCTCGACAGCGAAAAACTCGTCAACCTTTACGGCGGCGAAAAGGCGTTCTTCCAACACAAACACCACTGAAATGACCGGAGAGATAATTATACCCATAGTTGTAGCGGCCTTCGTCGCGGCCGGGGCGTCCCTGCTCGGAGCCTTTGCGATACTTAAACGGATGGCGCTCGTGGGCGACGCCCTTTCGCACGTGGCCATGCCCGGCATCGCGCTTGCCATCTTTTTCAAGATTAATCCGTTCATCGGCGCAATCGTCTTCCTCGTAATGGCCGTTATCGGGATATGGATAATCGAGTATAAGAGCGCGCTTTCCCTTGAGACCATAGTCGGCGTGTTCTTCACGGCATCCCTCGCGTTGGGCGCGCTCGTGATGCCTGAGCATGAATTAATAGAGGCGCTTTTCGGCAACCTCACGGAATTGAATGTCGTTGAGTCCGTTGCCTCGATAGTCCTGTCAATAGTCTTGATAGCCGCGGTGCTTGTAATGAGAAAACGGCTCGCGCTCAACATGGTCTCTCAGGAGATGGCTCAATCCATCGGCGTCAAACACAAGCGGCTTGAACTGTTTTTCCTTTTGAGCTTTGCCCTTGCCGTTGCCCTCGGCATACGTTTTGTGGGTGCGCTTCTCATGGGTTCGCTTGTGATAATCCCTGCGGCCTCCGCAAAAAACATCGCCGGAAGCCTTCGCGCATTTCTTATTCAAAGCGTTATATTCGGCGTAATAGCGGCCATAGCAGGGGTGTATATCTCTCACGCATTGCGCCTCACGCCCGGCCCGGTGTTCATCATAATAAGCACTCTTGTCTTTGTCATAACCTTGGCGGTCAGGCAGATAAGAAGATAAGCGCGATTAACGCGCAACCAACAAAGGGGGTTATATGTTCAGAAAAACGTTTATGAGATTTACCGTTATCGCGGCCATGACGCTCCTTCTTGCGGCCTGCGGCGGCAACAAGGTCGTGGTATCGAGCAGCCCTGACGCGCAGTTTTATAGATCAAGCACCGTTGACTTCAAGTCTTTTGAATCTGCGTTGATTATACTCGAAGAGGTATCCACCAACAACAATCAAGGGGTTGACGACGTAAAGGCCGCCTCAAGCCAGAGCCTCGAAACATGGCTCAGACAATCGGGGTTGTTTAAAAAGGTTGCCTTAACCGAGGCCGACGCATCCGGCAAGACGCTCGTGATAAAGGCAAAGGTATCTGTCAACTGGGGTAGCCGCGCGGCGCGGGCGCTCGTAGGCATGGGAGCAGGCTCCGCGAGAATATACATCAAATACAACGCTTATGAAAAAGGCTCCTCTCAACTCATAGCCAAGATGGACGCGCAGGACGCCATGACCGGCATGGGCGGACAGGCATGGGGAGGCTCGGCAAAGGAGCTTGTCTACGCCGGGACGGAAAAGTGGAACAAGGTGTTTGTGAACAATATTCTCAAGGGCATGTAAACATGCGTCAACAGGTAGTCAGGGGCGCTTCAAACCGGAGCGCCCTGTTTTTTACGGAGACGATACATGTATGAAACAGCGGTAATATCGCGTCCCAAGCGTCTTTTATCCGGGCATCCGTGGGTCTTTTCAAATGAGCTTGATGGAAGCCCAAGGCGTTTTACTCCCGGAGCGCTTCTTGAACTCAGGGATAAAAAGGGCGCGTTCCTTGGCATCGGGTACGTAAACCCGGCGTCCCTTATCTCCATCCGCGTGCTTACGCGGCGCATGGAGGAGATTAATCATGCCTTTTTTGAGAACAGGATTCGAGCCGCGCTCGACTACAGAAGACGCATCGGCATTGACATTGGCCATGATGCGGCCTTCAGGGCGGTATTCAGCGAGGGCGACCTTTTGCCGGGTCTTATCGTTGACAAGTTCGGCTCATGCCTTTGCGTGCAACTTCTGACGCTCGGCATGGAAACGCTGGCCGATATTGTCATAAAGGCGCTTGAAGCCGTGTTCCAGCCTGAAACGATAGTCCTCAAAAACGACGGCAACGCGAGGACGCTTGAAGGGCTCAGCCTTGAGAAGCGGGTTATAAAGGGAGAACTTACTATCCTGCCACGCATGACGGAAAATGGAGTAACACTTGAGGTGGATCCCATGTCCGGCCAGAAGACCGGCTTTTTCCTTGATCAGCGTGAAAACCGGACGGCCTTTGCCGCGATTGCAGGCCGTGCACAAGGCCGCGCCCTTGACCTGTTCTGCTACACAGGGGCATGGAGTTTACAGCTTGCCAAGACCGGAGCGCACGTTACGGGGATAGACTCGTCAGAAACGGCAATCACGCAGGCACGGACGAATGCCTCTTTGAACGGTCTGGACTCCAAGTGCGAATTTATAAAGGCGGACGTATTCGAGTTTCTCAAGTCAGGCGCGGCAAGCGGCTCTCGTTACGCATCCATTGTCCTTGACCCTCCGGCCCTTGTAAAGAGCAAGGCAAAGATAGCCGAGGCAACGCGCGCATACAGGGAACTAAACGCCGCAGGGATGCGGCTCTTAGAGCCGGGCGGCCTTCTTGCAACGTCGTCTTGCTCGTATCACGTTGACAGGGCCGCCTTTATGGAAATATTACGCGCCGCGGCTCGGGATGCAAAAGTGAGCGTGCGCGTGATTGAAGTCAGGGGCCAAGCAAAAGATCATCCGATATCGCTTTCAGCGCCTGAGACAGAATACCTGAAAAGCATGTTCCTTGAGGTCAACCCGACAACCAATTGAGCACGATAAAATAACAACAGTCCGGTAGGGCGGGCAATGCCCGCCCTACCGGACTGAGTTACTGGCGCATCTCGCCAGAAAGATGCGGCAGAGGCCATACGAATCTTATGGAGCAGGTTGCAAACCTCCACCGCTGCAGAATTTCACTTTACAGGGTCATTGTTCACGGTATTCATTTAGTACTTCACCAATGAAAACACGGGATGCGGGGTTAATCTATCCCTTCCCTTCAGTTCATCAAGCTCAACGACAAAGGCGCACTCCACTATCTTGCCGCCCATCTTGTTAACAAGTCCGACAACCGCCTCTGCCGTGCCGCCGGTTGCAAGGAGATCGTCCGCGATTACTACGCGCTGTCCCTTTTCAATGGCATCCTGATGTATCTCCAGCGTATCGGTGCCGTACTCAAGCGAGTAGCTGGCCTTGTGAGTCTTATGTGGAAGTTTTCCCGGTTTTCTCACCAGCACTACCCCTGCACCAAGCTTATACGCAAGCGCCGCGC
>JBBTCG010000204.1:0-3399 GCA_038043305.1 Deltaproteobacteria bacterium | reverse complement strand
CAATGCTCCTCAAGGCCGCGGACTCTTACGAGCGCGAGCTTGAATCAACGATTGTCAGGGCGCTCTCCCTCCTTGAACCGGCCCTGGTGCTTGCAATGGGCATTGTCGTGGCCTTCATAGTCCTTGCCATACTCCTGCCGATATTCGAGATAAATCAGATTATTAGATAGGAACAGATGGCTCTATACCTCAAGACAATGTAACTGTCAACTTCCTTTACACTCTCCACTCGAGCAATATTTACCTTTCTTAAATTCATCAATGAATCCAAGTATATGAAAAATTATGCTATATTGGCATAGTAATTGCTATAAATAGCTATATCAGGTATAACTATGAGTCCCTTGAGAAGCAACCGAAAAGAACGGATGAGACAAAAAAGGCGGCGGAGGGTCTTGTTTAGGATGTTTTTTGTCCTTACTATTGGGTTGATGCTTGCCGGATGCAGGGAAGGCGGCCCGCAGGCAATCAAAGTTGATGGCGAGTATCAGGCCGTTTTCCTTGACAACGGGCAGATTTTCTTTGGAAAACTCTCGGATACAGGCTCCGAATACCTGATGCTCAAGGACGTTTATTATATAGAGAATAAGGTGAATCCGCAGACAAAGGTTCAAGCCGGGGTGCTGGTAAAAAGGGGCAACGAGTGGCATGGGCCTGACCATATGCGTATCAATTCAAGGCATATAGTGGCGATTGAACCGGTTGCGTCTGATTCAAAGATAGCCCAGCTTATACGGGAAGACGCAAAGGTGAAAAAATAAGGGAATTAACAGGTTGCAAGGAGAGCATATACATGAAAAGAGGCATATTAAAAAGGTGTTTCTACTCGGCGTTTGTCGGACTGACGATTTTCTTTACAGTGCCGACTCCTGACGCAAATGCCGCTGACACATACTGGATATGCACATCAAGTCAGTGGGACAACGGCTCATGCTGGGACAACGGCACTGTGCCACAGGCCGGATACGCCGTCATAGTGAACGCGCCCGGCGCTGTCATCACCTATGTCAACCAAGTAAATCCCTTGCTCGAATATCTTGACGTTGACTCCAACGGCCGTATCAAACAATATCAGGATACGCTTACGGCAAATTACATGATAGTCGGCAATACCGGCGTGGGCACGTATGCCTTGGGCGGCAACGGCAGCCTCGTGGTAAACAACAACCTTACGCTTGGAGCATCAGGCCATGGACACTTTTACCAGTCCGGCAACGGGTATGCGGTATCAGGCACGTTGATTTTAGCGCAAAATACCGCAGGCTACGGCTATTACAGCTTTTCAGGGGGCGGACTTGAAGCGGCCTATACGGTAGTCGGCGCTGGCGGCACGGCTTATTTCAAACAGACAGGCGGCGGGCATACGGTATCAAGAACGCTTACCATTGGACTCAACACCGGGTCCAACGGCTCTTATAATCTCGTTGACGGCGGATTGAATACGGCGAATACTATCGTTGGCAACGGCGGCAAGGGCAGCTTTAACCAGACAGGCGGCGGGGCAAACGTAATGGGCACGCTTACCCTTGGGCATAATATCGGCGGCTATGGTTATTATGCCTTATCCAACGGCGGATTGAATACGGCGCATACAACGGTGGGCGTAGGCGGCAAGGGCAGCTTTAACCAGACAGGCGGCGGGGTAAACGTATCGGACACGCTCACCCTCGCGCAAAACACCGGCAGCTTCGGCTCTTACACGCTCTCCAACGGCGGACTCAACACGCAGCGCTCGGTAGTTGGCAATGGCGGCAACGGCGTTTTTTACCAGAAGGACGGCGGGCATAACGTTAATGACACGCTGGCCATCGGACAAAATAGCAACGGCGTCGGTTCATATAATCTATCCAACGGCGGTTTGAACGCGGCGCGAACTACAATAGGCGTCAACGGCAAGGGCACGTTCAACCAGACCAACGGCGGACATACCGTGTCGGACACGTTGACAATCGGACAAAACGCCGGCGCTAACGGCTATTATAATTTTTCAGGCGGCGGACTCCACACGACGCGCACAGTGGTCGGCGCGGGCGGGGCCGGCACGTTTAACCAGACCAACGGGGGACACACCGTGTCGGACACACTTACCGTGGCTCAGAATATCGGCGGCACAGGCGTTTACAATATGTCAGGCGGCACGCTCGACGCAACAGCCATTGTAAACAACGGGAGGTTCAATCAGTCAGGCGGCACTACTGTAACGGCTTTTGTCGCCAACAACGGGGCGTACAAGTTAAGCGGCAAGGGCGTTAATACGGTTGACGGCGACTTCATCAACACAGGCACGGTAATGACCGTGAATACCAACGCGGTCTTTACCGGGACATTCGTCAACGCGGGCGTCTATGACAGCGACCCGTCAAACAACTACTTCAACAATCTGATAATAGAGACAACCGGCTATCTGCACGGCGGGGCAGGGGACAACTTCTTTATAGGCGACAACTTTTATAACAACAGCGCTCAGTCCAACTCATGGAACACGGCGAGGTCCCTGCTGTCGTTCACCAATGGGACAGACACGCTCCATGACTACTATCTTACCGGCGTTGACTTCGGGGCTGACGCGCAAGGGTTTACAAACAACTACGCATGGGGCGCTTTGCGGCTTGACGACGGCAATAACCTGAACATGTACGGCACGGCCCTGTATCTTGACATGCTGGTTCTTGGAAGCGGGACGTACCTGAACCTTGACGGGGTGCACGTCTACTACAATACGCTCGTCAATAACGGCGGCTCATGGGGACTCGCCAACAACGGCGCGCTTACGCAGCTTGCATACCTGCCGTCAAACGCACAGGTGCCTGAGCCGTCCGCCTTCCTTCTCATCGGGAGCGGCCTTATTGGGTTGGCCTTTTTTAGAAAGCGGCTGATTGGCTGAAAGATTGCCCGGCAACTTAGTGCGATGAATGAACCTCCCCGCTATCCAAGCCGCAGGGAATTAGACCGTAAGAGAGATTAGGATTCTACGATAGGCAAGCTGTTGAGAATTTTCAGGTAAGGATTTTGTCGTTTGCAGCCGGCCCGCCCCTCTCTCCTGTTTAGCGCGGAGAGGGGCGGGCCGGCGGTGGGTTTTGGGCAGAAATGATTCAGTTACATCGGTTTACCTAGAGGATTCCGGCGATGGTCTCCCCAGAGGAATGTTGCAATATGCTCGTCTGCAACGAAAAGTTGCATCACTGTTGCATCATGATTTGGGATGGGCTGGGATCCCCAGCTCCCGCATCTTCCGCCACAGGGTGGTCCGGTGCATGCCCAGTCGGGTGGCGGCGGCGGTACGGTTCCACTGGCACTGGGCGAGCACTTCCAGCAACTCCTTCTTTTCCTGGGGTGCCGGAGTTGCGGCTTTGGCGGCCGGCGGGGTTCGGGCCAACAGGGCACTGGGCAAGTGTTGGG
>JBBTCG010000203.1:0-2629 GCA_038043305.1 Deltaproteobacteria bacterium | reverse complement strand
AGGACATGGGCAGGCCGGATATGGCTCAAGAGATACGAAGGCGCGTAGAAGGCACGGATAAACTGAAGAAAAAGTAGCCTATAATTAAAATTCTCTGCGACAAGCCGCAGAGAATCCTTCGCTTTTTCGAGCTTTTTCACAAAACGCCCGCCTCATGTGAAAATGTTTTGACAGGCATACTGATAATTGTTAGAATTTTAGATATTGAAGATGCCCTTGGATAAGATAATAGCCGCTCAAGGTGGTTAATAGAACCTCGTGTTTTTTTTGGAAAGAAAGAATATTTTATAAAGCGCGCGCCTCAAAATAAATTGTACCTGTTGTGTCAATTATAATCAGTAGTTAGCCTTGATTTGGCACCAAAGGGGACAAATCAACATGAAAAAGTTCTTACTTCTTTTCATTGTATCTCTAACATTTGCCATAACAGGCTGGCTTTATCTTGCGGCCGGTTTAAAAACCATGCCGGAAGCCTTTGCCACAGGCGCCGCATTTCCATCAACAAAGCACGGCGGCGGCACGACCGATGGTGAGACGCCCTGCGCCGGAGGCGTTAACAGGGGTCTCGGGACCGACTACAGCGGCGACTGCACAACTGCGGCCACTACAAACGCATACCATAGCGGTAATCCTGAAGCGGGCAAATACATGTCCGGCGAATGCAGCCACTGCCATGAACCTCATGCAATGTTCGGTACAACGGAGCCCGCGCCTTCCGGCACCGGCGACGCAGGCCCCGACCCGTATCTCGTGTTCAAGGAGTACGGCACAACGGCCAATTATTCATACCTCTGCTGGTACTGCCATCAGAATATAGGCAACATAAACTCCTCCGGCTCTCCGGCCACAATGGGCAGGTGGGGTTTTTATCAGGGCCAGAGCGTTTATACGGAATCGAGCCATTACCTTAATTCCAGCTTCTACTGGCCCGGTACAGGCGGTGGGGCAGGAGAACCATGGCCGAGAAGAGACAGGAGCTTGCTTCCCAACGGCAACAAAGGCAGTTGTCTTAACTGCCACACCCCGCACGGCATAAAGGCGGCAGACGCGGCCAATGCCTATGACACCACTTCCCCTGACGGCAGCGGCGGCGTACCCGCCACAGCGCAGACTACTGCTGCTAACCCCTCCGTAATGTCCGATTACATGATACCGAGGCAGCTTATTGCATGGGAGGAGACCTTGTGCGAGAGGTGCCACGACGCGAGCGGCCCATCTACAAAGAATATACAGACCGAGATAAACAAGAGATATACTGCCAATCAATCCGGTCACCCGATTGACGACACGACCTTTGCCGGAAGACATGTTGCGACTGAGTCCTTGCCGATTACAACCAAGCATGTCGAATGCTATGACTGCCACAACCCGCATGCGGTTAAGGCGCCGACAGGCGTCCTCGGCGACGGTGATGGCGGCAGGGTAAAGGGCATGAAGTTCATTGACATGGACGGAATTGTCCGGGACCCTGCCGTAGGCTTTCGGCAGCCCTATGTTTACGAGATATGTTTCAGGTGTCATGGAGATAGTTACAACACAACCATGAGCTACCCATTTCCTACATATACAGACAGGTCAAACCCGAACGACATCACCAAACCCTGGCCCTCGGGTACTAACAAGAGGTTCGAGTTCAACCCGCTCAGCAGCAGTAACGGAACCGGTTACGGGCCAAACCAGACCTACAACAGCTCCTACCACCCTGTGGCTTCGGCCGGGCAGAACCAGTCAGCCGCATTGAGTAACCAGCTCCTGGCGGGTCTTACCACCACCAGCACCATCAACTGCACGGACTGTCACAACAATAACGACCTGTCCGCTGTTACAGGCCCTGTCACACAATCAAACCTGAGGCTGACGGATATAGTGTCCGGCTATGCCGGGGCCTCTCCGGTGGGGCCGCACGGTTCCACGAATTTAAGGATACTTCGGGAGTCCTACTATATCGGCTACCTCTCATATACCTTCCCTCCCTTTGGCAGCGGCGCAGGGGTGACGGCCGCTGTTCCCCTGTGCTTCAGGTGCCATGATATAGCGGCCTTCAACTCCGATGCAGCGGCTTCGGATGCAAAAACAAACTTCAAATGGACACCTGGGGCCACGACCTATAACCTGCACTACGCCCATGTTTACGGACAGCGCCCCGGGCTCGGAGGCTGTATGGGGCTCGCCCCTTATGACCCGTGCATGTACTGCCATTACAACATCCACAGCAATATACAGGCAAAAAACACCATATACGGCGACGGCACCGGGGCAACCGGCTGCAACGGATGCCTGCCGCCCGACGGCGACACTCACCTCTTAAACTTCGCCCCCAACGTCGCGGCCCAGGGTTCCGCCAAACCGAGGTGGTACTACAACTCAACCCTCAACAGGATGGCCTGCGACCTTCGCTGCCACGGGATAAACATGGGCGAGACGACCGGCAGGTTCTATGACTATAACCCCTCTTAAACTTAAATCATATCCATTGGCAGCGCTCCTCAGCCTCCTCATTGGTTTTTTCCTTTTCGATGGCGTTGCAGGGGCGGCCACCCTCTATGTAAGCCATTACACGGCTGACAAGGTCTCTGTCATAGACACCGTGAAGGGTTCGGTGATAAGGGAGATAAAGCTTGATGTCGGC
>JBBTCG010000202.1:2255-3836 GCA_038043305.1 Deltaproteobacteria bacterium | reverse complement strand
TATGTGGATAAATGACATAGCGGCGAAGACGAAGCACAGAGCGGGATATTTGAGTACATCAAGGTATTCTACAACCGCGTAAGGAGACACTCGACGCTTGGTAATATATCACCACAGGCGTTCGAGCAGGCTAAGGCAGCTTAACTGTGTGACCATAATTTCGGGGGAAGATTAAAAAAAGGCAGGCACACCGCCTTTGTTAAGTAAGGATAGTTGATTAAGCTGATTTGAATGGCGCTCAGAGCTTACACTACGGGACTTACGGGGATAAAATCCGACAGGTAACGACAACTTCTTTGCGTCAATGGATACACCTACTGCAACTGCGTTTATCTTGCCGCGAAACCAGCCGATAAAAAACCCTGTAGCCCTATCCGACAGGGCTACAGGGTTTGGCAACGCTCATGTGCATGATTATAAAGTCAAACAACCTGCTCAGTTCAGGATATACTTTACCGGATTTACGGTTACGCCGTTTGCCGAGACCTGATAGTGCAGATGCGGTCCGGTTGAGCGTCCTGTGGAGCCGATGGCGCCTATCTTGTCCCCGCGCCTGACCCTCTGCCCTATGCGCACGGATATCTCGGACAGATGTCCAAAGGTCGTCTTTAACCCGTAGCCGTGCGATATAACCACCATCTTGCCAAGCTCGTCCTCCCTGCCGGCCTGAGCCACAATCCCGTTGGCCGTAGCAACGACTGCGGTGCCGGGTTCGTTCGCTATGTCAAGCCCGTTGTGCATCTGCGTAAAACCGGTAAAAGGCGAGGTGCGCTCGCCGAAGCCGGAGGTTATCCATCCGCGCACCGGAAGGATGGACGGCGTCGAGGCAAGCATGGACGACTTGTTGACAAGCTCTCCCTGAAGCTCCGTAAAACTCTTTTCCTGATGCCTTGCCCTGTTGTCAAGCTCCTTCAGGTCAGAGCGCATACGGTTTACAAGCTCCGCGGTCTTTGCGCCGGTTGAACTGACATTGGAGTCGTCGTCGGAAGATGCGCCTCCTATGCCCATTACCTGATCCTGATGGCCTGCAGCCTGATTCCTTGGGTTTTCGATATTGGCAAGGATGCGGAGTTTCCTGTCGAATATGCTGAGGTTTGCGAGCCTCGTTTCAAGCTCGCCGGTCTTTGCCGAAAGGTCTTGCAGGATAATCTTTTGCGCCGCGTTTTCCTTACGCAAACCGTGCAGTTCGGACGTGTTGTATTTGAGCCTCGAATAATCAACGAGGATAACGGCAAAGGTTAGCGCCAGAACAGCGGCAACTACGCCTGCTATCTTGAGTCTCTTGACCGTAGCCTTGAACTGCCTTGCCTTGGATGCGTCGCTGGTCAAGACAAAAAATGTTAGGAAGCGTTTGTCCAACCCGGCATCTCCTTTTCTATACCAAGCCTGCCCGCAAGCCTGAACCATGAATACAGCATCATATCGGCAAACAAGCTGCTTTACTTGAGTCCGCTATTTTCTATCATGGATAATAGCGTAATGTCAAGGCATTTTAAGGCGTTTGATTGCCTTTTTGAAGCTTGCATAAATTCCACAAAGTGAGAGCGTTTTAATAATGCGCTTTTCCGGTTGTTCCGCGCC
>JBBTCG010000202.1:0-2155 GCA_038043305.1 Deltaproteobacteria bacterium | reverse complement strand
ATGGCTCAAAAAAACAAAGGCGGGACATTTTGTCCCGCCTTTGTTTTCATTAAACATCACACAAATAAGACTTAGAACGCTGACGTAACGCTAAAGTACGCCCAGTCCTGCGGCTTTGTTTCCTTGTCAAGCGCCGCGCTCGTCTCGATCTTGTTCTTTACGAACTTGCCCGGTAAAAACCTTGCGGCTCCAAGCTCAAGCGTAACCGAGCTGTTGTACTTGTAGGTTGCTATTAGGTCAAGCTCTCTTCCCACATCATCCGACGCGCCGTTGCCGCCGGCCGGGGTGTTAGCGGCCCTGATGCCGGCTGGGTTGGTATTCCAGCTAGCTGCGCCGTACCATGCGTCATAGCGCGAGGCAAGCTTGAACTTCCAGTAAGAGGCCAACAGGCTGAGCTTGTCCATCGGTGCGACGCTCGCGTTGAGGTTATATGCCTTTACGTTCCTCCATGCCTGCTGGTCCATCAAACCAAGCTTGTCATGGTTTGTCGGGAACAGGTTAAAGAAGGTGTTGATGGTCTCGTTCTTGCGCGGAGCGGCGGTGTTGCCGTTCATCTCGTTGCCGCTCTTGTCGCCTGAGGCATAATTATACTCAAAGCCTATCCTGAGCTTCGAGGCCGGGATAGCCGTGTAACCAGCCTTCAAAGCAAAGGCGCTCGCCCTTATCTTGTAGTTGTGAGTCTCGGCGATGCAGGCGCCGCAGTTGGTGCTTAAGGTCGTTATCGAGCCTCTCTGCACCGGCAGTTCAGCCGTGTAGTCAACGCCTGCAGCCGCGCCCTTGACCCTTACGCCATAGGTGTTGAGCACCTGAGTCTTGCTTGGCGTGCCTTGTACTGTCGTATTGCCGAGCGTCGCGCCCCAGCCGAACGGCGTGCCGCCCTTGGCATGGTCGCGGAGCGTCAAGGCATAGACGTCAAGCGTGTGCCCCGGAAGGAGCTTGGCGCTGGTCGCGTAGATGCCGGAAAACTCCTGGTCAGTGTTGACGATGTTGGCTTCAGCAATCTTCGAGTAGAACATATCCGCGCTTACAACCTCGCCGGCGTGCGTGAACTTTATTGCGTCAAAGCTCCTGCCGTTGTTTGACCAGCCGAAAGACCCGATGAGCCTCTGGTCTCCGTATACAAGCTCCTGACGGCCAAGCCTGACAGACAGGTTGGTGTCAAAGAGCTTTGCAACGTTAAGGTATGATTCGTGCAGATCAGTCGTGTTGTTGCTTGCGGCCTGAGATGTCGTCGTGAACGTATTGGTGGAGCCGTTGTCCGTAAGCTGAGGTCCGCCGCCCGCGTTTTGAGCCGCGCCCCACACCCTGGTGTCTTGCAGGGTTATCTTGACCGTGGTGTCCTCAGTGGCCTTGGCGTTTACCGTAAGCCTTACCCGCTGCATCCAGAAGTCCGAACGGTCATTGGCGCTGGTGTTTGCCGCAGGCGTCTCATTCGTCTTCCTAAAATCCAAGTTGTTTCTGTACTCGGTCCTCAACCTGTACTCCCCCCCAAACGTAAAGTCCGCCGCTGTTGAGGGCACCGCCCATGCGGCCGTTATTGCTGCCGCAAAAACCGACAATAACAGTCTCTTCATCCGTTTCTCCTCCTCCTTGGTATTAAGGTATTATTTCACACCGTTGTTGCCACGCAAAGTCAAGAACGTCGTTCTTCTACTGGTGATGCATGCAACCGGTACGCAACGCCGTCTGATTCAACTCTCAGCCAGTCTACGCGGCTTTTTGCCGCATCTGGCCGCCGTCTCTTTTATGAAAGTTTCGTATACTTATACCCAAGATTCAAAACGCTGTCAAGCATTTTTATGTCTTCTTTTGAAAAATATTATTCCGTGTTCCGTGCCGCCAAATGCGGCAATACGGCCTTATCACGATCTTTCAGACCACCCCCGCCTTCACGAGGTCGTGCATGTGTATCACCCCTACGGTTTTTCTCTTCTTGTCTTCAACGAACAGCACGGTTATGGCGCTCTCCTCCATCACGGCAAGCGCCTCTCCAGCGAGCGCGTCGGCAAAAATGACCCTTGGTTTTTTGGTCATCACCTCGTCAACGGTCTTATGGATGACGTCCGCGCCGGTCTCAAGCGCCCTTCTCAAGTCCCCGTCGGTTATTACGCCGACAAGCCTGCCCAAGCCTGCCCA
The DNA here is from genome assembly GCA_038043305.1 of Deltaproteobacteria bacterium. Lineage (GTDB taxonomy): Bacteria > Desulfobacterota > GWC2-55-46 > GWC2-55-46 > GWC2-55-46 > JACRCE01. The sequence continues at coordinate 19 of JBBTCG010000202.1, read as the reverse complement.
AGCCTGCCCCCGAATGTCT
>JBBTCG010000201.1:0-2280 GCA_038043305.1 Deltaproteobacteria bacterium | reverse complement strand
CGCAATGGGAACCCAGCCAGATGCAAGGCGTCTCGGGTTCAGGAATGAGGCGCACTTTGTTGTGCGCCGCAGTGACGAACGACGAAGACAACGCCGCAGATGGGACTTTTTGAGCGGTCTGCCAAGGCGTGCTTTGACAATTACTCCACAGACCTTGCGTAAACCAATATGAAAATAGCAGTAGATGCCATGGGCGGGGATTTTGCCCCGGCTGTGGTTGTTGAGGGCGCTATACGGGCGGCAAAAGAGTTCGGCATCCATTCCATCCTTGTCGGCGACAAGGAGCAGGTGAGAGCCGAACTTAAAAAGCACGGGTGCGCCGACTCAAGGATAACGGTTTGGCACGCCTCGGAGGTCGTCGGGATGGACGAGTCCCCGGCGCAGGCAATAAGGAGGAAGAAGGACTCCTCCTTAAGGGTCTGCTTCGACCTCGTCAACAACGGCGAGGCCGCGGCGGTGGTCAGCGCGGGCAATTCAGGCGCGGCAATGGCTGCGGGGATATTCCTTTTCAAGAAGATAAAGGGGGTTGACCGTCCCGCCATCGCCGTGAGCGTGCCTACCATGAAGGGGCAGACCGTGCTCCTCGACGTGGGCGGAAACGTTGACTGCAAACCGATACATCTGGCGCAGTTCGCCGTAATGGGCGATACCTACGCAAGGTACGCGCTTAAAAAAGAATCCCCGCGCGTGGGGCTTTTGTCCAACGGCGAGGAAGAGGCCAAGGGCAACGAGCTTACGAAGGAGACCAACATCCTCCTTAAAAAAATGTCGCTCAACTACATCGGCAACATCGAGGGCAGGGACATATACCGCGGCGACGTGGACGTGGTGGTGGCCGACGGCTTCGTCGGCAACGTGGTATTGAAGCTCTCCGAAGGACTTATGGAGGCGCTTGTCTCCATGCTGAAGGCTGAGATAATGTCGAGCGTGCCGTCCAAGATAGGCTATATGCTCGCAAGGGGCGCGTTTTCCAACCTCAAAAAAAAGATTGATTACGCCGAGTACGGAGGCGCTCCCCTCATCGGGGTTGACGGGGTGTGTATCATAAGCCACGGCAGAAGCAACCCCAAGGCGATGAAGAACGCCATCCTCAGGGCAAGGGAGTGCGTGAGCGCAAGGTTGAACGAGCATCTCCGTGAAGCGTTTGCGAGAAGCGGCGACATCGGAAACGTCAGGGAGTCTCAGCCCTCGCACGGCGGGTCGGAGGGTTAAACCCATGCTCAGGTCAAGGATCATCGGCACCGGCTCCGCCGTTCCCAAAAAGGTCGTTACCAACCATGACCTTGAAGGGCTGGTTGACACGACCGACGCATGGATTACGGCGAGAACCGGCATAAGGGAGAGGCGTATCGCCGTGGCTGAACCTTGCTCAGAACTTGCCTCAAGGGCCGGAAAGGCCGCGCTCAAGGCCGCCGAGGTAAGTCCAAAGGACATTGACCTTATAGTCGTCGGCACGGTAACGCCGGAGATGACCTTCCCGTCAACGGCTTGTCTTGTGCAGGCGCATCTCGGCATCAGACCCGGGGCCACGGCCTTTGACGTTTCAGCGGCATGTTCCGGGTTTCTCTACGCCCTTGACGTTGCGGATAAGTTTCTCAAGGCCGGGGCGCATAAGAAGGCGCTTGTAATAGGCGTTGACCAGTTCTCAAGGATCGTTGACTGGAAGGACAGGTCAACCTGCGTGCTGTTCGGAGACGGGGCCGGGGCAATCGTGTTGAGCGCTGAAAAAGGGGCAAGGGGCGTGCTGTCATGCCATACTCATTCCGACGGTCGGCGCTGGGAGATGCTCTACGCAAACGGGGCGCACCAGGTGAGCCCATTTGATCACGGACACCACAAGTCGCCGTACCTCAGGATGCACGGCAACGAGACCTTTAAGATAGCCGTAAGGACAATGGGCAGCGCCATAACCGAGGCAATGGAATCTAACGGATTGAAGCCTGAGGACATTGACCTCCTTATACCGCATCAGGCGAATCTAAGGATTATAAACGCGATAAGGGACAGGCTGAAGCTCCCTGATGAAAAACTCTATATCAACCTTGACAGGTACGGCAACACCTCGGCTGGCTCCATACCGCTTGCGCTTGACGAGGCGGCAAGGGAAGGCCAATTGAAGGAAAACGACATCGTGCTTTTTGTGGCCTTTGGCGGCGGCTTTACATGGGCGTCCGCCGCGGCGCGCTGGTAATCTCGGCGACTATATAATTATGAAAAAGATCGCCATAGTATTCACTGGACAGGGTTCCCAGTCAATCGGCATGGGAAAGAGCCTGTATG
>JBBTCG010000200.1:0-6270 GCA_038043305.1 Deltaproteobacteria bacterium | reverse complement strand
CGTGTTCGCAAAGGGCGAAAAGGAGATCGAGGCAAGAGAGGCCGGCGCGGATTTCGTCGGCGCCGAGGAGCTAATCGAAAAGGTCGGGAAGGGCTGGCTGGACTTTGACAGCGCCGTGGCAACGCCTGACATCATGGGCGCGGTCGGAAAGCTCGGCAAGGTACTTGGCCCGCGCGGTCTTATGCCGAACCCCAAGCTTGGAACCGTTACCTTTGACGTGAAAAGGGCCGTATCGGACCTCAAGGCCGGTAAGGTCGAGTTCAGGGTTGACAAGGCCGGCAATATCCATGTGCCCGTTGGGAAGGCGTCCTTTGGCGCAGTAAAGCTCAAGGAGAACTTCCTTGCGCTCATGGAGGCCATAGTCAAGGCAAAGCCGTCCTCAAGCAAGGGCGTCTATCTCAGGAGCCTGTTCGTATCAACGACCATGGGCCCCGGCATAAAGCTTGATGCGGTTGAGGTAAGGAACCAGTTTAAGTAAGAGCCGCGCCGCTCTTCGTATCGGAGAGGCGCGTTGTTTAAATTAGACCTAACCAACGGTCAAAGACAGCAGGGGCCTTAGGGCTTAATAATCCTGCCGAGGCCACGGAGATAAGCGGGGGCAATTGATCGGCTTACGCGAATATATGCGCGTCCTCCGGCGTTTGACCTTCGCGTCTTTCTGTCTTTGAGAGGCGTTGAGACAAGGACGGAAAGGAGGGATGAGGCGTGAAAAAAGATGCCAAGGTAAAGCTCATCGGAGAGCTTCAAGATAAGTTCGCAAGGGCCGGCGCGACCTTTATTGCCGAGTACAAGGGCATAAAGGCCGTTGAGATGAACGAGTTGAGAAAGGCCATGCGCGCTGCCTCCGTTGACTTCAAGATCGTAAGGAATACCCTTGCGAGGCGCGCGGTCAAGGGCGCCGGACTTGAGACGGTATCAGGTCATCTTAAAGGCTCCACGGCGGTTGCGTTTTCTTATAAGGACGCGGCCAGGGCGGCAAAGCTCCTTGTGCAGTTCGCCAAGGACCAGCCCAATCTGAAGATCAGGATGGGTACTCTCGGAGCGCAGATCATCGGCCTTGCCGAGATAAAAGGTCTTGCCGAATTGCCGTCAAGGGAAGTGCTTTTGGCCAAGCTCATCGGCTCGATGAAGTCGCCGTCAAGCGGACTTGTGTGCGTCCTCGCCGGCGTAACGAAAAAGTTCGTCTGCGCGCTAAATGCCATACGCGAGCAAAAGGCCTCTGCCGTTGCCTGACGGATATGCGGGGTTGATTGACATTCAGGCTGCCTCTAAAAATTAGAAGATTTTTTCGACCTAACGCCCATAACGTAACGGCCGGGGAAAACAGCAATTTTTAGAATCAGCCTTCACTTAAAACCTTCAAGGAGAAACCAAAGTGTCTGAGATCAAGAAAGAAGACGTAATAAAATATATAGAGAATATGTCGGTTCTTGAGCTTGCCGGCCTCGTAAAGGAGCTTGAGTCCAAGTTCGGCGTTTCAGCGGCGGCCCCGATGGCCGTGGCAGCAGCCACTGCCGCCGCCGGTGCTCCAGCGGCAGTCGAGAAGACCGAGTTTACGGTGGTGCTTAAGGAGACAGGAGCCGAGAAGATAAAGGTCATCAAGGAAGTAAGAACCGTTACGGGACTCGGCCTTAAAGAGGCCAAGGACCTTGTCGAGGGCGCGCCAAAGACGCTTAAAGAGGGCGTGTCAAAGGACGAGGCCGAGAAGATAAAGAAGCTCGTCGAGAGCGCCGGCGCAAAGGTGGAGATTCAGTAATCTTTCAACCCGGCGACGCTTTGCATCACGAGGATGGCATGTCGCTTGGCAACCCTCTCAGCGGCATAAGCGGCGCCGGGTTTACGTTCTTTTATCTTCGGCAATGCCTTGGCTTGAAGCGCAAAGGCGCGCCGCATCGGACGATGGTTGAGCGAGCGTTCATACTGGTCTCATCCGCGCATATGGCGCATCGGGCCGGTCAACGCCGAATTCCAGACCTTAAACAAGGGAGCCGTTAAAAGATATGACCTCCGCTATTATTCTTGCAGGACAGGATTTGAGGAAAGATTATTCCCGCATCGGCAAGGTCGTAAACATGCCGAATCTTATAGACGTCCAGAAAAAGTCCTTTATACAGTTTTTGCAGGCGGACGCCAAGCCTGACGCAAGGTTTGAGACCGGACTTCAGGCGGTATTCAAGAATTCATTCCCGATAAAGGACTTCAGCGGCAACGCCAGACTGGAGTTTTTGAAGTATCTGCTTTTGGAGCCTAAGTACACGGTGGAGGAGTGCCATCAGAAGGGCATGACCTACGCGGCTCCGATAAAGCTCCTCGTCCAGCTCATCATGTACGATAAGGACGTCCAGACCGGCGCTCAGACCATACGCGACATAAAGGAGCAGGAGGTCTACTTCGGCGAGATACCGCTGATGACCGACAACGGCAGCTTTGTCATCAACGGCACCGAAAGGGTCATAGTATCGCAGCTCCATCGTTCGCCGGGCGTGTTCTTCGAGTTTGAAAAGGCCAAGGGGCTCTCTGGCAAGGTGCTCTACACGGCAAGGGTCATCCCGTACCACGGCTCATGGCTGGACTTTGAGTTCGATCAGAAGGACTGGCTCTACGCCCGCATAGACAAAAGGCGCAAGATGCCGGCCACCATACTCCTCAAGGCCCTGGGCTACTCCGTGGAGGAGATGCTCAACTATTTTTATCCGAGCGAGGAGATAGTAATAGACGGCAGGAAGATAACCAAGGGCGTTGAGCCGGACTATCTCATCGGCCAGAAGGTAAGCCGCGACATAAAGGACCCGTCAACGGGCGAGGTCATTGTAAAGAAGGACAGGAAGTTCACGCGCCTCGTCATAAAGAAGCTCGTGGCCGCCGGGATAAAGTACATACCCGCTGAGGTGGAGGATATCGCCGGCAGGTTCGCGTCAAGGGACATCGTTGACCCGTCAACCGGCGAGGTGGTGCTGGAGTGCAATCAGGCGCTCACCCGCGAAAAGCTGGACGAGATATCGAGAAGGAACATAACGTCCTTCAGGCTTTTGCAGATAGAGGTCATGGGCGCGTTCTTCAGGGAGACCCTGCTTAACGACAAGATCGGGCACGAGGAGACCAGGGCGGTGCTGGAGTTCAAGCGGGAACATCAGGACGACCCGACCACCAACATGACCATCAACGCGATGGTCGAGATATACAAGAGGCTCAAGCCCGGCGACCTGCCCACTGCGGCCACTGCGGGCGCATTCTTCAAGGAGCTTTTTTTCGTGCCTGAGAGATACGACCTGTCGAAGGTCGGGAGGCTTAAACTCAACCGCAAGCTCGGCTTTGACGTGCCGCTGGAGCATACCACGCTTCGCAAGGAGGACATCCTTGAGGTGGTGCGCTATCTGGTACTCCTCAGAAACGGCCAGGGCGTGGTGGACGACATAGACCACCTTGGCAACAGGCGAGTGCGGTCCGTGGGCGAGCTTCTGGAGAATCAGTACAGGATAGGGCTTCTTCGCATGGAGAGGGCCGTAAAGGAGCGCATGAGCCTCGGCGAGATGGAGACGCTCATGCCGCATGACCTTATAAACCCAAAGCCGGTCTCGGCGGTTATAAAGGAGTTCTTCGGCTCTTCCCAGCTTTCGCAGTTCATGGATCAGACCAACCCGCTCTCCGAGATTACCCATAAGAGAAGGCTTTCAGCCCTTGGCCCCGGAGGTCTTACGAGGGAGCGCGCAGGCTTTGAGGTCAGGGACGTGCATGCGACACATTACGGCCGTATATGCCCTATCGAGACGCCTGAAGGCCCGAACATCGGCCTCATAGTCTCCTTGAGCACCTACGCCCACGTAAACGACTTCGGCTTCATAGAGACCCCGTACAGGGAGGTCAAGGCAGGCAAGGTGACGAATAGGATAGAATCCCTGTCCGCCCTTGACGAAGAGGATCACGTAATAGCGCAGGCGAACGCGCCGCTGGACGAGGCCGGCAGGTTCACCGACGAGTTCATCTCCGCCAGAAAGGGCGGAGAGTTCATCATGGCCGCCCCTGAGGAGATAACCCTCATGGACGTGTCCCCGAACCAGCTTGTCAGCGTCGCGGCCTCTCTTGTGCCGTTCCTTGAAAACGACGACGCCAACAGGGCGCTCATGGGATCGAACATGCAGAGGCAGGCGGTTCCGCTCGTACGCACCGAGGCGCCGCTCGTCGGCACGGGCATGGAGAGCGTAGTTGCAAGGGATTCCGGCGTAACCGTGCTTGCGAAGACAAACGGCGCGGTCGAGAGCGTTGACGCGGAGCGCATAGTCCTGAGGAACGAATCAGGCGGCGTTGACATATACAACCTTACCAAGTTCAGAAGGTCGAACCAGAACACATGCCTCAATCAGAAGCCCATAGTCGTAAAGGGCGACGTCGTTGTCAAGGGTCAGGTAATCGCGGACGGGCCGTCAACCGAGGCCGGAGAATTGGCGCTCGGCAGGAACGTGCTTGTCGCCTTCATGCCGTGGGGCGGGTATAACTTCGAGGACTCCATCCTCATAAGTGAAAGGCTTTTGTCCGAGGACGTGTTCACCTCCGTGCACATCGAGGAGTTCGAGGTCGTTGCGCGTGACATAAAGCTCGGCAAAGAGGAGATTACGAGGGACATCCCCAACGTCGGCGAGGAGGCGCTTGCCGACCTTGACGACTGCGGCATTATAAGGATCGGCGCAGAGGTCGTACCCGGGGACGTACTTGTCGGCAAGATAACGCCAAAGGGAGAGACGCAGCTTTCGCCGGAGGAAAAGCTGTTGAGGGCGATATTCGGCGAAAAGGCCGAGGACGTGAAGGATACCTCTTTAAGGGTTCCGCCGGGCATCGAAGGCGTGGTCATAGACGCGAAGGTCTTTTCAAGAAAGGGCGCGGAAAAGGACGAGCGCAGCAGGTCTATAGAGGACAAGGAGAGCCAGCGGCTCCATAAAGACCGCGACTACGAGATGGCCATCGTCCGCGAGGGCGCCTATAACCGCATGAGAAAGCTCCTCCTTAACAAGAAGAGCCAGGTCAGGATCGCGGATAAGAAGGGAAATACGCTGCTTTCCAAAGGCAAGCCCATCACCGGCGAGGTGCTTGAGGCCATAGCGCAGTCCAGATGGCGCGAGATAATCCCTTCGGACGAAAAGGCGGAAAACGAGATAACGAACGTCGCGGCCTATCTTGACGAGCAGCTTGAGCTTGTCGAGCGGGTATTCGACGACAGGATAAACAGATTGAAGCGCGGGGACGAGTTGCCCCCCGGCGTCATAAAGATGGTCAAGCTCTACATTGCCATGAAGCGCAAGGTCTCGGTGGGAGACAAGATGGCGGGACGCCACGGCAACAAAGGCGTCATATCGCGGATACTGCCTCAGGAAGACATGCCGTACCTTGACGACGGCACGCCGGTTGATCTGGTGTTGAATCCCCTTGGAGTTCCGTCAAGGATGAACATAGGTCAGATACTGGAGACGCACCTCGGCTGGGCGTCCAAGAGCCTCGGCGCGGCCGGGGCCGCGCTCGTGGAAAAGAACGCCAGCGTCAACGCGGTGCGCGACAGGATAAAGAAGATATACGGCTCACTGGAGTTCAGCAAATTCATCAACTCTCTTACGGACGACGAGGTGATCGGCGTGGCCCAGAGGATTCGCCACGGCGTGAAGGTGGCAAGCCCGGTTTTTGACGGCGCGACCGAGGACGACGTAAAGAACGCCCTTGAGCTTGCCGGGCTCCCTAAAAGCGGAAAGACGACCCTCTACGACGGCAAGACCGGCAGGGCGTTCGATCAGGCCGTAACCGTTGGCGTGATGTACATGATGAAGCTGCATCACCTTGTGGACGACAAGATACACGCCAGATCAACCGGGCCGTACTCGCTCGTAACCCAGCAGCCGCTCGGCGGCAAGGCGCAGTTCGGCGGACAGAGGCTTGGAGAGATGGAGGTCTGGGCAATGGAGGCTTATGGCGCCTCGCATAGTTTGCAGGAGTTCCTGACCGTAAAGTCGGACGACGTGCCGGGAAGGACAAAGATGTACGAGTCCATCGTAACCGGCAACTACGCGCTTGAGCCGACCATGCCGGAGTCTTTCAACGTTCTTATAAAAGAGCTTCAGAGCCTTGCCCTTGACATCACCCTCATGGAGGATCTCCCCGAGAAGTAAGGGGCAGGCTGCTCAAAAACGCCCATCCCCGCTAAATACATGCGAGGACATGTCTGCGGCGTTGTCTCGTCGCTCCCTACCTTTCTTGAAAGAAAGGTAGGCCAAAGAACTTTAATAGGGA
>JBBTCG010000199.1:0-4995 GCA_038043305.1 Deltaproteobacteria bacterium | reverse complement strand
CGCGTCGGCGTAAGGCTCGGGTTTTCGGACAAATCGCAGTTCGGACTTGACGTTCAGGGCGGCGAGGCAATGAAGGTTTGCGAAAAGATAGCCGCTCTAAAGGAACGGCTTGAATTCAACTGCATCCACTTCAACGTAACGAGCAACTCCAGATGGGCCACAACGCATAAGTATTACGCCGGCCAAGCGGTTGAGTTCATGGCTGAGATGAAGGCGAAGACCGGTCTTGTCGCGCAGTATCTCGACATCGGCGGAGGCTTCGGCGTTGAGACCACAAAGAACATGTCAGGGGCTGAGTACGGCATGTACAGGCTATTCGGCTGCCTGCCCGAGCCGCCCCGGCCGGAGGACTTCCAGCCGATCGAATCCTTCTTCAGCGATATAATCGAGGCGATAAAGACCAACTGCTCCAGATTAAAATTAGAGATGCCTAAGATCATCATAGAGCCGGGCCGTCTCATAACGAGTAAGTCGGAATTTTTACTCACCAAAGTCAACACGATAAAGACCCGATCTGACGGGACAACCTATGCCATGACCGGCGCAGGCAGGCTCTCTATAACCTTTCCATGCGACTTCGAGTACCATGCGGCCTTTGTGGCCGACAGGCCGCAGGCAAGGCCGGAGAAACTCTATAACGTCATGGGCAGGGTTTGTACCTCGGCGGACTGGATGTTCAAAAACAGGTTGCTGCCTCGTTTGAACGCCGGAGACGTGATTGCCGTCATGGACGCAGGCGCATATTTTTCATCGTACTCCTCCAACTTCGCCTTCCAGCGGCCTGCGATTGTAATGGTGTCCGAGACAGGGACGTCCGTTTTACGCCGGCAGGAGAGCTTTGAACACCTCGTTGCAATGGATAATATTTAACAGTGTCAGTAATCGTAACCAATGCAAGAAACCGTATCGCCTACAACGTAGTCAGAAGCCTCGGACAAAAGGGCATCAAGGTGTACACGGCCGATTTTGCCCCGCGCTCGATGTCCTTCAGTTCGCGCTACTCAACGGGGCACTTCCTATACCCCTCGCCTTTCAGGGAGCAGGAGGCGTTCATTGACCGCCTCATTGAGAACATAAAAAGGGTCAAGGCCCAGGCCCTTATCCCTGTATACGAAGAGACGTTCCTGATATCAAAATACAAATCAACCCTTGAAAAGCACGTCAAGATGGCCGTACCGGACTACGACAAGATACTTACCGCGCACAACAAGGATAAATGGAGCGCCGTTGCGCTCGATCTCGGCATCCCTGTGCCGAGAAGCTATACAATCGCGGAGGCGAAGGCTGATGCGTGCGCCCTCAAATATCCCGTGCTTTTGAAGCCGCGCCAAGGTGGAGGCGGCTGGGCAATAACACAGGCAAACTCACCGGATGAACTTTTGCGCCTGCTTGAGGGCAACGACATCGCCGGCACGCGGCATGAGAGATTTTTCGCGCAGGAAAAGATAACCGGCGAGGTTCACTGCGTGGCCATGCTCATGTCCCGCGGACGATACAGGGCAAAGGTGGCCTATAAACAGCTCAGGGACTATCCCGTTAAGGGCGGACAGGCCACTCTGAGGATAAGCTTGCGAAGCGAGAAGGCGGAGGAGAATCTTCAAGAGCTACTTGAACACCTTCAGTGGCATGGGGTCTGCCAGGCCGACTTCGTGGTTGACGCAAAGACAGGCACGCCGTACCTCATAGACTTGAATCCGCGCTTCTGGGGGTCGCTGGCGCAGGCCATAGCATCAGGCGTGGACTTCCCTTACCTGTACTACAAACTCATAATGGACGGCGACGTTAAAGCGGTTGAAGGATTCAAAACCGGCGTGGTAACGCGCTGGCTCGGCGGAGACATTAGGGCGTTCTTCCCTCACCTCATGGCGTCAAAATCCAAACTCGGCTTTCTCAAAGACTTTTTCTTCCCTTCGCGCCGCGCTACGTATTATGACGATTTCAGCCTTGCCGATCCTCTGCCTTTTTTCACGTGGACGTCGGATATGCTCATCAGGAGCCTCACCGGCGCCGGGCATGAGGGACTCGACGGGGTCTGGGAATAGGCGTGAAGATAGCTTACATCGCAACGCCGGTTGATTTCGGAGGAGCGGAAAAGGTAAGCCTTAACTTTTTCAGGAACGTTGACAGGAAGCGATTCGACATATCCGCCATACTCCTTGTGCGCCCGTGGGAGCCTGACAACGCATTCGTAGAGGAGATTAAAAAGGCGCGTTTTGAAATCCACAAGGTTCCAGTGGCCGCAAGGCCGTCATCGGAAGGCTCCGACTTCCTGCGCGTGCCGCGCTGTTTCAAGCTAATACATTCAATACTCAAGCGCGGCTCGTTTGACCTCGTGCACACACACGGATATTTCGCGGACATCGTCGGCATACCCACGGCAAAAAAACTTTCCTTGCCTGTCATATCCACATGTCACGGCTTCATACAACAAGGCGGCAAACTCAAACTGTATAATCGTCTCGACCTTCTCGCCCTGAAACTGGCCCACAGGATCATCGCCGTATCAGAGGCGTTAAAACTGGAGCTTACCCAGTGCGGCATCAAGGAAAGGCGCATCGTCGTTATACCGAACGCGGTCTTGGCCGGGCCGCAAGCAACGCCCTCAAAGGAAGAGCGTACCTTGAAACGCCGCTCCATCGCCTGCAATGATGACGCATTTCTGATAGGATACGCCGGAAGGTTGAGTCCGGAAAAAGGCGTATCGTATCTGATAGAGGCGGCTTCAATGACAATATCAAACGGAGCGAATCTCAGGCTTGTAATCATCGGGGACGGCCCGGAAAAAGGCGGCTTGATGAAGCTTGCGGCCTCAAAGGGCATAGAAGACAGGGTAACATTCACGGGCTTTCAAAGCGACGTGGAGTCATGGCTTTGCTGCATGGACGCCTTTGTCCTGCCGTCCCTTACCGAAGGGACTCCTATGGCGCTCTTGGAGGCGATGGCCTCGGGCCTTCCATGCGTTGCCTCGGCGGTCGGAGGCGTGCCGCAGGTAATAGAAAACTGGAAGAACGGCGTACTTGTCCCGCCCGGCAAACCGGAAGAAATAGCCGGCGCGCTTATGAAGATTTACAAGGATACGTCGCTCAGGAAATCGCTGTCCGTTGAGGCCGTGAGCACGATAAACGCTAAATACAACATCAAAGACTGGACGGAGAGGATCGAGGCAGAGTACCTTGAGCTTGGAAAAGCACGCTGACATGCCTCCCGCGCGCGAAAAGATAAACGTCCTTTTCATCATCGTCCAGATGGAGATGGGCGGAGCCGAGCGGCTTGTGCATACGCTCGCCTCAAGGCTCGACAGGACGCGCTTCAACCCGTCGGTAGCGTGGTTCAACGGAGAAAAGCCGCTGAAGGAATTTTCAGACCTTGGGATACCGCTTTACCACGTGCCCAAGGTAAAACGCTTTGACACGGCAACCATGAGGCAGCTATCCCGGATAATTAAAGACAACGGCATCCATATCGTAAACGCGCATCATTTCATGCCGATGGTCTACGCCTTTTACGGCACAAAACTTAAAAAACAGGCGCGCCTGTTCTGTACGATGCATTCGGAATGGGAGTTGGACGAGCTGTCGTGGAAATGGAAAAAAGCCGGAAGCGCCCTACTCAAGCGCTCGGACGGCATGATATGCGTAACGCCAAACGTGGCAAAGGCTGCTCAAAGCGTCTTCAATCTGCCCCGATCAAAGACATTCACCATTGAAAACGGCGTGGACATAGCCGCCTCTTACGTCCCTGCGCTCAGAGCCGGGGCGCGTAAAACCCTCGGACTTCATGGCAATGAAAAGGCCATAGGCATAGTGGCCAATCTGAAAAAGGTGAAAAACCATATCTTCCTGCTCAGGGCGTTTGACGCGCTCGCGCGCGAAAGACCGGACGCAAGACTCGTCATCATGGGGCAGGGATTTAAGGGCGAGGCCGATAATACCGAGGATGAGTTGAGGGCCTTCATCAGGGAGCACGGCATCGGGGATAAGGTTCTTATGACCGGATACAGGCCGGACGTGCCCGCGCTGCTTGCGGGTCTGGACGTATTTTGCCTGTGTTCGCTCAAAGAAGGCTTGCCCATAAGCCTCATTGAGGCCATGGCCGCCGGACTGCCGTCGGTGGGCGCGGACGTGGAAGGCATCAGAGACGTAATTCGGCACGGGAAGGACGGCCTCATTGTACCGCTTGATGATGTCGGCGCATTGAAAAACTCCCTCCTTGCCTTAATCGCTGACGAGGCGTTCAGCCGCGCCATAGGGCTTGAAGGCAAAGAAACGGTCAGACAAAGATATACGTTGAGCCGTTGCCTTGAAAGATACGAAAAACTCTTTTCAGAGCGAACAACGCACGGCATTATTGACAAAACCTGCCGCACGACATAAAGTTTGTATATATGCGGAGCGGAAGCCGATATGAACGCATGTGATTGCGGTCACATATTATGCGGAATAACGCGGCTATAATTACGGATATATGGATTCAAAAAAACCTGTAAGGCGCACTCTAAGCGGCCTCAAGACCATCTTTTACGAGACGTTTTATTCCAAACGCCTAAGACTGAGTAATACCAGTCCGGTTTATACATTTACCTTTGACGACGTTCCGTTATCCGCTATCATAAACGGAGCAAGGATATTGGATGAACGTGACGCGAAAGGAACCTTTTACGTGTCATGCGGCATGACGGGGATACGCGACGCCGCGCCATCGGAATCAGAAACGCGAACAAGAAATCTGCTGCGCGGCCTCGTGAAAAACGGACATCACATAGGATGTCATACCTATTCTCATCATCACCTGCCCGCGATTACAGCAGGTGAGATGCTGGCGGATTGCAGAAAAAACAGGCTCCTGTTGAGCAACGTCCTCGGCTGGGCCTCGATTGATCATTTTGCATATCCATACGGAGACGTAAACCTGACGGCCAAAAAAGCCCTGCTCAACGACTATCTGACGCTCAGGGGGACGCGGCCCGGGATAAACCACGGCAGGGCGGACGTCAAG
>JBBTCG010000198.1:0-2953 GCA_038043305.1 Deltaproteobacteria bacterium | reverse complement strand
ATACGGATTTCGATGGTAGTTGGGTTACGCTGCGCTAACCCAACCTACGGGGCTTGACTGCAAGAATAAATAAGAGCTTCCCAAAGTCATTGCGTAAGCTTCGCCATCAACTCAAACGCATGTATGCCGACATGGCCATTGAGAACCGTGCTTTGGCTCAGTGAACCTTGAGTTCTTCGTTTATCTTTTCCGATAGAAAAATCTTCAAGAGCGACTGATAAGGCACATCCTTTTTGTGGGCAAGGAGCTTTAGTTCCTCGATCATCGCCTCCGGGAGCCTCAAGGATATGGTCTTCAGCGAGGGCTTCAGTTCAGGCAACGCGACCCGCCTTGCCTTCTTCCAGTCAACGTACTCGCTGGAGTCGCGGGTTGTCCAGAACTCCCTCTCCTCGTCCTCGTTCTTGAATTTTGGCATCTTCTTATTCATGGGATTGATACGCCTTCCTTTCCTTGCGGTTCATGTCTCTTGTTGATATCACCCGTATCCTGTCCCGTCGGACGGCAAATACGACAAAGAGCATCCTGCCATTGTCCGTATGCCCGAGGGCATAGAAACGATCTTCCTTCCCGGAATGTTTTACATCGTCCGCAACCACCAGAGGACGGTTGAAGAAAATCTGCTCGCACTCCGACGGCATGACGCGGTGCTTTTGCCGGTTCTTCTCGGCGTTGTGCCAGTCCCACTCAAACCCGGTGCATTTGTGAAGAAGGTCGAAAATATCCATACCGTCTTAGTATATGACAGCCATATACAAAAGTCAATAATGAGACGGACAAAAAAAGAGGGTTGGCGCCGGAACAAAGTGTTGCTTGAAAAAAGTTGAATTGATATGGGTTTTACATTAAGATACGAGGTTACGGCGCATCGTTTCGTGCCCGGCGCTATCCATCGCCGGACGTATGTCGTCGTTAAATACATAACGTATCATGGAGGCGTAAAATGCTTGAGGCTTTAAGAAACAAACGCAATTCCGTCATAGTGCTGCTCATCTTCGCGGCCATTGTCATTGTCTTCGTCTTCTGGGGGGTCTCTCCGTCCGGCAACGACAAGCAGGACAGGGCAATCGTGGCAACCGTTGACAACGCTTCCATCTTGTCCAAGGATTATATGTCTCTTTACAAAAGGCAGATTGAATCCTACAAAGAGCAGTCTCGCGGCCAGTTGACCGAGGAGATGCTTGCGAATATGAATCTCAAGCGGATGACGTTGGACATGCTTATAAACAGAAACCTCGCCTTCAGGGAGGCCGCCTCAGTCGGCATATCGGCAGACGATAAAGACGTTCAGGAGGTCGTTAGGACTATCCCGGCGTTTGCCAAGGACGGCGCGTTCGACAAGGAAACGTACCTGAGCGTATTGAGCGCCAATCGTCTGAAACCTGCCGAGTTCGAGGCCAACATTAGGGAAGACCTCACGTTGAGAAAGATGCAAGACAAGGTCGTGAAGGACGTAACCGTAAGCGACGATGAGGCCAAGGCCGGGTATATGAAGGAGAACAGGCAGATAAGCCTTGAGTTCATGACCTTTGACCCGGCGCGTAATCTGTCTTCCATAAAGATAAGCGATGACGAGGGCAAGGAGTATCTCAAGAAGAGAGGCTCTCTTTTCATGGAGCCGCTCCGCGTAGACGTATTCTATGCCAAGGCCGACTTCAACGCGCTTGATTCGACGCGGAAGGTGAGCAATCAGGAGATAAAGGATTTTTACGAGAAGAATCCCAAACAGTTCGAGCTGCCTGAGACGATAGCGGCGCGGCACATACTCATAAAGCCGGAGCCGAAGGCAACGGATAAGGCCGTAGCCCTTCAAGAGGCAAGAAAGAAGGCTGAGGCCGTGCTTGTGGAGGTCAAGGCAGGTGGCGACTTTGCCGCGTTGGCGAAAAAATATTCGCAAGACCTTGGCTCGGCAAAGCAGGGCGGGGACCTCGGCTGGTTCGAGAAGGGCACGATGGTAAAGGCGTTTGAGGACGCGGCCGTTGCCCTTGCCAAGGACGAGGTAAGCAATCTCGTTGAAACGCCTTATGGCTTTCATATCATAAAGGTCTACGGAAAAAAGGCGGCGGCCGCCGCGCCTCTCAAGGACGTAGAAGGCGCGATACGAAACATCATCGCAAAACAGAAGGCGTGGAGCGAGGCAAAGGAACAGATAACCGCGCTTGAGACGCCTTTCAAAAACGCAAAGTCAGGCGAGGAGCTTAAAAAGGCCGCAGCAGGCCGCAAGGGAATAACCTACGGATCAACCGGCCTTGTGAGCGAGAAGGGCGCATTCGCAAAGGCGCCGGAGGTTCAGGCCGCGGCCTTTGCCCTTGCAAACAACGAGGTGAGCAGGATGATACAGACGGAATCGGCCTTTTATTTATTGAAGGCAATCCAGCAGGCGCCGGCGCATGTGCCTGACTATTCAGCCATAGCAGTAAAGGTAAAAGACGCTTTGAGGCGGGATAAGGCAATGGCCGCCGCCTCAAGCAAGGCCGATGAGGTGTTGAAGAAGTTGACGGCAGGGGAAGGGTTTGCCAAGGCCGCAAAGATGGAGGGGGTCAGGATCGAAGCAACGCCGCTTTTCGCCGGGTCGCAGGGCAGGATACCCCTAATCGGCGCGTTGACCACGGACAAGCCTGAATTATTCAGCCTTGAGAAGACCGCGCCGTATTACAAGAAGGTCGTCGAGGCCGGAGGGAAGTTTTACGTCCTCAAGTTCAAGGCCGCAAAAGAGGCGCCTGAGGCCGGTTTCGACAAGGTAAGGGAACAGTATAAATCCAGCCTCCTTTCGCGCAGACAGGAAGAGGCGCTGAACAAATGGATTGCGGCCCTGCGCGCTAACGCCAAGATTAAGATATACGAGGAAAAGCTGTAGTCGGCTGCTCAGAAACGCCCATCTGCTGCGTTGTCTCGTCGCTTCTCACTGCGGCGCACAACAAAGTGCGCCTCATTCGTCGCTCCCTACCTTTCTTGA
>JBBTCG010000197.1:0-6998 GCA_038043305.1 Deltaproteobacteria bacterium | reverse complement strand
GTCTGGGGCGGGTGGGATGACTCAACCTATCTCAACACTGGAGCCAAGTATAACCCGTCAACCGACGTATGGACCGTTGCCACCTCAACCGGCGCAAATGCGCCGACGGCAAGGGTATTCCACACGGCGGTCTGGACAGGCGCTAAGATGATAGTATGGGGCGGGTATGACGGCGGTTTATCATCCCTCAAAACGGGAGCCGTCTATGACCCGTCAACGAATAGCTGGACCAACGCCACCTCAACCATAAGTGCGCCGGCGGGAAGGGAAGAGCACACGGTAGTCTGGTCAAGCACGACAGGAGAGATGATAGTATGGGGCGGATGGGCATGGGATTTATTGAGCGGCGCATATCTATATTTGGATACAGGCGGGAAGTATGACCCGGCATCGGATACGTGGATCGCGGTTACGCCGGCGAATGCGCCGTTGGCGCGGATGCACCACACGGCGGTATGGACAGGCACTGAGATGGTCGTATGGGGAGGATGGGACGGCAACGCATATCTCAGCAGCGGCGGGAGGTATACGCCATAATGAGACGGTTCGGGGTTAAGTACGGTTCGCGGGTTAGACCGATTATACTTCTTTTCTTGCTGTCGCTTGCGGCGTCATGCACAAAGGCGAACGACGTCTGCCTTGTAGGCGAGATTCATATTACAAAGGGAGACGCAGCCAATAGGGCAAAAGTCTCAGAGATATATTATCCCGGCAGCGACAAGGAATATGTGGGGCTTACGCAGCTTATAAAAGGGTATCTCTCCGAAGAGATTTTGAGGTCGCTCGGATATAAGGTGGATGACGCCGCGCTTGAAGTGGAGGCAAAGAGGATAGATGATAACACCAAGGCGCCGGATACCTTGAAAAAAATCATGGCTGTTTACGGCGGAGACAGGAAGGGATATATAAAGACCTTTGTAAGGGTCGTCTATGCGGAGAGGTTTCTCTACAACGAGGTATTTCTTAAATCACGCGAGATACACAAGGAACAATATCAGAAGGCGGACGAACTTCTAAAGGCTTCAATTAAGTCTCCGGGAAGATTTAAGGATATAGCCGCGTCAATGGGGATGGGGTCGCAGAGATTACGACTATCCATTAAAGATGGGATGGTCCATATTGAAGAAGGCGGTGTAGGACGTCGCGGGTCCGCTCAAGCTCAGGGGATCGAGCAGGCAAAGAGGCTCATAGATGCGGTCTCAACGATAAAGCCGGGCGAGGTATATCCTGAAGTGATAGAGTGGCGGGAAGGGTATCAGATCATAAGATATATAAAAAAGACGGGTGAGGATCACATAATTGAATCGTCCGGCCTTCAGAAGATGGATTACGACAAATGGTTCTGGGAAAGGGCGGCGCAGATAAAGGTGACGATCTATGATGAGAGGCTCAAGGATGAATTACTGAAAGAGGTTGACTGGACTCGGAAATTAAATCTTAACCCGAACCCTGCGTAAAGATGGCTGGATGCAGGAAGTTGAAAATCCCCGTAGTGTCAGTAGTCAACTCCTGACACACCAAAAAGAGAACCACCCTCCTATGAGGGTGGTTCTCTTTTTGGCGCTATGCCTGCTTCTGTAAAGAATGTTGCCAAATGCCAAATATTGGACGCACTGACAATATTTTTACACTTTTACTGCGTCAGTTTCCCAGCATTTGAATCGTAAAAATATAAAGTTCAGGTTTTTCTGATAGTTATCAATTCATTAGGTTACGGCAAGGTCGCGGCATATTATTTGCATATTATTTAGTATAGCATAAGAGTATAAGTAATTCTGCATAGGAGAGAATAAATGAAAAAACTATTACTGCTGATTGCCGGCGCAATACTATTCATTGGCGTTGCAACGGCTGATGCCACGCCGATCACCAACGTTGCCTATAACGCCCCTGTAACGCTAAACGGAACCTTTTTCAGCGGCGGTTGGGGCGGCGGCTGGGTTATCAACAAGCAAACGGTTACTGACGGCGTTTTTTTGCCGCGCACAAACCAGTGGGACAGAGGCCCGGTATGGTGGGACAGCCATAGCGTATCCGGTCAGAACATACAGATAAACCTGAGCGGGCTCTACGATATCAGCAGTTTTATCGCTCAGGTGGACGACAACGACGCCTATATACTCGAATACTGGAACACGGCATCAAACGCATGGAATATCGCATGGAACATACCCAATTATGATGCCTATGGCTGGGGTATGCTTACAAGACCGGATACCTATAATAACACGACGCGATATACGCTTAGCTCGTCAATAAGGACGGATAAACTGAGGATAAGCGGTAATATGTCGAGCGGCGATAAGTATTTTGCCGTATCCGAGGTGCAGGCATTCGGCAAAGCGGTTGCCGTGCCTGAGCCTGCAACCATACTGCTCCTCGGAGGAGGCTTTGCAGGTCTTTTAGCGTTGCGTAAAAGGGTCTAAATAAATTGAGGGACGAATAAACTTCTCCATTTGCGATAATACCGGGCCAGTTCCTTGCCGGAGATGCCGTGAGCCGCGCAAATATTTTTTACGAATTAGAATTGGCGCGGCAAGACCTTGCTTTTTGTGCGTTCGTATTCTCTGGGTATCGGAAGCCAGCGCTTTACAACGACCTGATACGAGTATTGCATGAATACCTCCTTTGGCTTACTTCATTCTACCAAAAGAGTTACCTAATTACTGAGCATATACAATAGCGGCCATTTTCAACCTACCCCGGCAAAAACCTCGACTCGATCCATCTGCGTAGCAGCCCGAGGGGCTTGCCCTTTATCCTTGCGTGCACCCATGAGTAGTAGGAGTTCAGACTCTCGTCTCCCCGTATTACGTTATAGAACCTTCTCATTATGTCAGGCTCTTTTTCGATGATGTTGTACCAGAGCCTCGGATAGGTATAGACCAGATCGGAGAGTTTCCCTGCGGCCCTGAACTCAGGGTAGAGTTCCTTCTCAAGCCATGCCTGATATTGGCTAAGGTCGCTTGTGCCGCGCCTTACGCACGATATGACGGCCTGAGCTGCGGCCCTGCCGGTAAGCGCCGCGTAGTAGATGCCCTCTCCGAGGAACGGGTCAACCAAATGGCCGGTGTCCCCGGCTATAAGCGCCCTGCCCTTTACCGCTTGCGGCGAGTCCGTGTAATGAACGGGCACCATCCAGCCGTCGCGCGCGTTTACGTCCAAACCCTTGAGCATCTCGTGGCGCGATACGAACTCGTTAAAATACCTTTTGATGCCCGCGCCAAGCCTTGCCGTGTCAGCGGCAACGCCTATGGAAAGGCTCTCCTTTTTCGGGAATATCCAGCCGTAACCGAACGGGATGGAGCCGAACTCCGCTATGACCTTGTTGTCAAGTCCTTTAAGACTCGAAGGATCGCAAGGGATCTCCGAGGTGATGGATACGGCGCACTCCCTTGGGTTGAAGCCGAAATAACCCCTGCCGACCACGCCTGACGCGCCGTCAGCGCCAATGAGAAAGGCCGCTGAAAAAGCCCTCTTGTCATCGCACCGCACGGTAACCCTACGGCCGTCGTCGGAAAGAGAGTTCACCCTGAGAAGCTCGATTATTTGAGCGCCTGCGGCCTCGGCCTTCTTTACGAGGAAGTGATCGAACCTGTCCCGACGGACGTTAAAGCCTATTGGCTTATCGCTCATGACCTCAACGGCGCGCTCGTATTTGTAGGTAAAACCTATGCCTGAGACGGTCTGCTCAACGGTTGCGGAAATGTCGAAGTCGAGGATGCGCGTTATCTTCGCGGACACGCACCCGCCGCAAGACTTATGCCTTGGGAAACGCGCCTTGTCCACGGCGAGCACTGATAGACCGGCTGAGGCAAGATAATAGGCCGCGGTAGAACCGGCAGGCCCCAATCCCACGACGATCGCGTCATACATCGGCGTCAGTCAAGCTCCTTTTCAACGCTATACTCCATCTGCCCGGCCCAAAAGCCGGTTCTCATAAGCGATTCGCTCTCCCATCGAAGTATCTTAAGATGCCCCTTTTCCATCTCAAGGAGTCTCGTGAGTATGACCTTCTCGCCTGGGGTCGTCGCATCCTTGAGCATCTTGGAGTAGAACTCTGTGGCCGCCTCCTCGATCTCCATGCCTATCCTCAGGGCGTTTAAGTCCGTCGGATTCTTCTTGAGCCTTTCGACGAGCGCGTCCTGTCCGGGGTATATGGGCAGAGCGCCTGATATGGCCGTCTCTCCAACCCTTACCGCGTCGTCAAATGCGGCCCACGGCTTGCCGGACCTTGCGAGTTCGCCGATTGCATGGATGACCTTTATGTGGTCAAGCTCTTCCTTGGCAAGGTGCGCGAAGATGTTTCTGCCCTTCTCGTCCGCAACTGTGCTTGCCGCCGCGCTGTAGAACCTATACCCAGCTATCTCGGTCTTCAAGGCGGTCTCAAGTCTTTCTACTGTCTTTATGTCAGACGCCATGTGGCCTCCTTAAAGAGAGAAAATATCAGCCTTCGCACCAACGGTCTATCTCCTGCCGGTATCTGTCCTTCCCGCCTTGTCTATGTCGTGCTTATGCTCCAGCGCCTCGCCGCGAATCTTGTCCTCGCAGGCATGACAGATGGTCGCATCCGACGGCCTGCCGCATATCGAGCAGACGTGCTTTTTTTCCTTCTCTTTTCCCTTGCCCTTGCCCGTATCCTCTGCCATGTTGGTCGCCCTCCTGAGATTTACTTATGGCTGGCTCTCTATAAAATTGCTATTTTCCCCTGTCGTTACGTTACGGGCGTCAGGTCGAAAATAAAAATGCTCACATATTAACTATATGCTCTGCTTTTTATTTTCGCCCTTCCCTACCTTTTTTGAAAAAAAGGTAGGCCCCCCGATTAAAACATTCGAGGGCAGGCTCCAAACTTTAATTGGGAATAAACACCAAGGCTGACGAATACTGATATTGCCCGTGCGGCAAGCACCATCGGAAAAATTTCTAATTTTTAGAGGCAACCATATGCCCTTTTACTGCATCATTATCATAAAACACGTTCTTTTTTCAACGCGCCTGATTCAGGCGGTCTTGAAGAGCGCCTCTTTCATATCCTTGAATGAAAACCCGGCAAGCCTCGGCCTCGGGTTGTTTACGCCTTTGTGCTGGACAAGCACCTTGAAAGTGTCGCCCATGCCGCCGGGCATTATCAGTTCTTTTATCAACTGATTGTGCCTTATCTTCGCGTAGTTTTCAAGATTTACGTCATCAGGGGCAAGGGCCGCGTCCAGTATCCCAAGACCAAGAAGAAAGTTCTTCTGAGTCGTGAATCCCGTAACCTCAAGGCCAACGGAGGCGCCCGTTCTTGCGAGAGCCGTAAAGTCTACGAATGCCGTTATGTCCTGGCCGCCGACGTTGAGATATGGATTATCGTGCATCGTGTGCTTGTAGTGGCAATGAAGCGTGCCGCCTCGTCTTTCAGGCGCATAAAGCTCCCTTGCCGGGAGGCCGTAGTCAACCGTAGCGATAAAGCCCCTTTGCATCAGGCCGGATGCGGCCTTGAGCCAGTCAAGGGCGATAAGGTTCACCTCTGCCCTCTGGCCGTTGGCGAGCGCTATGCCGGAATCCCTGAAGTATTTTTCGAGCGCGGGCGTTGACGGCTCCATGAGCACCTCCCTGAAGGAGTGGCCGTCATGGTCAACGCGCACCTCCAAAAGCATGCCGTTGTTGTATTCAACGATATGAACAGGGAAGCTGTCCACCAGCTCGTTCGACACTATCATGGCGTTTTCAACAGGGGTAAGCTCTTTAATGCTCTCGTGCCACGTCGCGCCTTCTATGGAAACCCTTTGGCCGCGCGGATTGCGTTCGACAAGCCTTGTCTTCATTGTCCTGCGAAGCACCGGATTGATGCGGGCAAGGGCGTCGAGCACTCCGATGGAAAGCCATCCCCTGCCCGCCCCGGCCTCGATAAGCTCAAAACCCGACGGGCGGCCCAATATGCGCCAGACCTCCTCCACCTGTTTGGCAATCGTCCGCGAAAAGACGGGACTTACGTCTATGCTCGTTATATAGTCGCCGGACGCTCCCCATCGCGGCTGAGAGGAGGCGTAGTAGCCGCCGTCATGCCAGTACAGGGCAAGCCCCATGAACTCCGCAAAGGTCATTGGGCCGAACGCTGCCATGCGACTTGCCATCTCGGAGTGCGCCCCGGGCCGGACGATGCGCGGCCTGCCCGCCTTTTCGGATGTCTTCCCGGAGACGTAAGTCTGAAAACCGGACGAACTCATATTATCCATGTCAATTTGCTCTCCCATGCCGGGTAATCAGGCTCTCGAAACCTCTGCAAACGCCTCTGCCGGTGCATAACAGACCGGACATAAGTCCGGCGGCGCATCCCCTTCACACACGTAACCGCATTCCTTACAGACCCATTTCTTTTTCAAGCCGTTACTTCCTTATTCCGAGGGTCGTTTCCCATGTGTCGGCATGACCCTCTTCCTGCGTGAGTATCCCCTCAAGCATGAGCCTTGTGGTGGAGTCTCCAAGCGCCGCCACGAGCTTTATATGCTCCTTGTATCGCGCTATGGCCTCGTTCTCCGAGGCGAGGTCTTCCTTTATCATGTCCTTGAGTTCTCCGCCTCTTTTCACGGGCGCGGATTTTTGCACCGGAACCCCGCCGAGGTAGACGATCCGTTCCGCAATAAGCTCCGCGTGCTTCATCTCGTCGAGCGCGGTCTTTTTGAATATGTCAATTACCGCCGGGCTTTCCATCCCTTCGGCCTCGTAATGGTGCCCCATATACTGTAATATAGCCGCAAGCTCAAACGACCTGTCTATATTCAGCGCGTCTATTATCTTTTTCTTGTTGCCGTCAGTCTTTGCCATTTCTTTCTCCTTTTTTATGTTTATTGAAAACCATGCGGCTTAAGCCGCGTATACGATTATATACCATAAATCAGACAAGCGCGATTTTTAAGTCAGGCGGCGGACGGCTAATAATACGGTGTTGCATCGCCGATAGGAATGTGCTAATTGTATAAAATAAACGCGGCATTGTAAACAGTATCATGTCA
>JBBTCG010000196.1:0-10699 GCA_038043305.1 Deltaproteobacteria bacterium | reverse complement strand
TCAAATGCTTCAGGGACGAGGAGCTGAGGGCTGACCGCCAGCCTGAGTTCACGCAGATAGACGCGGAGATGAGCTTCGTTGACAGGGACGACGTTATGGCCGTGTCGGAAGGACTTGTGGAGCGGATATTCAAGACCGCCGGGCATGAAGTTAAGCTGCCCATCCCGCGTCTGAGTTATAATGATGCACTAAGCAGATTCGGCCTTGACAGCCCGGACGTGCGTTTCGGTCTTGAGTTGAAGGATATTACGGCAATAGCCGCGCGCAGCGGCTTCAAGGTCTTTACCGACGCCGCAGCAAGCGCAGGCGTCGTAAAGGCGATATGCGTAAAACACGGGGCAACGTTTTCCAGAAAAGACCTTGACGACCTTACGGCCGTCGCCGTATCATTCGGCGCAAAGGGACTTGCGTGGGTAAAGATAACTGCCGAGGGCTGGCAATCCCCCATCGCAAAATTCATCGGCGACGACGTGAAAAAGGCGATAGACTCAGCCCTTGAGGCGTCCGTTGGAGACCTTCTTCTCTTTGCCGCAGGCAAACCGTCAATCGCAAACACGGTGCTTGGGAGGCTCAGGCTCAACGTCGCAGGAAGGCTTGAGCTAATCCCGAAACAAGGCTTCAACTTCGTCTGGGTAACGGACTTTCCGCTCCTCGACTACGACGAGGCCGAAAAAAGATACGTCGCAATGCATCACCCGTTCACCGCGCCCATGGACGAGGACGCGGATAGGCTCGACTCAGACCCGCTCTCCGTGCGCGCCAAGGCGTATGACCTTGTATTGAACGGGGTCGAGATAGGCGGAGGCTCTATAAGGATACACAGGAGCGGGATGCAGTCGCGTATCTTTGACAAGCTCGGGCTGGAGCCGGGAGAGGCGCAAGACAGGTTCGGGTTTTTTTTAGAGGCGCTTCAATTCGGCACGCCTCCGCACGGCGGCATAGCATTCGGCCTTGACAGGATACTGGCCATACTTACAGGCTCGGAGTCCATACGCGACGTTATCGCCTTCCCAAAGACGCAAAAGGCCGCGGACGCGATGAGCGACGCGCCGTCGTCCGTAAGCGCAAAGCAGCTTGAAGAGGTTTCTATAAGAGTGGTAAAAAAGACATGATTGGCGTGGCAATGTATGATAATCGTAAGCCCTGACGTTTGTTCCCAATTAAAGTTCTTTGGCATACCTTTCTTTCAAGAAAGGTATGTGGTGAAAAAGACATGAAGAGGAAGAGCAAGATAAAATGCAGGACAAAGGAAACGGACATCTCCGTTGACTTAAACCTTGACGGCAACGGCGCAAGCGATATAAGCACGCCGATACCGTTTCTGAGCCACATGCTGACAAACTTTGCAAGGCACGGGCTTTTCGACTTAAAGCTCAAGGCGGCGGGCGATATTGATGTTGATCTGCACCACACGGTTGAAGACACAGGGCTTCGCCTCGGCGAGGCGCTAAAAAAAGCGCTTGGTGATTCATCCGGCATAAAGCGCTGCTCCTCGGCAACCGTGCCCATGATGGATTCGCTTGCAACGGTCGTGGTTGACATAAGCAACAGGCCGTATTTCAAGTTCAACGCGGGAGTCTCCAAGGCTGCGCCAAAGAAGGTGCGCTCAATAAGAAATGACCAAGTGGAACATGCCTTTGACCTTGACCTTGCAAAGGAGTTTTTGAAGGCGCTCTCCAACAGCGCCGGGCTTGACCTGCACGTTACCCTCCATTACGGCGAGGACATCCATCACGCCATTGAGGCAATATTCAAGGCGCTCGGCAGGGCGCTCAGCGAGGCCGTTGCCAAAAATCCAAGGATTCGCGGCGTGCTTTCGACAAAGGGCAGGTTGTAGATACAGTGGTTAGTGATTAGTGGTTGGTTTTTTACTAACCACACGCCCCTCGCCATTATCCACTATCCCCTTAACCGATAACCGTATGATAGCTATCATAGACTACGACATGGGCAACCTAAGAAGCGTTGCCAAGGCCTTTGAGCGCGTAGGCGCAAAGGTGGTTGTAACGCGCTCCGCTCAAGAGATTATGGCCGCAAGCCGCGTTGTCCTGCCCGGGGTAGGGGCGTTTCGTGACTGCATGGCAAACCTCATGGAATACGGCCTTATCGAACCGATCTTGAAGACGATAGAGGCGGGCAAGCCGTTTCTCGGCATCTGTCTCGGGTTACAGCTTCTATTTGACGAGAGCGAGGAGTTCGGGCGTCATAAGGGGCTTGGCGTAATACGGGGCAAGGTCGTCCGGTTTCAGTCAAAGGCCGTCGCCGGACTCAAGGTCCCGCACATGGGCTGGAACAACGCACGGCAGGCCAAGGGTTCTCCGCTATTGAACGGCATAAGCGACAAAGACTTCTTTTATTTCGTGCATTCATATTACGCGGTCCCGGAGGACAAATCCGTCATCCTTACCACTACCGATTACGGCACGGAATTTACAAGCAGCATATCAAGCGGCAATGTCTTTGCCTGTCAGTTTCATCCTGAAAAAAGCCAGACCGTCGGCTTAAAGGTGCTTGAAAACTTCAGTCGTATCAAGTAAGGCGCTTACATGCTGATAATACCGGCCATTGACATAAAAGGCGGCGCTTGCGTGCGTCTTACGCAGGGCAGGATGGACGCCGAGACAATCTATTCCACAGACCCGGTCGAGGTGGCAAGGCGCTGGGCGGCCCTTGGGCCGCGGCTTATCCACATCGTTGACCTTGACGGCGCGGTTGACGGAGAGCCGTCCAACTACAAGGTCATCGAGCGCATAGCAAGTGCGGTTGACTGTCAGGTGCAAATAGGCGGCGGCATACGGGACGAGCGTACAGCTGATAAGTATCTCAGGCTCAAAAACGTGAAGCGCATAATCCTCGGCACGGTTGTCGTTGAAAACCCGAAGCTCCTTGCAACCCTTGCAAAAAAATATCCGTGACGCCTTGCCGCCGGAATAGACGCAAAGGACGGATTCGTCGCCATAAAGGGCTGGGTTGACGTAACGGACAAACGCGCCTCTGAACTCGCAACGGAGCTTGAAGGGCAGGGCATATCCTGCATCATTTATACGGACATCTCAAGGGACGGGATGCTAAAAGGCCCGAACGTCAAGGCCACCTGTGATCTGGCCGACTCGGTGGATATACCGGTCGTGGCCTCCGGCGGCATCTCTACGATAGACGACGTAAGGGCGTACCTCGGAAGAGGCGTGGAAGGCATGATAATAGGCAAGGCGCTCTACACCGGCGCTATAGACCTTAAAGAGGCGATAAAGGCGGCAGGATGCTGACCAAGCGCATAATACCGTGTCTTGACGTAAAGGACGGCAGGGTCGTCAAGGGCGTGAGTTTCGTTGACCTTATGGACGCCGGAGACCCGGTTGAGGCCGCGCGGGCCTACGAGGCGCAGGGCGCGGACGAGCTGGTCTTCCTTGACATAACCGCCTCGCACGAGGCGCGAGGCACCATGCTGTCGGTGGTCGAGAGAACTGCCTCCGAGGTCTTCATGCCGCTGACCGTCGGAGGCGGCATAAAGACCATTGACGACATTAAAGATCTCCTCCATTCAGGCGCTGACAAGGTCTCCATAAACACCACCGCCGTAGAAAACCCGGAGTTTGTCCGCGCCGCGTCCGAACGTTTCGGCAGCCAGTGCATCGTGGTTGCCATTGACGCAAAGGCAAGGCCGGGCATCCAGCCTCCACAGTGGGAGGTATACACCCACGGCGGCAGGAAACCAAGGGGGCTTGACGTCGTTGAGTGGGCAAAGAAGATGGAATCCTTTGGCGCGGGAGAGATACTCCTTACGAGCATGGACAAGGACGGCACAAAGGACGGCTACGACCTTGAACTTACAAAGGCGGTCTCCGATGCCGTGCTCATCCCTGTCATAGCATCAGGCGGGGCGGGCACACTTGAACATATATACGAGGCTCTCGCAATATCAGGCGCCTCAGCCGCGCTCGCGGCGTCCATATTCCATTTCGGAACGTTCACCATACCCCAGACCAAAGACTATCTTCTAAAACGCGGCATAAGCGTAAGGCCGCCCCTGCCTTTCTTGAAAGAAAGGTAGGCCCCCCCGATAGAAACATTCGGGGCCTGCCCTCGCGGGCTTGAAGCGGGGGGCAGGCTGCAACTCATATTGCCCCGCGCGGCAAACCCCCTACAACTCCCCCTTATCAGGGGGAGAGCGCATGTGCCTCCTTTCTTAAAAGGCAGGTAAGCTGAAATCTATTGACTTAACCACAAGGAAATACTATAAGAGTAGTTTGGCTTTAAGCGCCTTACCGCCATGAATATGGCGGTAAGGGAAACCATCCTTGCCCGCCTCAAAGCCGGGCAAACCCGTTTTAACACGGGGAACCAAAAGGGGGAAAGAAGATGAGGAAGTACGAGACGGTCTGCATCGTAAAGCCGGACGCGGGCGAAGAGACGATAAAGAGCGTCATCCAGAAGGCCACAGGGGCGCTCGAGGCCGGAGGCGGAAGGCTGGAAAAACTCGACGAATGGGGCAGAAGAAGGCTTGCCTACACCATTCAGAAAAAGTCGGAGGGCTACTATTTCGTTCTGTATTACGAAACCGAGCCGCACGTAAGCAAGGAGATTGAGCGCGTCTTGAAGCTCAACGAGAACGTTTTGAGATACCAAACCATAGTGCGCATCGAACGGAAGACCGTTGCCGAGAGCGCGAAGGCGCTCGCGCAGCCGGCTCCGGCAGAGGGAGGGGCGCATGGCAATGGATAGCAGGCGTGAGAGAAGACCGGAACGCCCCGGCGCCGATGGCGGCAAGAGGCCGTATCAGAAGAAAAAGGTCTGCCGTTTCTGCAAGAACGCCGATCTTTTCCTCGACTATAAGGACGCAAGGGCATTAAGGGCGTATATAACGGAACGCGGCAGGATAGTACCGCGCAGGATATCCGGCACCTGTGCCAAGCATCAGAGGGTGGTCGCTGAGGCGATAAAGCGCGCCAGGCATCTGGCCATTGTCCCGTTCACGACCATAAGCATGTAAAAACCCCTCCCGGCCTCCCCTTTATCAAAGGGGAGGCCGGGAGGAATTGTCCATTACACCCATCCCTGTCCTCTCTTTTGTAAAGAGGGGGCAAAGGTTTACCCTATAACGCCAAGGAGCAGATGTTTATGATACTGATACTCAGAAAAGACGTTGAAAACTTAGGCAGATACGGAGATCAGGTAAAGGTGGCCATGGGCTATGCAAGGAACTACCTGATACCCAACGCCCTTGCCGTGGAGGCCACGCCAAGCAACATTAAGCAGTTGGAGGCCGAAAAAGAGGCGTTCCTTAAAAAAGCCGCGGTGCGCCGGGAGCGCGCTGAGAAGCTTCGTTCCGAGCTTGAGGCCGTAAACCTCGTGTTTTCAAGAAAATCGGCTGACGATGAAAAACTCTTCGGCTCCGTAACATCCCATGACGTTGAGGCCGCGCTCAAGGAAAAGGGCTTTGTCCTTGACAAGAAGACCATATCGCTTTCTGATCCCATAAAGACGCTCGGCCAGTTCACGGCGAGCGTAAAGCTTCATCCTGATGTCGTTGCAGTTGTAAAGGTCGCGGTAAACAAGGCGGAGTAGCTGCTGGACATCCGATTTTAAACCCTTCATATTGTCCTATAGCGCGGCTTACGCCGCGCTATAGGACAACTCTCTCGCTTATGGCTGACAATACCGGTAAAGACAGCGCCTTAAAAGTCCCTCCTCACAGCATCGAGGCGGAAAAGGCGGTGCTTGGCGGCATACTCCTTGAACAGGACGCCATCAGCAGGGTGCTTGAGTTTCTCTCGCCTGACGGGTCTGACTTCTATCATCCGGCGCATGCGAGGATATTCCGCGCCATGTCCGGCCTTTCGGAACGCGCCATCCCCGTTGACATGATAACCCTGTCCGACGCCCTTTCCCCCCTCTCCCCAAAGGGGAGAGGGCAGGGTGAGGGGGATTGCGACGCCCTTTCATCCGTCGGCGGCGCCTCATACCTTGGGGTATTGGTTGACTTGGTCGGCACTGCGGCCAATGTTACGTTTTACGCAAGGATAGTGCGCGCAAAGGCGATGCTCCGGAAGATTATCCTGACCGCGAACGACATATCCACACGCGCCTTTGAGGGCCGCGAGGAGACGGACGAGTTCGTTGACGAGGTGGAAAAGCTTATCTTTCAGATAACGCAGGACCGGAGCCGCCGCTCGTACTGGGCGCTTAAAGACCTCATCAAGCCGGCCTTTGAAAACATCGAGAGTCTCTTTGCGCGAAAGACGCACATAACTGGGTTATCCACAGGCTATCAGGACTTGGACAAGCTCTGCTCCGGGCTTCAAAACTCGGACCTTATCATAATCGCGGGCAGGCCGGGCATGGGCAAGACCTCCTTTGCGCTCAACATCGCGGAGAACGTGGCGATTGATTCGGGCGAGGCCGTGGCGGTGTTCTCCCTTGAGATGAGCAAGGAGCAGCTTACCCAGAGGATGCTCGCCTCGCGCGCAAAGGTAGGGCTTCAAGGCATAAGAAACGGATTTTTAAGGAGCGACGACTGGGGACGCCTGAGCAGCGCCGCAGGCACGTTGAGCGAGGCAAAGATATACATTGACGACACCGCGGCGCAAACGGTTCTTGAGATGAGGGCGAAGGCGCGCAGATGGAGAAAAGACCTCGGCATACGTCTCGTGATCGTTGATTATCTGCAGCTCATGCGCGGCACGGGGCATAAGGACAACAGGGAACAGGAGATCTCCGCCATATCAAGGTCCCTGAAGGCAATGGCAAAGGAATTGGACATGCCGGTCATCGCCCTTTCCCAGTTGTCGCGCATGACGGAACAGAGGGGCGGGGATAAGAAGCCTCAGCTCTCAGACCTCCGTGAGTCCGGCGCCATTGAGCAGGACGCGGACATGGTGATGTTCGTCTACAGGAAGTCGGCCTACGAGGACTGCCCCTGCCCAAAGGAGCTATGCACCTGCGGCGTTAGAAGGACGGCCGAGCTGCTCGTAAGAAAACAGAGAAACGGCCCGACCGGAGACATCAAACTCACCTTCCTGCATGAGTATACCCGCTTTGAAGATCAGACTATGGACTATGAGGTCAAAACCGAATGGGTGGAATAGCTAAAGACCGTGAACCGTGACCGTATAAAAGAAAAATCATTAAAGACCGTGAACCGTGACCGTGGCCAACGTGCCCGAACTATACGCAGACATCGCAGTTGAACTTCCCGTTGACGGCACATTCACTTATGCGGTCCCGCAGGAGCTTGTCTCCTCAGCCCTGGCAGGTTCTCACGTACTCGTCCCGTTCGGAAAAAGGATTGTAACCGGATATATCCTCGCGCTTCGATCATCCCCATCCGCTCCAATCGTCAAAATAAGATCCATAATAGACGTCCTTGACCACGGACAAGTTTTTGACGAGAGCAGGCTCAAGTTTTACAAATGGCTTTCCGCCTATTATTTTGCGCCGCTTGGAGAGGCGCTCTCCCTTGGCTCGCCTTT
Organism: Deltaproteobacteria bacterium; assembly: GCA_038043305.1. Classification (GTDB taxonomy): domain Bacteria; phylum Desulfobacterota; class GWC2-55-46; order GWC2-55-46; family GWC2-55-46; genus JACRCE01. Next base: position 3,230 of record JBBTCG010000196.1, on the reverse strand, counting down.
GGCCGCAAACGTAAAGGGCAAAAGGCGCTTATGTTTAACCGCATCCGGAGAGACGGCCATTTACGCGGCAACCGGTTTTGAAAGACGGCTTCTTGATGCCGCAAGGAGCGGCCAAAGCGCGGAGGCCGTTGCAAAGAGCCTGAAGCGCAAGCCCGTCTGGGCAACCATTGAAAGACTTGAGACGGCCGGGTTTATTTCTCTGGACCCGGTTTTAAGCGGCAGGGTCAAAGAAAAAACAGAGCAGTTCTTATCATTGAACATTGAGGCGACACAGGGCGCGCCGGGAAAAAACTCGCCCATACATAAGGTGCGCGCCTATCTGGCTGAAAAAGGCGAGGTAAGCCTTTCCACGGCCTCCCGCGATATGAGGACGTCAGTCCCGACGATAAAAAGGCTGGCTCAAAAAGGCGTCGTTACGATAACGAGCAGGCGCGTCTACAGAAGACCCGTTGACGCGATAACCCCAAAGCCAATGGACTTTGCGCCAAACGCTGAGCAGCAAAAGGCCATTGACGGGATAATAGCGGCCTTCAGGAGCGACTTATTCGCCCCGACGCTTCTCCACGGCGTTACAGGCGGCGGAAAGACGCTCGTCTACCTTGCCGCGCTCTCAGAGGTAGTAAAGGCAGGCAAGCGGGCGATATTCCTTACGCCTGAGATAGCGCTGACCTCGTGGCCCGCGTCCTACCTTGCGTGGCGATTCCCGGGGCGCGTCGCAATGCTTCACAGCGGTCTTTCCGCCGGCGAGCGCGCAGACGAATGGGAGCGCATATCGCGTGGAGAGGCTGACATCGTAGTCGGGGCAAGGAGCGCTCTCTTTGCGCCGATTGACAATCTCGGCATGATAATCGTTGACGAGGAGCATGAGGCCGCCTACAAACAAGAGGAAGGCGTACGCTACCATGCAAGGGATTCGGCGCTGATGCTGGGCAAACTCCTCGGCATAACGGTTGTCCTCGGCTCGGCTACCCCTTCGGTAGAAAGCTATTACAACGCCCTGACGGGCAGGTATAAACTGCTGAAGATCGAAAACAGGGCCGGGGGCGCCCTTCCCAAGGTGGAGATAGTTGATATGAGAGGAAGGGGCAAGACGGTTGTAAGCGATGAGCTTGCCGCATCAATCGGCAAGGCGCTCGACGCCAAACTTCAGGCGCTGCTGCTTCTGAATAGACGCGGGTTTTCGCGCTCCATTATCTGCAACGACTGCGGACACTCTTTTACCTGCGTCAATTGCAGCGTATCGCTCACGGCGCACAAAAGGCCCGTGGCGCTCAAATGCCACTACTGCGGTTTTTCAATACCCATCCCGGATAACTGCCCTGAGTGCAAGGGCACGCGGCTCGCCGAGCCGGGCGCAGGCACTGAAAGGTTGGAGGATGAGGCGAGGCGGCTCTTCCCTCGCGCGCGGGTAGGCCGCATGGACAGCGACACAACGACGAGAAAGGGCGCGGCAAGGAGGATAATCGAGGCGGTCGAGGCGCGCCAAATAGACATACTCGTTGGCACTCAGATGGTGTCAAAGGGACATCATTTTCCTGAAGTTGCGCTTGCAGGCATAGTCGCAGCCGACGCATCCTTGAACATCCCGGACTTCAGGAGCGCGGAGCGCGCCATGCAGCTCATCACGCAAGCCGCCGGCAGGGCCGGGCGCGCCTCAGCCGCCGGAACGGTTGTCATTCAGACGCTCAATCCGGAGCATTACTGTCTTGAGGCCGCGCTGAATCACGACTACGCCGGTTTTTACGCAAAGGAGATTAGTGAAAGAGAGGAACTCCGCTACCCGCCGTTTACAAGGCTTTGCGCCCTGAGGCTTGAGGGAATAAAGGAAGGGGACGTTGCCGTGGCCGCCGCGTCCATCAGGCGCGTTGCCGATAAACTCCTTGGGAATGACGGCGCTATAACGATACTCGGGCCGGCCACAGCGCTCGTTTACAAGCTCAGCGGCCGCTTCAGACAGCGCCTGCTCCTGAAGTGCGTCTCTTCAAAGACAAAAAACCTCCACGCCTTCGTGCACGGCCTCAAGGCGGCCTTCAACCTTCGCGGCGCATCCGGCGTAATCCTTGTAATAGACATGGACCCGATTACGACGGTGTGAGTCGTCGCCGTGATGGAAAGTTTTTGTCTTAAATTATAAAATAAAAAACTACTTTTTCCGCAGTTTGTCGAGCCTGTGTTGTTTGAGCCGGTCGGCCTTTGGCAATCTTCTTGGGTTGCCTTTTTTCCGGGCTGCCGAATCATCAGTCTCGTCCTCAGGCGCTGCCCCTTTGATCTCCTCGTACAGCGCCTCGTCAAGCACGTTCCTGAACTCAACGGACTCTATGACCGTTGCGCCAGAGGCCCTGGCCGTCTCTCTCACGTCCCTGTCCGAGGTTACGATGGTTGCTCCGCTGCCGATTCGGTGCGCCATTTCCTTGATTATCGCGTCGGCCTGCTCTCCCGCCCGTGAGAAGATGATATTTATGCCTGAGCGGCCCATAGCGCCCCTCGTGAGATTGCCGGACGACGTGCCGTCGAATACAACGGTAATCCTGACGCTCACAGCCTTTTTGTAGACGATGAGGTCTTCAATGAGTTGCTCGCGCTCGGCCTCGATGTCCGAGAGGCCGTCAAGACCGATAAGATTATACCCGTCTATGATGAGGTTGGTTGGCATTACTACTCCATCTTAGCAGAGCGGGATGAAGCCCGCAAGGCGGGCCCACCTTTTTTGAAAAAAAGGTGGGCCAAAAAACTTTAATTGGGAATAAGCAAACGGGCTGACGAAAATGAAGGTTGCCCTTGAGGCGGCTGGCCAAATATCTCTTGATACAAAATAGGTGATAATGACCAATCTTTGAGCATTACAGCCGCCTATTGCCCAAACTTTAATCGTATGAAAGGCGCTCTTCCGCATTTGCCTGATTTATCGCCATGAGTTGCAGGCATTGTTATGCGGAATTATCCGGCATGGATATTGCTACTTATCATCAATGCGCTAATATACGACTTTGATAATCGTTAAGGGAAACAGCTTTACTTTTGACCTGTTTGTATGTTAGTTTTTGAGCACTTTTGATGCAAAGGAGCTTTTCTCCATGAAAAAGATAGAGGCCATAATAAAACCGTTCAAGCTGGACGAGGTCAAGGAGGCTTTGAACGAGATAGGCATCAAGGGCATCACGGTCTCGGAGGTCAAGGGCTTTGGCCGCCAGAAGGGGCATACCGAGCTTTACAGGGGCACGGAGTACGTC
>JBBTCG010000195.1:0-24033 GCA_038043305.1 Deltaproteobacteria bacterium | reverse complement strand
CCGCCTCGCGGCCCTCTTTTCCTCCGGGCCGCCCACAGGGCAAACCCTGACGCAAGCGCAATCAGGAGAACCACGGACGCTATTGCCGGAAGCCACTCAGGGGCGTTCCACTCGGAGCGCGCCTTGACGCGCGCCTCTTTGTCTATCCTGTAATACTTCATCGCGTTATTGACCATGGCGTTGGGTTTGACGTTGGCTATCCATCCGTGAAAGAGCGCGAACACCACCGGGTGATAGCCCCAGACGAGGGGGGCGTCCCTTTGGGTCAGGTCGGTCATCCTCCTTATCACCTCAAGGCGCTCAGGCGTTGAGTCCATGTTCTCCATCTTCCTGAACATGGCGTCGAACTCGGCGCTCGAATAGTTGGCGACGTTCTCGCCCTGATATTTAACCTTTGAGGTCGCGCTCGAAAGGAGAAAAAAGAAGTTTTCCGGGTCAGGATAGTCCGCGTTCCACCCCCATGAAAAGAACTGAAAATCGCCCTTGAGCATCTTCTCCTGAAAGCGGTTGTAGTCTGTTGTGCGGTTTTCAAGCTGTATGCCGAGCGCCTTGAGCTTCTTTATGTGCCATGCGATTACAGAGGCCGAATCAACGCCTGTCCACGGGTTGTCAAAGGTTATTGTCAGCGCGGAACCGTCCTTTGTCCGGCCTTCGGGAAAGCCGGCCTGTCCCATGAGTTTTCTGGCGTACTCCATGCTTTTCCTCTTAGGTCTTTTCCAAGCCTTGTCCCATTCATAGACGTAAGGGTTGAATGATTGCACCCCGTCCACGTAGCCGAATATACCTGGGGCGATGATGGAGTGAGCCGGCAGCCCGCGACCGTTGTTGAATATCTCTATATACTCCTCGTAATCCAATGCTATGGATATGGCCTGCCTTAGGGCGGCAGGCGCGGCCCCGTATCCGCCGACCACGTTGTCCGTCATATTGAAGCCCGCGTAATAGGACGACGGTCTCACCGAGGTCAGTAGCCTTATGCCTTTGTCCTTCATCTCGCCGGTAAGCTCGACGCCGCCTGAATCGCTCATGGCAACGGCCTGATCAAAACTGTCGGAGGTTATCCCGGAGTTGTCGTAGTAGCCCTGTAGAAATTTATTCCAGCGCGGGATGGCCTCCTTCTCAAGTTTGAATACCAATTTGTCAATGAACGGAAGCCTCTTGCCCGCGTCCTTCAAAAGGCCGGCCTCCATGTCCCCGGCCTCGCCTGAGTCCGGGTAGGTCTCAACGCGGAAGTTCGGATTTTTCTCCAGCACCATCTCCATATTAGGGTTGAACTCGGCCATTGCGTAAGGCCCGGTGCCGATTGGGAAGCGATTCAGCGTGATGTTTTTGTCAATAAGCGCGGCCTGAGCGTAGAACTCATGCGCCTCTTTCGGAACCGGCGCGAAAAACGGCATTGCAAGCCAGTAGATGAACTGCGGATACTTTGTCTTGAGTATTATCCTGAACGTATAGTCGTCAACGCGCTCGACCCCCTGCAAAGGATAGTCGCCGTAGTCAAGGGTTGCCGTTTTTTTCCCGTTGCCCTTCTTTCCATTTTCAATGGCGGCCCTCAACGCCTTTGAATATTCGCCGAGCCCCAATATGTATTTTTCAAGTATCGGGAGTATCGGGCTTTCGATCCGCGGGTCTGCAAGACGCTTTATCTGAAAGATGTAGTCGTCCGACCTGACCTCCCGCGTCCCCCGCGCCGGGAAATCCCTTATGCCCCTTAGCGACGAGGCGTCCTTACCGGAAAGATTAGCGTAGAGTAAAGACCCTTTGGCGTCCTTTGCAAATGCGGGATGGTCTTCATACAAAAGCCCCTTTTTTATCCTTATCTCGTAAACCGCCCTGTGTACCAGTTCAGGCGGCGCGTCTGCATTAAGCCTCTTGCCTGACCTGTCGTAATACGCGGGCCGAGGGACTTCTTCAGCGGTGAGCGGGATGAGCGTATACGGCCGCTTCAAATAATGGTACTGCAAGGGAGGCTCGTATATCTGGGCAAGTATGTCATACTCGTCAGAGCTGTAAGACTTTGCAGGGTCAAGGTGCTTGGGCGGTTCCGCAAAACTGGTGTAAAATACGTTTGTATCCTTATTTGCGTCCCCGGCCTCTTCAGAGGCGCGGTATGGATTGTTAGGCGCGGAGCATCCGGCAACAATCAGGATTAAAAAAACAACGGCTATGAAATGTAACCTAGATTTTCTCATATAATGTTCGCTTGCAACCGTTCAAGAAATGGTCATAATTGACGATATGTATATAAGGATTAGTACCACGGCGTGCCGTCCCGGTCAACTTACCTTTCTTGAAAGAAAGGATAGGCATAAGAACTTTAACGGGGTGGACACGGTCAACGGTCACGGTTCACGGTATTATCACGGATTCGCCCTTGACAATACCCATAATCGTATGATAGACTTGATTAATTTTCTGCCCAGAGGCATCCAATCCCTGCACTACAAGGTGTGACATGACGAAAAAGAACAACGTGAGCAGCGGTAGCAATACCGTAACCTACAACAATGCCGCGGCCGGAGCGGACCTTACGAGTCTCATAGATATAGGCAAGGAAAAAGGTTTTCTCACGTATGACGAGATAAACGACGCCTTTCCGCAGGAGAACTTCTCAGTCGAGGAAATGGACAACCTGCTTGAGACGTTGGGGGATCTGGGCATTGACGTCGTTGATACGGCTTCAAAGGACGACGCCCAACCGCCCCCCAGCCCTAAGGAGGAGGCCCTTGAGTCCGAGAGGGTTGAAGACCCGGTGCGGATATACATGCGCGAGATGGGCGCGGTTCCGCTTCTGAAGAGGGAAGAAGAGATAACCTACGCAAGGAGGATCGAGGAGGCCAGAGGCGAGTTGAGAAGGCTCACCCTCGGGAGCGCCTTTGCCATAAGAGAGGTGCTGAGGACCGTCGAACGGATAAAAAACGGCAAGGCCTCGGTACGGGAGCTGATAGAAGAGGTTGATGAGGTAAACCAGTTCGAAGAATCATATACCGAAGAGGTGGTGGCGCGGTTTGAAAGGCTCAAGAGAAGGAAGCCCCAGAGCGCCTTCAAGCTCCTCAAGGACGAAAACCTCAACGCCAACATCGCGCGCAGGATAGTAAAGCGCATAGTGCGTCTTGAACACTCGCTCGAACGCGAGGAGTTCAAGAGAGGGCCGAAAAAGGCCGAGCGGGCAAAGCTCCGCGTAAGGCGCATCCTGAAGCGCATTGAGACAAAGCGGCAGGAGGTAAAGGAGCTTGCCAACGTAGTCAAGGTGCATGACTACAACATGTGGCAGGCCAAGCAAAAACTGATTGAGGCGAACCTGCGGCTCGTCGTCAGCATAGCAAAACGTTACGTCAATCTCGGGCTCAAGTTCTCAGACCTCATACAGGAGGGCAACATCGGCCTCATGAAGGCCGTTGACAAGTTCGACTACAAGAAGGGCTATAAGTTCTCCACCTACGCGACGTGGTGGATACGGCAGGCCATAACGCGCTCAATAGCCGATCACGGCAGGACCATCCGCATACCCGTGCACATGATCGAGACCATCAACAGGCTCCTGCAGACCTCGCGCCAGCTACTTAAAGAGCTTGGCCGGGAGCCGTACCCGGAGGAAATCGCCGATCGGATGGATATACCCATCGCCAAGGTCAGGCGCATCCTCCGTTTGATGAAGCAGACCCTCTCGCTTGAAACGCCAATCGGCGACGACGAGGAGAGTTCCCTTGGGGACTTTATAGAGGACGAAAAATCGCCTTCCCCGTCCGACGCGGCCATTGAAAAGGACTTATCAGACCAGACCAACCTCGTGCTTGAAAGCCTCAGCGCGCGCGAGGAAAAGGTGCTGCGGATGCGCTTCGGCATAGGAGAGAGGCAGGACTACACGCTTGAAGAGGTTGGCAAGGTCCTTGGCGTAACCAGAGAGCGCGTCAGGCAGATAGAGGCAAAGGCAATAAGAAGGTTAAGACACCCAACGAGGTCAAAGCTCCTAAAGGGCTTCAGCGAAGGCTAAGTAACGCAACGGTTTCACTGAGTGGGCGCCTTTGTCGGCGTCCCATACTCACTATTTACTTCAGCCGCTTCAATATCGTCCATCCGCGTCTCGACTCATCATCAGCGACAAACCGGTACAAACCGCAGAGGAATGCCATGTCCTTTTTCAGAAGAAGCCTCAGGGCTAAATTCACGCTCGTGCTCCTTGTGGCCGGGGTGATCCCGCTTGCCGTTGCAAGCCTGTTTTTCTACCGCACGACAAGGGACGCCCTCTTTAGAAACGTATTCAAGGAGCTTAAATGGAACGCCGAGACCATATCCGGCATGGTTACAGCGCACTTTGACGACACCGCCAGAAATCTCCTTATCGCCTCGCGCAACACCGCCTTCACCATGTACTTCACCGAGCCGCTGAAACGACGGCACTGGGCGCTGGAACAGCAAAAAACACTCAAGTACCTGCGTTCCCTGTACCCGGAAAGCCTTGACGAGGCATGTTTCATTGACGCAACAGGGCAGGAAGTGGCGCGGATAGTGTTTGACAAACTCGCGCCTGATGATGAACTGTCGTCAGATGAGGAGCGCGCCGTATTCTTCGGAAAGGCGTTCTCCCTTGACGAAGGCATGGCATATCAGGGTGAGCCGATCATCTCCGAGGACACGAAACGCTGGGTACTGCCGAACGCGACGCCGATAATCGTTAACGGCAAAAAGGCCGCCATACTGCACTTTGAAACCAACCTGCGCCACATGCAGGACATGCTCAAGTCAACCGTGAATTCTGAAAGGGGGTACGCCTTTATCCTGAACAGCAGGGGCGAGTTCATGGCGCATACCCAAATGGAGTTAAGCCAGACCGATCCCCTCCATGTGGCCATCACATCCTCAACCCCTCCGGCCTTACAAAAGATATTCAGGCGCATGGCCGCCGGAGAGGAGGGCATCGAGCAGTTCAGCGACAAAGGCAAGGACTTCTTCATCATATTCACGCCGATAAGACACACCCAGTCAAGGACACATAACGATAACGTCTGGAGCGCGGCCTACGTTATCTCAAGCGAGCGGGTGTACATAGAGGCATCCCTATTTAACGACTACGCCCTCTCAGCCGCCATAACGCTCATCATTGTGCTCATCGTGTCATACACGGCGGGCGGCACCGTTACAAAACCGCTGAGGCGGCTTGTCAAAGCTACTAACAAACTTGCACAAGGCGGTCTGACGGAGATGCCCCAAGATACGCCAATGATCAGCGTTGACCGGGACGACGAGATAGGGCAGCTCGCCAAGTCCTTCAACGCCATGGCCGAGGCGATAAGACTGAGGGACGCTTCTCTCACCGCGCTCGCCACAACGGACGGGCTTACCGGGCTGTACAACCACCGCCACTTCAAATCCGAACTGGACAAGGCGATTATGAGCGCGGAACGCTTCAATCACCCGCTGTCGCTTATAATGGCAGACATTGACCTATTCAAACGATACAACGACTCAAACGGACATACCGCCGGAGATACGACGCTCAAGACCGTTGCAACGCTCATAAAAGATGCAACGCGGGAGGTTGACATCGCGGCGCGTTACGGCGGAGAGGAGTTCGCGGTTATTCTCAAGGAGACCACGCTTGAACAGGCCGTAGAGGTGGCGCAAAGGATAAGGGCGATGGTCGAGGCTCAAACATCTCCCGTTGGAACAAACGGAAAGCAAAGGCTCACGCTCTCGCTCGGCGTTGCCTCATTCCCTAAAGAGGCTCATGACGCCGCCTCGCTCATCAACGCCGCTGACAAGGCATTATACAGGGCTAAAGAACTTGGAAGAAACAGGGTGGAGAGGGCTGGAGAAGGCGGCAATTAACGATGCCTGTAAAGCCGGTTCATCCCCCTCGCCTTAGTCCTCTCCCCCAAGGGGAGAGGAGACGATAAACGCGTTATCAATCCTCGGCACGGCCGCAAGGAGCTTTTTGGTGTATTCGTGCCTTGGCCGGGCGAAGATCTCTTCAGCGTCGCCGTGCTCGACGATCCTGCCGTTGAACATCACGGCCACCTCGTCGGCCATGTACTCTACTACGCCGAGGTCATGGGTTATGAACAGCAGCGCTATCCCCATGTCGAGCTGTATTGACTTGAGGAGATTCAATATCTGCGCCTGCACCGACACGTCGAGCGCAGAGACCGCCTCGTCGCACACGATAAATTCAGGCTCAACCACAAGCGCCCTCGCAATGCCTATCCTCTGGCGCTGTCCACCGGAAAATTCATGCGGATAGCGGGAAAGCGCGTCAACTCCAAGTCCGACGCGCTCAAGTACCGAGGCGGTCTTTTCAAACCTTGAGCGCCTTGGCATGTCCGGGTAAAGTATTTCAAGCCCTTCCCCGACCGTATCCATTATGGTGCGCCTCGGGTCGAGAGACGAATACGGGTCCTGAAATATCATCTGTATGCGTCTCCTAAGCGGCCTCAACTCGCCCTCCTTCATTGCTGAGAGGTCACTACCCTTATAAAGTATCTCTCCGGCGTCCGGCGTTATAAGTCTTATGATAGACTTGCCCGCCGTAGACTTGCCGCACCCGGACTCGCCGACGAGCGCAAGGGTCATGCCCTTGCGTATGGAGAGGCTCAGCCCGTCAACGGCCTTGACGTGGCCGACGATTCTCTTAAACAGCCCCTTGCGTATCGGATACCATGTCCTCATGTTCCTTACCTCAAGGAGCACCGGCCGTTCTTCGCGCGTTTGCCCGCCCCCGAATGTATCTATCGGGGGTTTCAGCATAGCCGGTAGATACTCATCCCCCGCGACTGAACGCGCATCCTGACCCACCATGAATCCCGCGTCGTACAAATGGCAGGCAACAAGATGGCCTTTGCCTTGTCCGCGTTCAACGAGTTCAGGCTCTTTTTGCGCGCAGCCTGCCATCTCCTTTGGGCATCTGCCTGAAAAGCGGCAACCGGTCGGATACGCGGCCGCGTTGGGCACAGAGCCGCGTATAGTTTCGAGCGCATGGGTTCTTTTTCCAGCCACCGGTATTGAACGCAGTAGTTTAATCGTATACGGGTGCATGGGGTTTGAAAAGAGCGTTTTCACGGGCGCGGCCTCGACTATCTTCCCGGCGTACATGACGGCAACGTCGTCGGCGTTTTTATAGACGAGCGCCATGTTGTGAGTGATAAGCAACACCGCCGTCATTGCCTCGGATTGCAGTTCTTTTATAAGACGGACTATCTCATCCTGAATGGTAACGTCAAGGGCTGTCGTAGGCTCGTCCGCTATGAGCAGTTCAGGCTTACAGGCCAGAGCCATCGCTATCATCACCCTCTGGCGCTGACCGCCTGAGAGGGTATGCGGGTATTCGCGATACGTGCGTTCAGGCTCGTCAAACCCGACGCGGGAGAGCATGGCAACGGTTATTGACCGCGCATCTTGCTTTGAGGCTCTTTGATGAAGCCTTATGCCCTCGGCCACCTGCTCTCCAACGCACATGACCGGGTTCAAAGAGGTCATCGGCTCCTGAAATATCATGGACACGCGGTTGCCGCGGAGCTTGGCCATCTCCCTTTCGTCAAGAGAGGTCAACTCGTCATTGCCGAGCCTGATCCTGCCGCCTTCAATCCAGCCGCAATGACGGTCAATGAGGCCGATAATGGAGAGAGCGGTTACGGACTTGCCGCACCCGGACTCGCCCACGAGCGCAAAGGTAGAGCCTTTTCTGATGCCGAACGACACCCCGTCAACGGCGCGGCTAACGCCTGATGAACTCCTGAAATAGGTCTTCAGGCCGATTACTTCGACGACGGGCGTCTCAATATTTATCTGCTTTGAATCAGAGTGCATTTGCGCGCCTATAAGGCCGTGAACCGTGAATCCTTCTTACATACGTTTTCAATCCTTGCCCTTCACGCATCACGGTCACGGTTCACGGCCTTTTTACCTGTTCCTCAACCTCGGATCAAGCGCGTCCCTTACCGCGTCGGCGAAGATGTTGGCGGGCAGCACGAGAAAGAACATGCCCGCGAATGCGCCTGCAAGGTTCCACCAGACGACCGGGGCGCGGCTCAGCTCAAGCCTTGCCGTGTTTATCATGTTGCCCCAACTGCCCGTCTGAGGCCCGACGCCTATGCCGATGTAGCTCAATATGGCCTCGGCAAGCACAAGCGAGCTGAACTGCAAAACGAACGTTATGATTACAAGGTGCATGAGGTTCGGCACGACGTGCGTATAGATTATCCTAAGCCCTCCAGCGCCAAGCGCCCTTGCGGCCTGCACGTACTCAAGCTCCCTGAGTTTTAACGTCTCTCCGCGTATGAGCCTGCACAGGTCGGTCCACGACGTTATGCCCAATATCAGGCAGAGCCACATGAGCCTGTCGTTCGGCACGAATACTCCAAGCACTACGTCGTCGGGCGAGACGACGCCGCCCTGATAGCCCCGGTTCCCGAAAAGGAGCATGAATGCCACGATGAGCAGGACTCCGGGTATGGAGGCAAGGGTGATGTACACGTACTGGATTACGTCGTCAATTACGCCTCCGAAGTATCCCGCGATTACGCCGAAGAATATGGCGAACGGTATTATGATTATAGTGGCTCCGGCGCCGATGATGATTGCCGTGCGTATGCCCTTTATCGCCATGTACAGCACGTCGTTGCCCACCTTGTCCGTGCCGAGGAGATGGACGCCCGGATATTTCAGAGGCGCATATTCGCGTTTCACCTCTCCAGAGGCAAGCGCAATGTTCTCCTTTGTGAAAAGATGCGAAGCGAGGGGGGATGAGTATGTCTTCTCCTGAGCGCGTCTTAATCCTCCGAGCGCCCTGTCAAGCAGGCTCAGGGCCTCAGGGCTGTAGATGCGCCCATTGCCGCTCAACTGGAGCGCGTCTCTCCAGCGTATGCTGTCCATGAGCGCGACCCCTGCGTATATCACAATGACCGCGAGAGCGGCCATTGTGAGGCGTCTTTTCCTTAATTCACGCAGGACATCGGCAGAGCGTCCTTCCCCGCGCGTCTTTACGGCGAAGTACATGCCCGCCGCGATAAGCAGATATACAAAAAGATCGGTTGCGAGTATTATTGGCATCACCGTACCTTAGCCGAGCCTGATGCGCGGGTCAAAGAGCGTATAGCTTATGTCGGTCAATATCAGTCCCACTATGTAAAGTATGGAACCGAGATAGACCATTGACCTCACGATGGCAAAGTCCTGCGACTGTATGGCGTCTATGGTGAAGCTCCCAAGCCCGGGTATCGCAAAGAACGTCTCCATGAGCAGGCTCCCGTAGAAAAGAAACGGTATGGATACGACCACGTTCGTCAGCACGGGTATCATGGCGTTCTTGAGGCCGTGCTTGAAAAGAACGGCGCCTTCGGACAACCCCTTTGCCCGCGCCGTTCGTATGTAGTCGCGCCCCATCTCCTCAAGAAAGACGGTTCGGTAAAACCGTACGCCGACGCCCACGGAGCTTATGACGCCGATAACGACGGGAAGCACAAGGAACTTAAATGAATATATCCCGGTGTCATAGCCTGAGATGGGAAAGAGCTTGAAGACCTTGCCGAGCACGAACTGCCCGGCGATAATGTAGAACAGCGCTGAGACGGACATGATGACGACTGAGAGGACGACGCCCGCAAGGTCCATGACGCTTCCCCTCCAGTATGCGAGCATCATGGCTATGAATATCTCGACGGTCAGGCCCGCGATGAAGATCGGTATGCTCACGGCAAGGCTCGGCCACATCCTATTTCCAATCTCAAGCCCGATGTTTATATTGTTCCTGTCTGACCTGCCGAAGTCGAACCACAAAAGCGGCGCCGACTTTTGAAAAAACACGGTCTCGGTGAACATGTCCGTCCCTGACGCGTCGGCATTGACAAAGGCCGGCAGGTCGTATCCGTGCTCCGTCTTCCAATTTTCAATCGCGGCAAGGGTTACGTTCTTTTCCCCAAGCATCCTTCGCGCCATGTCGTCCGGCGTGTTGATATGGAAAAAGAGAGCGGCCGTGAGGACGTTGACGCCGAGGATTATCGGGATGGCGTACAGTAGGCGTCTTATTATGTAGGTAAGCATAGGCACAGGTTTGCTAAACGGCAACTGAGAGCGTAGCCCTTGCGTCAACGGCCAAGACGCCTTTTCTGTAAACGATGAGCGGATTTATTTCCAACTCCATGATATGGACGTTCTCCTCCATTATCCGCGACACCTTCATTATGACGTCGGCTATCGCGTCAAGGTCCTTAAAACCCCCTCCCCTTGCGCCGGTAAGTAGACCAAAGCCTTTTACCTCGTTCATCATCTCAAAGGCGTCCTCCCTGTCTATCGGCGAGAGCGCGAACGTAACGTCCTTTAGTATCTCCACGGCAAGCCCGCCGGTGCCGAACATCACGGCTGGGCCGAAGACGGGGTCCCTGAGCGCACCGACTATGACCTCGACGCCTCTCGGGGCCATCTCTTCGATAAGAAAGCCCTCAATGATTGCCTGCGGCGCATCATCCGCGACGTTAAGCATTATTTCAAAGAGGCCGTCTTCGATATCCTTCGCGTTCTGTATCCCCAATACCACGCCGCCAGCCTCGCTCTTGTGCGTCAACTCCCGCGATATGACCTTGAGCGCCAGCGGGTATGAAAAAGAGGCGGAGGCGACCGTTGCCGTTTCCCTGTCCTTGACCGCCTCGAATCTCGGCACAGGTATCGCGTATGCCCTGAGTATGGTCTTTGTCTCAGGCTCTGTAAGCGTTCGCCTGCCCGCCCCAAGCGTCTCGCGTATAAGCGTATCTGTCACAGTCGCGGCCTTATCCATTGTGTGCCTGTTTGCGCGTCAGCTTCCTTTCACGCTTTTCCCCAAGCATCGCGTTCTTCGCAAGTATAGAGGCGGCCCGTACCGCCGACTCAGGCGTAGAGAAGACCGGCAACCCTGCGCCGGTAAAGAGCCTTGATTTATCCCTCGTGTACTCGCCTCCGGGAGAGCATATTATGACCGGCTTGCCTGATTCACCAGCCCTTGCGGCTACTCCCGTTGCAAGGGCGTCGGTAAGTCCGGGCGGCCCCCACAGCGCGGCTATAATCGCAACGTCGTAATCGTCCCCTGTCATCGTCTTTTCAAGAGACGAGGCGAACCATTCATCCGTTGCGCTGCCGGTCAGGTCAAGGGGGTTGCCCACCGCGAAGTATCGGGGCAGCATCGAGCGCAGTCCGTCTTCCACTTCCTTTTTAAGCGGTACCGGCTCAAGCCCGTATCTGGCACACTCGTCCGCAAGCGCCACGCCGACGCCGCCGCCGTCGGTGATTATCATTACCCTCGCTCCGCATGACGGCCGCGCGCGGCGCGCTCCAAAGACCTTGCAGGCCGCGATGAACTCCTCGTAGCCGTCCAGTTCGATTACGCCCGCCTTCTTAAAGGCCGCCCTATATATCTCATAGTGCCCGGCTATGGACGCAGTATGGGAAAGCGTTGCCCGCCCTCCGGCCCCTCCCCTGCCCGCCTTAAGCGCCATTACCGGTTTTTTCGCGGCGCATCTCGCCGCAGCCTTGATAAACCGTTGCCCGTCCTCAACCGCTTCCAGATAGATGGCCACAGCCGAGGTATGCTCGTCATCGGCAAGGAATTCAAGAAAATCCGATTCGTTTACGTCGGATGAGTTGCCGTAGCTTATTACCCTCGCGATGCCCGTTGACTCAGAGGCCAGTTCGTCCATTGCCGTTACGGCAAACGATCCGCTCTGAGACAGTACCGACAGGTGGCCGGGGCCGGGGCGTTTAATCCTCTCAGACGGTATGAAAAACGTATCCAGTCTTGATACCGTGTCGTATATGCCCATGCAGTTCGGGCCTATTATCCTCATGCCCGTCTTTGCGGCAAGCGACTTTAGCTCGCGCTCCAGAGCATCTCCGGCCTGACCAGCCTCGGAAAAACCGCCGCCGATTACTATTGCCCCTCGCACATGAGCGGCCTCTTCAAGCGCGGCAAGCACCGCCGCTGCCGGCAGCGCGACTATGGCGACGTCAATGACCTTGCCTATCGCGCCGATTGACGGATAACATTGATATCCCTTGACCGATGAATACTTAGGGTTTACCGGATAGATGCGCCCCTGAAAACCGGACGAAGCAAGGCTGTCCATTATTATGCCTGAAATCTTGCCGCTCGCCTCGGTCGCGCCAATAATCGCAATTGATTCGGGTTTGAAGAAAAAACTCAGGTCAACGCCGTTGCCCATTAAAGACACGCTCCCGTTATCTATTCATTAAGTTATACAACATGGGGCGATATTTGCACAACAGAAATCAGCCCGGCATCAACGATAAACCCGCCATAAGCGCGGCAATCAGTGCTGTGATCTTCATAAGCCTCACCGCCTTTAGCGCGGCCTGTCCGTCAGGCTCGGCAAACTCCGCGCCTATTACCAGCTTTTCGCTCTTGACCCCGTTATACGACGACTGCCCGCCGAGTCTTACGCCAAGTGCGCCTGCGGCAGCGGCCTCTGGCCTGCCGGAGTTGGGGCTTGGGTGTTTTCCTCCGTCCCTCATCCATATCCTGTACGAAGAACGCCAGTCAAGCCCGAGTATAAACGATGCAACGACCATGATGGCAGCGGTCAGCCTTGCTGGAATCCAGTTGGCCGCGTCGTCAAGACGAGCGGACGCCCAGCCAAAGTACAGATACCTCTCGCTTTTGTATCCAAGCATGGAATCAAGCGTGTTAACCGCCTTATACGCCAGCATGAGCGGCGCTCCGCCGATAACGAAATAGAACAGCGGGGCAACTACCCCGTCCGATGCGTTCTCGGACACGGTCTCTATAACCGCCCGCAGCATCGCTTTTTCATCAAGCCCTTGCGTATCCCTGCCAACTATACGGGAGAGTCTGGTCCTCGCCAGCGCGACGTCTTGCGCGTTAATGGCGGCGATGACGCTCATGGCCTCATCGCTCAACGATTTTATCGCCAGAGACGCCCACACGACGTAGACCGTGGCCAGAAGTAAGAGCCATCTTGAATAAAAGATCGCAACATACAGAGCCACCAGAGCCGTAATATATACGAGTACGATTACGACCAGCACGGTCAATACGCCGAAAAGACGAGACCGCCATCGCGCCGCTTCTACGGCATTAAGCCGCCTGTCAAGGAAACCGATAAGGCGGCCAATGGCGCGCACCGGATGAGGCATCCATGAAGGGTCTCCGATGAGCGCGTCAAGCAGGATGGCCAGTACAAGGGCGAAGGCGGCTAATGAAAGGAGAATCGGCATCGGTTAAAGACTCATTATCCGCATTATCGCGGCAACGTCCGTGTGCTCTGATACCGTGTCGGCAAGGAGGTCAATAGACTCTTCCACAACGACTCTATAGGGCTTTTGACCCGCCTCGTGCGTCCGCCCTTTTTTCTTCTTGAGCCGCGCAACGAGTGATTGCGTAAAGCGGTCGTTGTCGAATATGCCGTGGATATACGTTCCCCAGAGCATGGAACCAACGATGGCCGCTCCGTCGCGGACATCAACGCTTGTACCGCCCCTCATGGTTATCGTTGCGAACGACGCGTCATTCACATTGGTCTCGCCCATGTGTATCTCATAACCGGAAAGCTCGAACTCCTCGCCAAAAAGAGACGCCCTTGCCTTCACCTCATAAGTCTTTTTATCCCTTTCAAGAACGGTCTCGGCGTTTATAAGACCAAGCCCTTGGGCTGAGAGCGCGCTTGACTCGACCCCATAAGGGTCTTTTACGCTTACCCCAAGCATCTGAAAACCGCCACAGATGCCGACAATCATGGCTCCGCTCTCATGCGCCTTTTTTATCGCGGCACTGAGGCCGCGCTCTCTGAGCCAGTTTAAATCACCAAGTGTGTTTTTCGTGCCGGGTATTATCACCATGTCCGCGCCTGCAATCTGCTCAGGATGTTCAACGAACTTCAATTGCACGCCGGCCACGCCCTTGAGCGGATCAAAGTCAGTGAAGTTGGATATACGCGGCAGCTTTATGACAACGATAACGACGGCGGCTTCATTCGTAACGGCAGGGGTAAAATCGGCTTCAAGCGCAACGCTGTCCTCGTCAGGCAGGCGAAGCCCTTTTATATACGGGACAACCCCGATCACAGGCCTTTGTGTCCGTTCACTCAACACCTTGATGCCCGGTGCAAGGAGGGTTGAGTCCCCCCTGAACTTGTTTATGATAAAGCCCTTTACCAGTTTTTTTTCCTCATCCACAAGAAGCTCCATCGTGCCAAGGAGCGAGGCGAATACGCCGCCTCTGTCTATGTCTCCAACAATAAGCACCGGAGAAGCGGCTATGAGCGCCATGCCCATGTTCGCTATGTCGTTTTCCCTTAGATTAATCTCAGCCGGGCTTCCCGCGCCCTCGATGACTATTGCGTCATAATCGCTGGCAAGCCGCTCAAAGCTCTCCACCACATACCGTCTTGCCTCTTTTTTGAAGCTATGGTAGTCGCGCGCGCTCATGGTGGCACGGGCGACACCGTGTATTATCACCTGAGTTACGCTGTCGGTAGTGGGCTTCAAGAGCACCGGGTTAAAATCAACGGTCGGCTCAACGCCCGCGGCATAAGCCTGCAAGACCTGAGCGCGGCCTATCTCCCCGCCCTTTACAACCGCGGAGTTCAATGCCATGTTCTGCGCCTTAAAAGGCGCGGCCTTAATGCCGCGCCTCTTTAGTATCCTCAGGATGGCCGCAGTAATCAGGGATTTCCCGACGTGAGACGACGTGCCCTGTATCATCAGGGTCTTTGCTCTCTTGTTCATTGGTGCTCGTGGCACGGGCAACATGAGTATTCATCAGCCCGGCTGTTTATTCCCTATTTAAGGTTTTGTGCTTGCCGCACGGGCAATATAAGTTTTTATCAGCCCTGCTGTTAATTCCCTATTAAAGTTCTTTGGGCTTACCTTTCTTTCAAGAAAGGTAAGTGCATCCTTCATAAATCAGGTTATAATAAATCAAGACGGCTATCAAGGGACTTTCTTACTTCAGACAGCCTTCAATATGCGTACGACAACTCACAAGAAAAAGCGCGGATAAAATGCACTGGTTCTCCTTGGCCATTATCACGGCGATCGCCCTTGCAACGGCCGACGCCCTTAGCAAGAAGTCCCTGCAAAACACCGAGGACGCGGTCATCGTATGGGTGAGGGAGGGCTATGCCCTGCCGTTTCTCGCAGTGGGTTTCCTGTTCATACCAATGCCGTCGCTTGACGCTAAATTCTGGCTTGCAGTTGCCGCGCTTCTCCCGCTTGAGATAACCGCGCTCGTGTTGTATGTAAAGGCCATCCGCGTCTCGCCGCTCTCACTGAGTGTGCCGTTCATGGCGCTGTCCCCGGTGTTCATCCTTTTCTTCGCGTTTATCTTCCTTGGAGAGACGCCCTCGGCCACCGGACTTGCAGGCATCGGCCTCATCGTAACGGGCGCGTATCTTCTGAACGCAAGCGCGGGAAAAGAGGGCGCGCTTGGCCCCATAAGGGCGGCAATACGGGAGAAGGGCGCCGTTCTAATGGCAATCGTATCGCTCATATACGCCGTAACCTCCACGCTTGGGAAGGTTGCCGTTGAACACAGCAGCCCCGTGTTTTTCGGCTTCTTCTATCCGTTTATCCTCACGATGATCATGACCGTTTATCTTGCAAGCCGTGGAAAGTTGGCGCTCGTCTTTTCCAGACCAAGGAAGTTCGTCCTTATCGGCCTTTGCACCTCTATCATGATAATCACGCACTTTCTCGCCATAAGCCTCGCGCAGGTGGCGCTCGTGATCTCCGTCAAGCGGACAAGCCTTATATGGAGCGTACTCTACGGCGCGCTCCTGTTCAAGGAAACCAATATCAGGGAGCGACTCTTGGGCAGCGCGGTCATGGCAGCCGGCGTCGCGCTCATAGCGCTGTCGTAAGGGTGCTTGCCGCACGGGCAATATAAGTTTCGTCAGCCCTGCTGCTAATTCCCTATCAAAGTTCTTTGGCCTGCCTTATCGCTGCGCGAGCCGACGAGCACCCGGTCAACTGCCTGCTAAAAAAGAATGGATTATCCAGCCCCATGTTGTATACTTAGCGGTCTGTCGCATGAAAAAAAATCTTTACTGAGGCTTGTCTCGTCAAGATGGACTTAAAAAAACTACTCAACCAATCCATTGACGCGGCGCGGCGTCTGAAGAACCTGTGCCTGTTGTTTGCGCTCGCGCAGGTGGTATTTCTCGTTTTCGGGCACTGGATGGTTGCCGCCGGATACGAGGGGGCGCTCTCGCTTCGCTCCGAACAGCTGAAATATATACAAGAGCTCGGGTACCTGAAACCCATTACCGGCGTCCTTGCCGGAAGCCTAATTCTAAAAATATTTTATACGTTCGTATTCAACTTGATTGCAGGGGCCCTCGTATCAACCACTGTTACCGGCGTGATATTCTTTATCCCGTACCTCGTGGCCGTGTGGCGCAGCTTCCTAATCGGGCTTCTTTTTTACGGATTCGACCTAAGCCCCCTGATGATGGCGGTCTTTTACGGCACCTTCCTTTTGGAGTTCGGGGCTTACTCCCTGTCCTCGGCAATAGGCACGGATATAGGTCTGGCGATAATATGGCCTGAAAGAAAAGGAAACCTCACGCGCAAACAGGCCGTAGGGCAGTCCATAAGAAACGGCATTAATCTCTATGTGCTGGTAATCATCCTGCTTTTCCTCGGCGCAGTATGGGAGATGAGCATGCTCCATTACTTCGGCCCGCTTGTGAGCCCAGAGGCGTTAAAATAAAAGCCGTGAACCGTAGAAGTCCCCCTGATAAGGGGGATTTAGGGGGTTGAATCCTTTCACGCATCACGGCCTCTAAAAGGGTAAGGATTCTTGCATTTTACAGGGCATTAGTCTATAGTTAATACGTGACAACAGTCAAAATCGACAATAGAAACCGCACCGGGAAATCGTGCGCCGCGCTCACGAATCAGAGGCATTTCCAACTGGCCGTTTTCAATGAGATCGGCAAGGCCCTTGCCTCCTCCCTTGACCTCAAGGAAATCCTCAACATAGTGATGACCAAGATCAGCGAGCTTTTGAAGCCCAAGAACTGGTCTTTGCTGCTCCTTGACGAGGATACCGGGGAGTTGAGGTTCGAGATAGTCGTAGGGGACGGCGCTGAAAAGATAAAGAATCTGCGGCTTAAACTCGGCGAAGGGGTGGCGGGGTGGGTGGCAAAGGAACGCATCCCCCTGCTTGTGCCCGACGTGTCAAAGGACCCGAGATTCTCAAAAAAGGCGGACGAGGCGTCGAGCTTTGTAACCAAGTCCATCATCTGCGTCCCGCTCGTCAACCGCGACAAATGCCTTGGCGTAATCGAGTTGATAAACAACGTGGAGAACGAGAGCTTCGGGGATGAAGACCTGCTTGTCCTGACCACGCTTGCCGACTATACGGCTATAGCCGTCGGCAACGCCATCTTCTTTAATAAGATTCACGAGCTTACTATAAAGGACGACCTTACCAAGCTGTATAACTCCAGATTCATGCAGGGCAGGCTTGAATACGAGATAGAACGCGCCAGAAGGTTCAAGCACCCCCTGTCCATGATCTTTCTTGATCTTGATTACTTTAAGACCGTCAACGACACGCATGGACACCTGGCCGGTTCAAAACTTCTTGTCGAGGTGGCCGCGCTCATAGTAAAGACGATACGGAACGTTGACATGGCCTGCCGTTACGGAGGCGACGAATTCCTTGTCCTGATGCCGGACACGTCAAAGGCCAACGCGACCGTGGCCGCAAAGAAACTCTGCGCCGCGCTTAAGTCAGCGGTTTTTCTGAAGGAGGAACGGATAAACCTTCATCTTACCGGAAGCTTCGGCGTCGCATCCTTTCCTGAAGACGCTTCCGGCAAGGACGAACTAATTCACAAGGCCGACAACGCCATGTACACGGTCAAGAACAGCACAAGGGACGGCGTGGCCGCGGCGTAAGCGCAGGAGCGCGCTAAAAAGGAGGATTCACCGGTTGAAGACGATCAAGATCGCCGTTGCCATAAGCGCGTTGTTAATCGGAGGCGCGGGCTGCTCCGCGCCGATAATAAAAAGCGAGGGCGTAAGGATTGACAAGGCGCTGATATTGAATCTAAAGACCGGGTCAACGACAAGGGCCGAGGTGCTTGAATCATTCGGGACGCCAAGCGAGGTTACGGCTGAGGGCGGGGAAGAAAAGATGCTGTACGTGTTCAACGAAACCGTTACGCCGACCTACCTCGGCGGCCTTGTTGAGAATGAACTCAAGACTGAAAGGACGACGGCAACGCTGGAGCTTATCTTAAGAGGCTCCGTGGTCTACTCCTACAGCTTCAAGACGACTCATAAGTAAGCATGACCTTACCTGCGCGCTCAGCGCCCTTTGCCGCGAACGCCGGAGGTCAGATACTCAACGGCGCACACCGCCGCCTTGACCGCGTTTTCCTCGCCCGCCTTGGCAGATGCGCTGGTAATCCTGCCAGTTGACCCTCTGTTCACGACGCCTGTAATGCACCCGCCCTTGAGCGCGCCATGACCCATTGACGCCGTGAGCGTCAAGACCGCGGATGACTCCATCTCATAGTTCAACACGTTCAAACCGCGCAGTTCATCGGTCAACCCGCGAAGCCGCCTTAATTGGTGCCGCTGGAACGAGTCTTTTCTTTCCTCCCCCGGATAGAAGGCGTCGGTCGAGGCCGATATGCCGGCGTGCCAGCGCACCCCTGCCATTTTAGCCCCTTCCATGAGGGCGTCAACTATTTCATGGTGAGCGATCGCCGGGAACTCTATGGGCGCGTAATGCGTTGAGGCGCCGTCGAGCCTGACGGCCCCGGTCGTTATGATGCAGTCTCCGTTTCGTATGTGTCTTTGGATCGCCCCGGACGTGCCTACGCGGATGAACGTCCTGATTCCGAGTTTGGCAAGCTCGTCTATCGCTATGCAGGCTGATGGCGCGCCTATGCCGGTTGAGGTAACGACTATCCTTTTGCCGTTGATTTCAGTGGAGCAGGTCGTAAACTCGCGCCTTGAGGCGAGCGTGATGACCGGCGCGCCTGAGCGTTTTGCTATTGCTCCCGCGATTAGCGGGGACCTCCCCGGATCACCGGGAAGAAGGGCGATTTGCGCGTTGCCCAGTTGCGCCCTTGATATATTGAGATGATACGCCTTCATGACCGATACCCGCTGACTGTTTTGAGCAGACTGCAATAATCTATCCCGTATGCACCTTGATTTTCAAGGGGTTTCCCTTTCGTCCGGAAAAGACCGCCTTTCTTGCCTCCTCAACCATGAGCAATATTATCGGGAACGAGGCAAGAAGCGCCCATTCGTGGATATGCAGGCCGCCCAAGCCGAATACGTCCCTGATAAACGGCGCATGGATAAGGATAAGCGCGAGCGCGGCCTCCATTGCCACGCTTGCAAGCAGAAATCTGTTCGTGAAAAAACCGATACGAAATACCGAGGCGTCCTCGGAACGGCAGGCGAATACGTTGCCTATCTGGCTTGCGACGATCCCGGCGAAGGTCATGGTGGTGGCCGCCGCGTATATTGACGCATCAACAGGGAGCGCCCCACCCGGCGTCCAGCCCCTCATCCAGTATGCGAAAAAGAAGCCCGTCATGCAAAGCAGCGCCTCGATGGGGCCGAGGAAGAGGTACGCCCTCATGAGCATTTTCAAATCAAGGAGCTTTTGACTCTTATGCCGAGGCGGCCTATTCATTACCCCTTTTTCAGGCGGCTCCACGCCGAGGGCAAGGGCCGGAAGGATGTCCGTGCCGAGGTCAACGGCCAATATCTGCATGACCGTCAGGGCAAGCGGAACCTTGAATATGACAAAGGCGATGAACGGGATTATCTCCGGTATGTTGCTTGCGAATATATACGTTACGAACTTTTTTATGTTGGCGTATACGGCGCGCCCTTCCCGTATCGCGTCAACGATGGACGCGAAGTTGTCGTCCACGAGGACTATCTCAGCGGCCTCCTTTGCGGCGTCCGACCCCCTCATGCCCATTGCAATGCCTATATCCGCCTTTTTAAGCGCGGGCGCGTCGTTCACCCCGTCGCCGGTTGCGGCAACCACCTCTCCGTTATCCTGAAGGGCGCTGACCACCCTCAGCTTGTCCTTGGGTTCGACGCGCGCGAATACGCACTCTCCCTTTTCAAGGACCTGGCGCAGACCGGCGTGGGTCATGGACGAAAGCTCCTCGCCGGTTATGACGCGCGCGTTCTGGGCAATGCCGACCTCCCGTGCTATCGCCTTTGCCGTAAGCCCATAATCGCCCGTTACCATCACCACGCGGATGCCGGCGGAGTGGCATTCAGCTATTGCCTGCTTCACCTCCGGCCTCGGGGGATCCAACATGGCGATAAGGCCGATGAAGGTAAGGCCGGCCTCCGCCTCGTCGGCCGTATATTTATCCTTGCGCTCGATTGTCCTATACGCCACGCCGAGAACGCGCATCCCTGTTGAGGCCATGTCGTCGTTCTCTTTTATTACACCGGCCTTTACCTCGTCGTCGAAATCGGCCTCTGATCCGTGCCTCCACTGTTTCACGCACAGCCTTACAATCTCGTTCGGCGCGCCCTTCACAAAGGCTATTGCCGCGCCAACCTCGACAGGCGGCATCCACGCGGCCTTGCCTTTCACATCGTGCACGGTTGACATCATCTTGCGTATCCGTTCAAAGGGCAGGTGAGCAAACCTCGGCAGGTTTTTACCAAGGACGTCAAGGTCAAGGCCGCTCTTGAGAGCGGCGCAAAGCAGCGCGGCCTCGGTCGGGTCGCCTGTGATTGTCCATTCTCCGGCGCCATTGGGCGGTATAAGGGCCGCGTTGTTGCATAGCGCGCCTCCGGTCAGGAGCAGATGCGCCCCAAGGCTTGAGAGCGCGGCCTGAGTCTCCGGCAGAGGCTCTCCGTTTTGAAGAAACCGCCCAATCGGCTCATATCCGTTGCCGGTTACGTCAATTGAGGTGCCTGAGACGAAAACCCTTTGGACGAACATACGGTTTTGAGTAAGGGTTCCGGTCTTGTCGGTGCAGATTACGGTGGCGCATCCCAGAGTCTCGACGGCAGATAGTTTTTTTACGATGGCCTTCTTCCTTGCCATGCGCTCAACACCCATTGCAAGGGATAAGGACACCGTGGGCAAAAGCCCTTCAGGCACGTTTGCGACTATTATGCCGATGGCGAATATGAAGCTCTCGGCAAACGAGAGCCCGGCAATGCCGTACCCAAGAAGGAAAAACAGTACGCCAAGGCTTATCGCGATTGCCGTAACGGTACGGGTGATGCGAACCAGTTCCTTTTGAAGCGGACTTGCCTCTGGTTTTATGGCCTGTGTGAGATAGGCCACCTGGCCTATCTCGGTGTCCATGCCCGTTGCCGTTACGACCGCTATTGCCGCGCCGGACAGCACGGTCGTGCCCGCGAATACGAGGTTGGGCATCTCGGTCCAGATAAAGGATTTGCCATCAACGACAGGCTCGCTCAGCTTGTATACCGGACTACTCTCCCCAGTCAGCACGCTGTTGTCAACGCGCACCTCATCCGCTGAGATAAGCCTGCCGTCGGCAGGAACCGCGTCTCCCTCTCCGAGCCTTATCAGGTCTCCGGGCACAAGGTTTTCGGCGTCCACCTCAACGTCCCTGCCGTGCCTTATTGCAATAACCTTCCTCGGCAAGAGTTTGGAGAGCGCCTCCACGGCCGACTCGGCCTTGTACTCCTGCCAAAAGCTGAAGGCCGCGTTTATGAAGATTACGAGGAATATCGCCCAGCCGAGCGCGCTCATCCCGGCAACGAACGCCATTGCCCCGCCCGCCCATAGAAGAACGGCAAAGAGGTTGAGGAACATGTTGCGAAGAAAGTCCTTGCCCGCTACGAAAATCCCCTTTTCTATGCGCCTAAGGGAGTTTGCCCCGGCAATGGCAAGGCGCTTTGTCGCCTCGGCCTCGCTCAAGCCGGACTCCGACGTGTCAAGTTCGGAAAACACCTCTTCCCTGCTCAATGGTATGTAGTAAGAACGCGCGGCCCCTTCGGCCTTTTCCACCTCGTTTCTTATTTCTCCTTCGCTTCTTGCCTCAAGTATGGCGTGATTGAACGCCTTGTTCCTCAGCATCCCCTCAAGTTTGGAGAGCAGTTGCAGATGGATGCCGCTCTCCTTCATGGGAGAGACGATAAGGAAGAAAATCCTTGCCCTACACTTGCGCCCTTTGTCCGGCACGGCCTTTTTGAATACGGCAAGCGCGATTGCCGCATCCTTTACCTCCTCGGACAGGCAGTGGAATATGGCCGAGTTCGTGCCGGACAGGAGACCGTCAATGGTCTCATGGCTTTTAAGGTCGCAGACAAAGCCAACGCCGGGCGAGGCGGATATTGAGGGTATCAGCCGCGAGGCGAGCGTATCTGCTACCTCCGCATGGTCAGCGGCCTTCATGTCAAGGATAACGCATTTGAGAAGGTCTGATACGTTCATGCGCCAATCATAGCAGAGAGAGGCGTTTTAGGAAAGGGGGTGAAGGACCGTAAACCGTAACCGTGAACCGTGAAAAGATAAGAGTCTTTCACGGACAACAGCCACGGCCTTTTTTCTATCCATGCTTCTATTCCTTTACCTTTCACGGTCACGGACAACGGCCACGGCCTTTCAAGGTTGCAATTGTACCGATTTTCATCTATAATTCGTGAAATCCATGAAGAAGATAAAGGTATATATAGCCGATGACCATCCGGTGTTGAGGGACGGCATCAAGGCTCTGTTCCATGGGCACGGCGGCTTTACCGTCGTTGGAGAGGCCGACACCGGCACTCAGGCGCTCAAGGAGATAAGCTCCATCAAGCCTGACGTGGTGATAATGGACATCACCATGCCGGGTTTGAGCGGCATAGAGGCCGCCAAGCGCATAACCGAGGAGCTGCCCAAGACAAAGGTTGTCATGTTGTCCATGCACGCGGACGTGTATCACGCCATAGAGGCGTTCAGGGCGGGCGCAACGGCTTACGTGCTCAAAGACTCCGCGCCAAAGGAGCTTCTCAACGCGGTTGATAAGGTGATTGCCGGAGAGAAGTTCGCAAGCCCGGCCGTGGCCGAGCAGCTCCTCAATGACTTTGTGGACATAGTGAAAAAGGATCGTGGGAGCGACCCGTTCGACGCGCTAACCGCAAGGGAGAGAGAGGTCTTGAAGCACCTTGCCGACGGCGCCACCAGCAGGGAGATGGCTGAGAAGCTCTTTATCTCAGTGGCAACCGTAAAGAGCCACAGAAATAACCTTATGAAGAAATTGAGATGCAACGACATGGCCGGCCTCATAAAGCTCGCCATACGCAAAGGTCTGGTTAATCCTGAGTAGCATCACGTTGCCATCCAATCCGCCGTTGCCTGACGTTCAGCCTTAAACCCTATCAAACGCCATAATCCTTTGGTTTAGTGAAAAATCAACCCTTCTCCCGATAGAGATGCGTCCCGTTAACGCGATATAGTATAGGAGAGGATGCCCGTATGCGCACACACTACGCCATGCCTATTAATGAGGCGATAACCGCCGTTGATGCGCCTCTACCCAGTCTTGCAATGGCAAAAACCGTTATAATAGTATCGCCTGAGGACTCGTCAAGGGCTATGGTTGCCGGCATGCTCAAGATGCAGGATTATACCGTGGAGCAGACGGATGCGTCAGAGCAAACGATTGCGGAGATCGCCAAGGCGGACAGGCCGTCCCTGATGATAGTAAGCGCGGATATATCCGACATTGACGTTGCCTCATTCATAAAGTCCGTGCGGCTCTCCTCAAGGCTGCGTTACGTGCCGATCCTCATCATTGCAACGGACAAGACGCTGCATAAGCAGATGGAATGGAAGGAGGCCGGGGCAACCGGCTGGCTCCTGAAACCGTTTACTGCCGCACAACTGCTGAACATGGTGAATCTTCTCGCCTTCTAAATACCTGCCTTCACCTCACGAACAAAAGTGTTTGCCAAACGCAAAACAATGTGCTATAAAATTTAGTCTTGGGATTTCAGTCGGGGCGTGGCTCAGTCTGGTAGAGCACCGCGTTCGGGACGCGGGGGCCGGAGGTTCGAATCCTCTCGCCC